>JBGQJV010000022.1:0-31042 GCA_041499215.1 Gemmatimonadota bacterium | reverse complement strand
AGCCCCTCAAACGCGTTCACCTGGAAGTAGTCCTCCACATCCACGGTGAACAGGTGAGTGGCCGGCCAGCGCGGCGGCAGCGGGATTGCACGCATCGGGAGTTGGGGTCGTCCTTATCGTGACAGGATATCTGGCCAGTGGCTACCCTCAGCAGGACCGCTCTGGTGCAGAAGTCGGGCCAGTTCCACAGAGGTCGGTAGGGACGGCATGTCCTTCATGAACAAAGAGATCCGCAATTGGAACCGGTTCGGGAACCGGGGCTGAAAAAGTGTTGTTGCGGTTCAGCCACAACATCGTGAGAATCCGTGGCGGCTTTCCCCGAGTGAACTGTGCGGACCAGCCACAGCCTCCTTCCGAATTGAACCGAACGCGCGAACTGAGAGAGCTCCCAAGATGACGGGACCAGAGCCCCGCCGAGGGCCGCACTGGCGGGAAATCGTGGTGACCGCCCTGGCCGTCGCCTTCGTGGCTCGAATGACCCTGACTTCGCAGCGGGTGGAGCTGCCTGGAAGCCGCGCGGCATTCACCTGCCTCCTGGGATGTCGGGATGAGAGCCTCCGCGACCTGCTCAGCAACATCCTCCTGTTTCTGCCTCTCGGGTGGGCCCTCCGCCACTGGCTGCGCCCAGCCCACGCGATCGGCCTGTGCCTGCTCGCGACCACGGCCATCGAGGTGCTGCAGGCGACTGTCATTGTCGGGCGCGACTCCACCCTGCGCGATATCCTCAGCAACACCGCCGGAGGGGCGCTGGGCGCCTGGCTGTTCGATCATTGGCGCGAACTCGGGTGGCCCTCACGGGGCAGGAGCGCTGCCCTCGGCACCCTGGCGGCCGGGGTGTGGGCCGGGATCCTGGCACTCTCAGCCGTGGGCAATCGGCTTGCCCCCTCGAACCGACCATGGTACGGCCAGTGGTCCGCCGAGCTCGCGTATTACGCCCGCTACCCCGGGACGCTGCTCTCAGTGGACCTGGCCGGCTGGAAGCCTGCGAACGATCGGCTGACCGAGCCGGTACCTCTACGGGATGCCATGCGGCGGGATAGCTTCCTGCTGACCGTGCGGGCGGTTTCGGGGGCGGAGCCCCGCCGGGCGGCCCCCATGTTTTCGGTATGCGATGACCAGGGAGAGGAGCAGGTCTTCGTGGGGCAGGACCGCATAGCCTTGTGGCTTCACCTGCGGAATCGCTTCGAAAGCTGGGAATTGCGGGGACTCGTCGTGCGACTGCCCTTCTTTCCCGGGAGAGCCGCGGGCGACACCGTCACCGTGGAGGCAGGGTTGGCTGAGCATGCACTGGTCCTCAGGGCGGTGAGTGCCACCCAGCGGCTGGAAACGAGGTTGCCGCAGACCGTCGGATGGGGCTGGGCCAGTATGCTGCCGTTCCGCTATGCGATCTGGGATGAATGGCTGCTGTTCAACCCGCTCTGGCTCGCCGGGTTGATCCTGCCAGTCGGCTACTGGTTCGGCCGTGGGTCTCCCTGGGCGGGGCTGGCCGTCACAGCGGTCGCCCTGGTAGCGGGCCTGGCACTGGTACCGCTGATCGCGGACGCTGCGCCGACCACGCGTCCCGAGTGGGCGGGCGGAGTCGGCGGCGCGGCGCTGGGCTGGGCTGTCGGATTGTGGTCCCGCCGGCTGCGCCCGCCGGCACAGCCAGGAGCGCCCTGATCATGTCCCTCCCGTTTCGACACCGGATTCTCCTGGCCCTGGTCCTCCTCGGTGTCCTGCCAACCGCCATCGCGCTGGTGGGCTGGGCGCTGGCGGTGCGCGCCCCGGCTGGATCGGCAAGAGCCAATCGCGAGGCCATGGAGGCACTCGCCCAGACCGGGCGGACGCTGGTGCAGACGATCGATACCACCAAGCTCCCGGCGGTGCAGCGACGGGCACTATCGGCGCACAGCAAGGCGCTCAACGACGCCATTTCCCGCGGCCAGCGGCGGGATACCTACGCCGCGGCCTACTCCGCCGTACTTCCCTGGATCATCCTGATTCTCGGTGCGGTGGTGCTGATCGGCTCCGTCCGGCTGGGAGGCTATCTCTCGCGCCAGCTCAGCCGTCCGATCGAGGAGCTGATTGGCTGGACCGGGAACATCCGCCGGGAGGAATTGCTGCCTCCCGATGAGCGGGAAGGCGGGGCCCCCGAGTTCGCCTCGCTGCGCCTGGCGCTCCGGGAAATGGCCTCGGGACTGGCGGAGGCACGCGCGCGGGAGATCGAGGGCGAGCGGCTGCGCGCCTTCAGGGAAATCGCCCGCCGGGTGGCCCACGAGATGAAGAACCCGCTGACCCCGATTCGGTTTGCGGTCAGCCAGCTGGTGCGCACGGCGCAGCCGGAGCAGAAGGAGTCGCTCGAGGTGCTGCAGGCGGAGTCCGCGCGGCTGGAACAACTGGCGAGCGAGTTCACCCAGATGGGGCGGCTGCCGGAAGGGCCGGCCGCGGAGGTGGACCTGGGCGAGCTGCTCGGGGAGCTGGCCCGCACGGCGCTGCCGGCCGGGGTGACGCCCGAGATCACGCTGGATCCTGCCACACCCAGGATCACCGGTCATTACGAGCCGCTTCGGCGGGCGCTGAGCAACCTGCTCAGAAACGCCAGCGAAGCGGTGGGCGGAGCAGGATCCGTAGGCCTGAGCTGCCGCCCGCTGGGGCAGAACGGGGCGGAGCTCCGGATCGTGGATCATGGCCCTGGTGTCCCCGAGGTCCTGCGGGACCGGCTGTTCGATGCCTATGTCACTGGCAAAGAAGGCGGGACCGGGCTCGGCCTCGCACTGGTCAAACAGACGGTGGAGGCACATGGAGGCCGGGTATGGCATGAGCCGACACCGGGCGGAGGTGCGACGTTCATCGTCACGTTGCCCAAGCGGCGGGAGAATGTCCGTCGTCAGGCGTGAGGCGCGACGGTTCCCAGCTCCAAGTTCGAAGTTCCGAGTTCCAAGTACTTGGAACTTGGAACCCCCTTCTGCCTTCGGGTGGTGTGGTTTCTGCCGTCTCACGTCTTAAGTCTTACATCGGTATCTTTGGCGACATGCCTCACGTCCTGATCATCGACGACGAAGCGAACATCCGACGGATGCTTGCGGCGCTGCTGCGGGCAGAGGGCTTTGTGGTGGACGAGTCGGCCAATGGGCCGGCCGGCCTGCTGGCGCTGGAACAGCTCGACCCCGACGCCGTCTTCCTCGACCTCTTCATGCCGCCAGGTCCGGACGGACTCGAGACCCTGCGTCAGCTGCGGGCCAAGGGGAGCGAGGCGCCGGTGATCATGATGAGCGGCAAGGCGCAGCTTGCCGACGCGGTTCGGGCGGCCCAGCTCGGTGCGTTTCAATTCCTCGAGAAGCCGCTCAGCCCCGAAGCGGTGCTGGTGACGCTCCGGGCAGCGATCGAGCTGGGGCGGACCCGCAACCAGAACCGGGCCCTGCGGCAGGCCCTCGAGGCCCGGGACGAGATGGTGGGGCAGAGTGCCCCGCTCAGGCAGATCCGGCAGCTCATCGCGCAGGTCGCACCGACCGATGCGCGGGTGCTCATCACCGGCGATTCCGGCACCGGCAAGGAGCTGGTGGCGGCGGCGATCCACCGGGCGAGCCGGCGGGCGCGGGAGCCGTTCGTCACGGTGAACTGCGCCGCGATCCCGCGGGAGCTGGTGGAATCCGAGATGTTCGGCCACGAGCGAGGCGCCTTCACGGGAGCGTCCGAGCGCCGTCTGGGTCGATTCGAGCTGGCGGACAAGGGGACCCTGTTCCTGGATGAGGTCGGTGACCTCAATCTGGAGGCCCAGGCGAAGCTGCTCCGCACGCTCGAAACCGGGGTGCTGCAGCGGCTCGGCGCGGAACAACCCACCCGGGTGGACGTCCGGGTGGTGGCCGCCACCAACCGGCGGCTGGATCAGACGGTGCCACAGGGCGGCTTCCGCGAGGACCTGTTCTTCCGGCTCAACATCTTCCCGATCCACCTGCCGGCTCTCAGGGAGCGGCTGGAGGACGTGCCTTTGCTCGTGTCTCACCTCGCCCAACGGGCCAGGCCGGGCCGGGCCCAGCAGTACGGCCCCGAAGCACTCGCGCTGCTCCGGCAATACTCCTGGCCGGGCAATATCCGCGAACTGGCCAACCTGGTCGAACGGCTGGCGATTCTGGGTGGCGACACCATCGGCCCGGAGGATGTGCTGCTGGTGCTGCCCGCAACCGGAGGCCGGGCCGGGCCCGGGACGGCGGCTTTGCGGACCGATCATGCGCAGACCCCCGCCATCGCCAGGCCGACGCCACTGGAGCCGGGGGTATCCCTGACCGACGCGCTCGACCGCTACGAGCGCGAGCTGATCGCCGATGCGCTGACTCGGGCCGAGGGAAACGTGGCCGAGGCGGCCCGGACGCTGCAGACCGACCGCGCCAATCTGTACCGGCGGATGAAGCGCCTGGGACTGGCCGCGAGAGGCGAGGCCGTCGGGTGAGGTGCAGAGGTAAGACGTGAACCGAGTTCGAGGGTCCGAGTTCGAAGTTCCGAGGTGAGGGTGCCGAGTGCTCTGAACTTGGAACTTCGACTTGGAACTCGTCTCACGTCTCACGTCTCACGTCTTACGTATGTACTTTCCAGCGATGCGAGCCCTCCTAGCGCTGTCGCTCCTGTTGCTGCCGGCGTCGATGGTTGCGCAGGACAGCGTCGTGGTCATCAATCCGGACGAGTCAGGTCAGGACTCGGCAGCGCTGGGGCTCCCCCCAGCGATCCTGAACGAGCTGCTGACCACCTGGAACGACTCGGGCACGGTGCGGCTGCCGGGCGGATTGACGCTCCCGGCAGGAGCCGCTCTTTCCGGGCGCGTGGCCGCGTTCCGGGGCTCGGTGCGCATCGCGGGAGAGTTCAGCGGATCGCTCACCGTTATCAACGCCGACCTGGTGATCCTCCCGGGTGGGGTGGTCCACGGCGACGTACTGGTGGCGGGGGGCCGGTTCACGATAGAGCCAGGCGGAACCCATGACGGGGAGCCGCGGGTCTTCTGGGACGCGGCGGCGGTTCAGCGTCAACCCGACGGACTGCTGACCCTCCGCGAGCGGCGCCGGCCCATCGGCGAGCTGGCCAGTGCGGTCAAGACCTACCAGACCGGCGACATCCGAACCACCCTGCGGCTCACCACCACCCAGACCTACAACCGGATCGAGGGGCTCGGCCTGGTATTCGGGCCGGCATTCGAGTGGCGGGCGAGCGACGCCCTCACCGCCAGTCTCGACCTGCGCGGCATTCTGCGCACCGCGCCCGACCCCTCCCCGTTCCGCCGCGACCTCGGCTGGCTGATCCGGACCGATTGGCGATTTCATGGGTCGCGCGGCTTTGGATTCGGGGCGCGGACCTACTCGGTCATCGCCGGAATCGAGGAGCACACCCTGCCCCGGGATGAGATCGGGTGGAACGCCTTTCTGTTCCAGCGCGACAATCGCGACTACCTGAGCAGCGAGGGCGTCGGGGGCAGCGCCTACAATTACTTCACCCGCCGGCTGCGGCTCGACGCCAGCATCCGCTACGAGAAGCAGGGCTCGGTACGGGCCAACGATCCCTGGTCGCTGTTCCGCAACCAGGACCGGTGGCGGCCCAATCCGCTGATCGACGACGGGCACTACACCAGCCTCGGATTGAGCGCGGAGTACGACAGTCGCAACGCCCGGACGGGGCCCTCGTCGGGATGGTGGCTGCGTGGAAGTGTGGAGCATACCACCAGCAACGACGTCGCACCGGTCGGCCTGCCGACCACCATCCGCGCCCCGATCCCGACGGCGGACTACCGGTTCAGCCGCTTCACCCTCGATGCCCGGAGATACAACCGGCTGTCCCCCGATGCGCAGCTCAACTTCCGGCTGTGGAGCGGGGGTTGGCTCGCCGGTGATCCCCTGCCCCTGCAGCGGCGACTCTCCCTGGGCGGCCCCGATTTGCTGCCGGGCTACGGCTTCCGGGACCTCAACTGCGCCCCCGCCGGATTCGACGATCCGAGCCGGGCAGCACTGTGCGACCGTGCGCTCATCACCCAGGCGGAGTTCCGACACCGGCTCAAGCTGCGGGCCGGTTACACGGTGCGCGACCCCAATCACCGGGAGTTCTACCGGTTCATCGGCATCGAGGACCCGGATCTGGTGCTCTTCGGCGACGCCGGATCCGCCTGGCTCTCGGGTGAAGGGCCCGCGCGGGTTCCGAACGACCGGATCCAGTCGATCAGCCAGTGGAAGGCCGATGCCGGAGTCGGCATCGATGCGGGCGGGATCGCCGCCTATCTGGTGAAGGCCCTGACCGATGGTGAGCCGGTGCGGTTCTACCTGCGCCTCGAGCGGCGGTTCTAGCCCATTATGCCCGGGCATGGGGAACATGGCACCGGGGACGGGGGCCGGCGGCGGAACATCCCATTCCCGGCCCCCCGGCCCCTGCTGGCGCTGCTACTGCTGCTGCTTCCGTGGCGGCCGCTCGCGGCCCAGGATTCCGTAGCGGTGCGCCTGGAAGTGACCCTCGCGCCCGACAACCGCGATCCGATCGTCTTTACCCGGAATCTGCTGGAGGACACGCCCTGGCTGGCGACTCTGCGTCAGGGGCTTCCGGTCCGGCTCTCGTACCGGCTGGAAACCTGGCGGTCACGGGATGCGTGGCTGGATGATGTGGTGCGGCAGCTGGAATGGACCATCGTGGTGCGGCATGAGCCTCTGCTCGACCAGTTCACGATGACACGTCTCGGTCCGGGCCGGGAACAGAGCCAGACCCGCCGGCTGGGCACCGCGGGAGCCCTCGCCGAGGCGCTCCGGGTAGGCTCCCGGTTTCCGATCGCGCCGCGCGAGCCGGGACGCTATTACTACGCCGCCTCCCTCTCGGTAGCCACGCTGTCGGACTCGGATCTGGACAAGTTCGAACGGGCGCTTCGGGGCGAACTGGACCCGGGCAGCAGCGAAGGCGGTGGGCTGGCGGAGCGGGCCCGGCGGCTGGTGTTGCGTCTGGCAGGGATTCCCACCTTGAACCTCGCGGCCGGCACCGACCAGTTCGAGATCCGGTAGTCGCCTCAGTCGGTGGCCTCGACGTGCCACTCCTCGGGGCTTTCCGGGTGGTTCACCAGCGGCCGGTTCAGGCCGAACTTGCCCAGGTAACTGTCGATGTCGCCCGCCTTGGCGGCGGTGAGCTTGGTCGTGAGCGCGGTCAGATCCTCGGTGTTCAGGTCCGCCGCCGCGTCCTCCAGGTGCTTGGAGCGCCCCGCGCCGCATTTGCACGGCTCACCACAGGGCTTGAGCCCGGAAGCGACCATCGCCGTGCCGCTCTTGCCGATCTTGGCTGCCACCAGCATGGCCTTCACGTTCTCGATGGTCTTGTCCTTGTCCGGCTCGTTGTCCTTCTTCCAGGCTTCGCCCTCCCGTACAGCAACGCCGCCCCCCTTGCTGCGCAGGAAATCCGCCCACAGCACCTGGCCCTCCCAGACCACCGTCAGGTCGGTCATGTGACTCCAGGAGATGGTGCGCTCGTCCTTGTCGCAGTTCGCGGGGGTGGTCGAGGTGTACTTGTTGTAGAGGAACATGTGCCCGACGTGGTGCTTCTGCTGCCAGGCGGCGGTGCGGCCGCTGTCCTTGCGCACGGTGATGGTATGGGTCTTAAGCGCATCGGCCTGGAACGCGCCGAGCCGGTCGAGGAAGCTCTTCCCCTTCGGATCGAACGCCGGGACGGCGGGTGCCGCGGGGGTGGCGGTTGCGGCAGGGGCGTCAGCCATGATGTCTCCAGGTAGCGGCTCAGTTCACATACAACGCAGCCACCTTCCCGCTTTTCTCATCCACGCCGATCAGGGCGGTGTGCTCTACGTCGCCCTCCCCCCGAAGAAAGACGAACAGCCGCAGCGAGGCCCAGCGGGGATCGGATCCTGCCAGCTCGCGTGACAGCAGGGCCTCCCGGGTCGGGGGTCGCGTCGCGGCCGTGGTCCCCCGGATGTGCACCCGGTTGGCCAGCGCCGCGAGGAACGACCGGCGCGGCTCCACTCCCCGGATGACCGAGTCGGTCGCCGCGCCGAGGTCGAGCCCGCTGCCGTCGGAGGCGCTGGCCCAGCGCTGCTCGCGGAAGTGGAAGGGATCCCCGCTGAGGGCGAGCATCGTGGCGGTGTCGCCGGCGTTGAGCGCCGCGACAAACCGCTCCGCCTGGGTGACGGGCGGTACCCTGGGCCGGGCGCAGGAGAGACTCGTGGCCACGAGCCCCAGCCCAAGGAGCACGCGGCACACCGCTCCAGCTGCCATCGGAGGCATCCTCGTGGGCGCATGGGACAGTCGGGCAGGCTTCCGGCCCTAGACTACAGCCGACTCGCGAACCGGGCAAGCAGACACGGGACAGTCGCCGACGAGGAACTCAGCAACGAAAAAGGCAGCCATCCCGACCTGGCTGCCCGCACTTGTCCAGTTGAGTGGCTGGCGGCCGCGCTTACTTCGCTCCCGGTGCCGCGAGGGCCTGCACCCCACCGAGGGCCTTGAGCGCCTCCGGGCCGTAGAACAGCCGGATGTACTTGGCCTGGGTGGTTGTCAGGCGGCGGACCGCCCAGGAGAGGTGAACGAAATGGGGCTCGTGCGGGTGACTGAGCGGGTGCATCCCGCACTCCACCGGCAGCCGGTTGCCCTTGCGGGTATTGCAGCTGGAACAGGCGGTGACCACGTTGGTCCAGTCGTTGGTTCCGCCGCGTGAGATCGGGACCAGGTGGTCCCGGGTGAGACACTCGCGCGGCCGCAACTCCAACTGCCACCGGTGGCAGTACTGGCACCGGTAGTGATCGCGGGCAAAGAGGAAGGTGTTGGTAACCTGGCGGCGGAACCGGCGGGGGACGTGCACGAACTTGACCAGACGGATGATCGCCGGTTTGGGAAGGACGAGGCGCTCACTGCGCACCACGTCCAGCCCCTCCGATTCGACGATCTCCGCCTTGCCCTCGATCACCAGTCTGAGGGCGCGCCGCACCGGCACCATGGTCAGGGGCTCGAACGACGCATTCAACGCCAGGCACCGCACCGTCATTTCCGCTCCAGGTAAGCCCTTCAATCGTAACGGCCCCACAGGGGTGGGGGGAAGGGCGGACGGGCGGGAGGGCGGCCAAGCAGGAGGGCGGGAGAAAACCCTGGCGCATGTTCCTTTCCCGCCTGGCTTTCCGCCGTCCCGCCCTTCCGCCTTACCACCCTCAGCGTGCGAGCGCCGCCAAGCGGGCCTCCACCAGCTGCCGCATCTTCGGGTTGCGGGCGATAACCAGCAGGGTGTCGTCCCCGGCCAGGGTCCCGATGATCTCCTTCCACCCCGCCTGGTCAAGCGCCGCCGCCACCGCGGGAGCCCCGCCCGTCGCGGTCTTGATGACGATGAGCGGCCCGGTTCCCTCCACGCTCACCAGCAGCGCGGGGAGTACCTGTCCCAGGTCAGGCCGCAGGGAGCCCTCGTTGGGATTGGCGTAGTATGATCCCCCCTGCGGGTCCACCAGCTTGGCGAGTCCCAGCTCCCGGATATCGCGTGAGAGCGTGGCCTGGGTGACATTGATCCCCTCGGCGGCGAGGGCTTCACGCAGTCCATCCTGACTCTCGATACGCTTCTCCCGGATCACCCGCAGGATGGCGGCGTGGCGCTGAAGTTTCATGTACCGCGGGCTCCATTTGAAGCAGTAAATCGGACGCCGTCAGCCTTCAGCCGTCAGCCGCCAGGCAGCACTGCCGTGAGCGTACCCGCCCGACTGCGGGGGTAAGACTGGAGCACACGAGCTCACCGCTGATGGCTGATGGCTGACGGCTCACTTCCTGAACACTTCTCGCCCTGCAACCACGGTCCGGCATACCGCGGTCCCACCGCGCGACACTACGGTATCCGCCAGTCGGCCGACGTCAACCGGCCCGCCGAGGTCGACGGCGGTCAGATCACCCCATTTCCCCGGCTGGAGGCTCCCGATCTCGGCTTCCAGGCTGAGGGCCCGTGCCGCGGAAATGGTCACCAGCCCCAGGGCCACCTCGGCGGACAGCCCGCCCAGATCGCGGGCCGCCCGCACCTCGGCCAGGAGATCCAGCGGACTCACGCTGGCGACTGAATCGGTCCCGACTCCTAGCCGGATTCCGCGATCGAGCATCGCTCGAAGCGGGGCATCTCCGTGCCCGTGGCGGCGGTTCGACCGGGGGCAGTGTGCCACCGCAGTCCGCAACCGGGCGAGCAGGTCCAGGTCCCCCGCATCGGCGCGAACCACGTGAATGCAGAGGGTGCCAGACCCGAGAACCCCCAGACGCTCGAGCCAGCGCACCGGGGAGCACCCGGCGGAGGGAAGCGGGATTCCTCGCGACTGCCAGGCAGCGGCGAACCCGCCGTCATCCCGCTCGAGCAGCAGGCTTTCGGCCTCGCTCTCGGCGAGGTGAACGGCGACCGGCAGTCTCCGCTCGACAGCGAAGGCGGCTACTCTCTGGTAGAGCGGTCCGCTCACGCTGTAGGGAGCATGGGGGGAGGCACCCAGACGCACCCGGCCGTGGGCCAGCGACCCGAGCTCGTCCATCCGACTCACCCAGGAACGGAACTGGGAGTCTGCCTGGTCGGGATGCGGGCCGAAGACCTCGTGGTAGCCGATCCCGCTTCCACCCAGTTCGACCAGTGCGGCGATGACCGCGCCCGAGTCGCCGGTATCGGCGACGGTGGTGACACCCTGGGCCCAGCCGTCCCTGATCCCCTGTCTCGCAGCGTCCAGGAAGTCCCGTGGAGAGCGCCCGGCCTTCAGCGCGATGATGCAGCGAATCCAGTCGGGGAACTCCGCCTCGGGCGCGGCGGCGTCCAGACCGGTGAGCTCGAGATGGGTGTGGGTGTTGATAAAGCCGGGCAGCAGCGCACAAGTGGCTCCGAGATCCACCCGTTCGATCCCCGGCGGCATCGGAACATCGGGGTCGGGCCCTACCGCGGCAATACGTCCCGCCGCGTCCAGCAACACCGCTCCCCGCGAGATCGGCGGCCCCTCGAACGGCAACACCCAGGATGCGGTGTACCGTCGGGGCCCGGCCGTCATCTGGGTTGATTCATAGGGTTGGAACTGCTGGACGTCCCAGGGAACAGGTTGTGAATGGGGCAGAACTGGGTCGGCTCCGTGCCGGGCAGGAAGGAGACGGTCTCCAGCGAGTCCTTGGGGCAGAACGGAGTGAACTTTGCGCCTGTCTGGCGATCCACCTCGAGCACCGACAGTCCGTCGGGCCGGGGCCAGGCAGCGGGGACGGGCCGCCGCTCATAGATCTCCTTCATCATCGCCGTCCATGCGGGGGCGGCCAGCCTGCCGCCCTGGGCATTGTCGAGGATCTTCTGCGGCTTGTCCATGCCGATCCAGATTCCGCCGACCAGATCCTGAGTGAAGCCGACGAACCAGACGTCGGAGTAGTCGTTGGTGGTACCGGTCTTGCCGCCCGCCGGAATGGAGAACTGCGCCCCGACAGCGCTGGCGGCGGTGCCGCGGCGGACCACGTCGCGGAGGCCATCGAGCATGAGCCAGGCGAGGGCGGAATCCATCACCACCTCGGAGCGCGGCTTGGGCGCCCAGAGCACGTTGCCGTTCCGATCCTCGACTCGCTCGATGCCGTAGGGCGTGGTCCGGCTGCCGAGCGTGGCAAAGGCGCTGTAGGCGGAGATCAGCTCGATCGGGTACACCCCTTCGGAGCCAATGTAGATCGACGGGTAGGGTCGCACCGGCGTCTGGATGCCGAAGCGCGCCGCCTCGCCGATGACCGCCTGGGGACCTATCTCCATTCCCAGCTTGATGGCCGGGATGTTCTGGCTCTTGAAGAACGCCTCCTTGAGCGACATCGGGCCGTTGAACCGACTGTCGTAGTTCTGCGGCTCCCAGGGCGGCTGACCGGGCAGCATCTCAACGCTGATCGGGTCATCGACCACGATCTCGGACCAGGGATGGCCGGCCCGGAGCGCGGCGGTGTACACGATCGGCTTGAAAGTGGAGCCGGGCTGGCGCACCGACTGGATGGCGCGGTTGAACTTGCTGTCGCTGAAGTCGCGGCCGCCCACCATCGCGAGGATCTTGCCGGTGCGCGCCTCGAGCACCAGCGCCAACCCCTGCAGATAGGGAGACTGCGCCGGCGATTCGGCATCGTCGGCGCGCTTCTCGAGGTAGTCGGCGTAGGTCTCGCGGGGGTACTTGCCGAACTTGGTCTTGTCGTGCTCGATCTCCTCCAGCTGGCGGGTCAGCGCCCGCTCCGCCGCCTGCTGCACGTCCAGGTCCACGGTGGTGTAGATCCGGAGACCGCCGCGGTAGAGCTCGGAGCCGAACCGGGTCCGCAGCTGCTGCCGCACGTACTCGGTGAAGTACGGCGCCACCTCGCTCAGATCCGAACGGGACGAGAGCAGCAGGGGGTAGGACTTCCAGCGCTCGGCATCGGCCCGGGCAAGCACGCCCTCGTCCGCCATGAGCTCGAGGATGAGATTGCGGCGCTCCACCGAGAAATCCGGATTGCGGCGTGGATTGTACCGGGTGGGGGACCGGGGAATCCCGGCTAGGGTTGCCGCTTCAGCCACATTCAGATCGCGGGCCGACTTGCCGAAATAGCGCTGGGCCGCCGCTTCCACCCCGAAGGCGCCGTTCCCGAGGTTGATCTGGTTGAGGTAGAGTTCGAGGATCCGGTCCTTGGGGAACTGGTCCTCCAGCTCGAACGCCACATGCATCTCCCGCAGCTTGCGCCGCGGGGTGCGGTCCTGACCGCTGATGTCCTCCGGGAACAGGTTCCGGGCCAGCTGCATCGTGATGGTGGAAAAGCCCTGCAGCCGGCCGTGGCCGAAGATCAGATACGACAGGGTGGACTTCACCGCTCCGAACGCGCGCACCCAGTCGACCCCGTGGTGCTCGTAGAACCGCTTGTCCTCCACCACCACGAAGGCGGCGATGGCGGCCGGCGAGATCTGCGTGACCGGAATGAGGGTCCGCCGCTCCTCGCCCAGGTCGGTGATCAGCCGGCCGTCGGCGGCGTAGACCTTGGAGGCCTGGGCGGGGTCGTAGTCCCCCAGCTTGGCGATCGAGGGACAGGCGTTATTGGCACAGGCCCGATTCCAGGCGCCGATCACCAGTCCCCCGGCGAGTGCCACGCAGGAGAGGATGGCGGTCAGAATTGCGCCGCGGATCCGGGGCGTGTACCACCAGCGGAGGAGGGTGTTCATCGGGGAGGGTGCCATACACGGAAATGTATACTGATAAGTTCCGAGTTCCGAGTTCCGTGTTCCGCGTTCAGCCTGGCGTGAGGCGGGGCCCGTCGAAGAGGTTCGAGGCTTGCCGACCGTCGGGAACCGGGACCTCCAACTCGGAACTCGGAACACTGAAAAGTCTTGCCGAGCCTTCCGTGAAGCCCTAAGCTTTCGCGCCATGACCACGCTACTCGACGACCTGCGAGCCCGGGGCTTCGTGCAGGACGCCACACCGGGGCTGGCCGAACGGCTGGCGACGGGCCCGGTGACCGGCTACGTGGGGTTCGATCCGACCGCCGACTCGCTCCACGTCGGCAACCTGGTGCCGGTGATGGGGCTCGCCTGGCTGCAGCGGAGCGGAGGCACGCCGATCGTGCTGGTCGGGGGCGGAACCGGTATGGTAGGCGACCCCAGCGGCAAGCGGACCGAGCGTCCGGTGCTCTCGCTGGAGCAGATCGACCACAACGTCGGGCGGATCCAGCGCCAACTGGAACAATTCCTCGACTTCGCTGCCGCGGGCAATGCCGCGCGGGTGCGCAACAACGCCGACTGGCTCCGGCCGCTCAGGCTGATGGACTTCCTGCGCGACGTGGGCAAGCACTTCACCCTGAACTACATGATGCAGAAGGAATCGGTGAAGAGCCGGATGGAGAGTGGCATCTCCTTCACCGAGTTCAGCTACATGCTGGTCCAGGCATACGACTTCTGGCATCTGTGGCGGGGAGAGCGTTGCGAGCTGCAGATGGGGGGCAGCGACCAATGGGGCAACATCACCGCGGGAACGGAGTTGATCTCTCGGCGGGAGGGAGCCCAGGCCCACGGCCTGGTGTTCCCGCTGCTCACCACCGCGGGTGGCGGCAAGTTCGGCAAGAGCGAGGCGGGGAACGTCTGGCTCGACCCGGACAAGACTTCGCCGTACCAGTTCTACCAGTTCTGGCTCAACAGCGATGACCGGGACGTGGAGCGGCTGCTCAAGTTCTTCACCTTCCTTCCACTCGCCGAGATCGGCGCGGTGATGGCCGAACAGGTGGCGGACCCCGGCAAGCGCCCGGCGCAGCGGCGTCTCGCCGAGGAGGTGACCGCCAGAGTGCATGGCGCCGCTATCCTGCGCGGGGTGATCCAGGCCAGCCAGATCCTGTTCGGCCGGCTCGACCTGGCCCAGGCGGGTGCGGAGGTCTTCCAGGTCCTCGCCGGGGAGATTCCGACCACCCGGGTAAGCCGGGAAGAACTCGAGGGACTGGCTCTGGTCGACGCGCTGGTTCGGGTGGGCCTGGCGCAGTCGAAGGGAGAGGCCCGCCGCGGCGTCGACCAGCGGGGCTTCTCAGTCAATGGAGCGCCAGTGGCAGAGGGTGACCGGCGGCTGGGAGCGGGCGACCTGCTCGTGGGGAGCTACGTGCTCCTGCAAAAAGGCCGCAAGGCCTTTGCGCTGCTGATCGCGGATCGCTGACATCACTCCAGGTTCGTCCCGTCCTCGAGCCGCCCGGGCACGCCTGGTGCGGCTCCCCACAGGCGGGTATTTGAGACCCGTGCCGGGCCTTCTGGCCGCTCGCCGGTCCCAGCTTTCGTTTATTCCCCCGTCCGTCCCCTCCCAAGGAGCACCGCCATGAAGGGCGAGTTCATGAAGTTCCTGAAGGAATACAGTGTCATCGGATTGGCGATCGGCGTGATCATCGGCAGCAAGGCAGGTGAGCTGGTGAAGACGATCGTGGACGGCCTGCTGATGCCCTTCCTGGAACCCATCCTCTCGGCCGCCGGTGGGGAGTGGCAAACGGCCAAGTTCGCGATCGGTCCATTCAACTTCGCCGTGGGTGCCATCATTTCGGCGCTGATCAACTTCCTGGTCGTGGCCTTCCTGGTGTTCCTGTTCGCCAAGCATGTGCTGCGCGAGGAAGCGGTGACGAAGAAGTGAGAAGTGAGAGGTGAGAGGTGAGACGGAGGCAGGCCCGGTGGGCGCGGACAACTGTGCGCGCCCACTCCCTTACCAACGCGTCCGGCTGGTCCCCCGCGGGGCCTTCCCCATCAGCATGCCGAGCACGCCCCGGACCAGCTCCCGGCCAACCGTCCGCGCAACTGTCGTCCCCAGCGCAGCCGCCACCGCGGTTCCGATCTTGGCCCCCGTCGACATGCCACCGCGACCGCCTCCGGCTGGTGCTGACGGGGCCGCGACCGGTGCCGGCCCGCCCTGACCAGATGCGGGGGGATTGAGGCGGGCGGCGAGCATCTCCCGCGCACTCTCGCGGTCGATGCTCTTGCCGTACTCCGCGAGCAGATCCGACTGACGGATGTCCGCCTGCAGCTCTTCCGGGGTGAGCGGCGCCATGCGCGAGGCCGGCGGGATGAGCCGGGTCGCGACGACCGGAGTCGGCACGCCTCGCGGGTCGAGCACCGTGACGATCGCCTCGCCGATGCCCAGGGAAGTCAGGGTCTGGGCCAGGTCGTAGAACTCGGTCCTGGGGAAGGTCCGGACCGAGGCGTTGAGCGCGGTCTCATCATCCGGGGTGTGGGCCCGGAGAGCATGCTGCACCCGGTTGGACAGCTGGGCCAGCACATCCCCGGGCACGTCCTTCGGGGTCTGGGTCACGAAATAGACCCCGACGCCCTTGGAGCGGATCAGCCGGACCACCTGCTCCACCTGCTCCAGAAAGGCCTTCGAAGCGTCGTCGAACAGCAGATGCGCCTCGTCGAAGAAGAATGCCAGCTTCGGCTTGTCGAGGTCGCCCGCCTCCGGCAGGCTGTGATACAATTCCGCCAGCAACCACATCATGAACGTCGAGAACAGTTTCGGCTTGTCCTGCACATCGGACAGCTCGAGACAGGTCACCACGCCGCGGCCGTCGCGGGTACTCACCAGCAGATCGTGCACGTCGAATTCGGGCTCACCGAAGAACCGGTCGGCGCCCTGCATCTCCAGCTCCACCATCTTGCGGAGCAGCACTCCCACCGTGGCCGAGGACATCCCGCCCAGCCCGGCCAGCGCCTCCTTCCCCAGGTCGCCGGAGAGGAACTGCAGCACGGCCCTGAGATCGCTGAAGTCGAGCAGTGGGAGCCGGGCGTCGTCGCAGTACTTGAAGACCAGGGTGAGCACGCTGGTCTGAGTCTCGTTCAGACCCAGGACCTTGGCCAGGAGCAGCGGGCCGAAGCTCGCCACCGTGGCGCGAAGCTGCACCCCCAGCTGGCCGGTGAGGCTCACGAACTCCACCGGCACCCCTGCGGGGGTCCAGGTCCAGCCCACGTCCCTGGCGCGCTGGGTGACCCGGTCGTTCGACTCGCCCGGCATGGCGAGCCCCGAGAGATCTCCCTTGATGTCGGCGACGAACACCGGCACTCCCGCCGCCGAAAGCTGCTCAGTCAGCAGCTGCAGGGTCCTGGTCTTGCCGGTTCCGGTTGCCCCGGCCACCAGACCGTGGCGGTTCATCATCGCGAGAGGAATCCTGATCTTCGGCTCGGGATGGATCGTGGCGCCTTCGAGCGCGGCACCCAGCGTGACGGAAGCGCCGGTGAAGCCGTAGCCGGACTTGAGCTGATCCAAGAGCGAGAGAGGCATTGGGGGATGGGCTAGAGACGTAAGACGTAAGACTTGAGACGTGAGACGTCTTACGTCTCACGTCTCACATGACCGCCCTCTCGAGGATCTCCACCACCCGCCCCATCTCCTCCACCGTGTTGTAGCAGTGGGGGCTGATGCGGATGGCGCCTTCGCGCAGGCTGCAGAAGATGCGCGCCTCGCGCAGGGCGCGGTGCGCGGCCTCGAGGCGCGGCGGGGCGAGGCAGAGGATCCCCGAGGCCCGCGCCCCCTGGGGCGAGGTCACCCGCACGCCACGCCGGGCCGCCCACTCGAGCAGGGGCTGCTGCAGCGTGGACAGGTGCCGCTGGATCGCCGGGATGCCCAGGGAGAGCAGCAGCTCCACCGACTGGTTCATCGCGACGAAATCCTGAAACGGGAGGGTGATGAGCTCGAACCGCCGGGCGTCGGTATGCAGCCGGTCCCGGTAGTGGCACAGGGTGGTGAAATCGTCGGTCCCCTCGAATGCCATCCAGCTCACCAACGCCGGCTCGAGAGTGGGGATCAGGTCCCTCCGCACGTACATGAAGCCGCTGCCCCACGGAGAGAGCAGCCACTTCTGCGCCCCCGAGGAGAGCACGTCCACCGGCGTGGCCCGCACGTCGAAGGGTAGCTGGCCGAGACCCTGAATCGCATCGACCACGAGGAACTGTCCCCGTCGGCGGGTGACCTGCGAGAAGCGCCCGATGTCGGCGGTGTAGCCGCTGGCAAACTGGGTGAGTGAGATCGCCAGGCAGCGCACCCGGGGATCCTCCAGCCGTTCCAGCAGGCGGGCCTCGTCGGGCCACCCTTCCGGCGTGGTCGGCACCAGTTCAAGCGTGGTGCCCCGGTCATCCAGTCGCTTCCAGGGATAGACGTTCGCCGGGAACTCACGGTCGGATACCAGCACGATGTCACCGGGCTGGAACGGCAGTGCCCTCGCGGCCAGGCCGAGTCCGAAGCTGGTATTGGTAGCGAGGGCGATCTCGCCCGGGTCGGCGTTAATAAGCAGTGCAGCCAGTTCCCGGGCCCGGGACAGGCCACCGAACTGGTCCGCGTGCCGGATCTCGAACGGCCGCGCCCGCCGCTCCGCCATGTGCACCAGCGCCTGCCGGGTGCGTTCGGGCAACGGTCCGATGCTGGCATGGTCCAGATAGACGGTATCGGCGGCCCAGGGGAACTCGGCCCGGCGGAGAGCGGCGACGTCGTAGTGCGGAGCGGAAGGAACCGGAAATGGAGAGCCGGGATCCGGGTCCAGGCCGACGGACACTCTCGCGTCACGACTCATGCTCTCCCCCAGTTCGCCGTTCCCCGTTCCGCTTCCCCATTCCTTCATACTCCCGCCCTGTTCCCCGTTGCACATGGCCCGGGTAGGTTAGTGCTATTGTGAGCCACGAAGCAAGCGCATGAGCTTTACCAGTCCATTCACTCTGGTCCTGAGCGGCGGCGGCCTCAAGGGACTCGCCCACATCGGCGTGCTGCGGGCGCTCGAGGAGCGCGGGCTGGTGCCGGGCGCCGTGGTGGGCAGCAGCATGGGGTCGCTGGTGGCCGCGGCGTGGGCCACCGGCATGCCCCTCAAGGAGATGGCCGAGCGGGGGATGGCGGTGCGCCGGCGCGACATCTTCCAGGTGGCGCATGTCGAAATGGCCCTCAAGCGGATGCGCGCCGTGGCGGTGTACCGCCGTGAGCCGCTGGACGGGCTTATTCAGGGACTGGTGGGCGACGTCACCTTCGAGAAACTCCCCCGCCGGCTGCTCATCAACACGGTCGAGCTCAACTCCGGAATGCAGGTCCTCTGGGGCCTGCCCGGGCTCCGCGGGGCCCGGGTGGCGGACGCGGTCTTCGCCTCGTGTGCACTGCCAGGGATCTTCCCTCCACGCGAGATCGAGGGCCGGTGGTATGTGGACGGCGCCGTCACCGAGAACCTGCCGGTCCAGGTGGCGGCGACCCACTGTGACGGCCCCGTGCTGGCGGTCGACGTCGGCTCCACCAGCGCGCTCCGGAGCAACGTGCACGAGGAGGGCTTCGCCGCCATCTATATCCGCGGGCTCGAGATCGTGATGCAGACTATGATGGACAGCCGGCTCCGCCGGTGGACCTCGCCTCCGCTGGTCCTGCTGCAGCCCCGGGTAGAGCACGTCTCGATGTTCGCCTTCGGGTATAACCGCGAGCTGATCGAGGAAGGTTACCGGTCCACCCTGGATATGCTCGACGCCTTGCGCGACTTCGACCCCCACGGGAGCGGCATCTACCCGCAGCGGCAGGTGGAGGTCCGGGTGGACCGGGATCGGTGCATCGGGTGCGGCGCCTGCGTGATGCATGCGCCATGGGTGTTCGAGCTGGATGAAGCTGGTCGGGCCCGGGTGATTCAGGCGGTGCAATTGTGGTCCCCGCTGGACGGCTCCTATGTGCGGAACTGCCCGACTTACGCCATCAGCGCACGACTGGCTCAGTCGGCCAGGATCCCTGCCGGCGAGCTCACCGGCGGTGAACACGCCAGCGGAGAGATCACCCGCGAAAGGCCGACGCAGCCAGGCGGAGGTCCCGTACCACCCGGTCCCAGTTGAGGGTCTGTTCCACCCGTCGTCGGCCCGCCGAACCGAACGCCTTCCGGAGCGCCTCGTCGTCCAGCAACGCCGTTAGCGCGTTGGCCGCCGCCGCGGAATCGCCCGGGGGCACCAGCAGCCCGCTCTCGCCATCCGCGACGGCATCGGGGATCCCGCCACTCGCTGCCCCGACCACCGGCAGGCCCGAGGCCTGGGCCTCGACCAGTGACAGGCCAAAGCCCTCCACCTGCACCCCCTCCTCGCGCGAGAGTCCGAGGTATAACTCGGCAGATCGATAGAGGGCGGGTAGCTCGGCTTCTTCGACCTGGCCGAGAAAGCGCACCCTCTCCGCCACACCGAGCCGAGCAGCAAGGGAACCGAGCCGCTCGCGGTCGGGACCGACGCCCGCCACCGCATAGTGCAGGTCGGAGTGGCGGTCGATGAGCCGGGCGAGGGCCTCCAGCCCGGTATCGATCCCCTTGTGAGGTACCAGCCGGCCAACAGTGAGAAGCCATCGTCCCGGACCCAGCCGAGCGGCAGTCCCGTCAGGGCGGAACCGCAGCGGATCCGCACCCAACGGGACTACCCGCACCCGCTCCTGGAGCGCAGGCAGCCCCAGCTCGCTCACCAGCATGCGGTATCGCTCGGCAGTCCAGCGGCTGTTGGCGACCACACCGGCCGAGCCGGCGAGGAGGGCGCGGGCGACGAGACGCTTGCGAGGCGAACGGGCCGCCTGTTCGGCGAGCAGCCCCAGGTCGAGTCCGTGGACGATGAGACCGTAAGGGAGTCCCCGCCGCACCCGGAGCCAGCGGGCGACGTGCCCGGCAGGCTTGATGTTGCCCGCCCACACAAAGCCGGTGCCGGCCGCGCGGGCGTCTGAATCGGCGGACCGGGCCCAGCGCAGCAACCCGCTGATCGTGCGGAGCCGCTCCGCGGCCACGGGTGCGCGCCTGACCACGATACCCGCCTCGCGATCCCACTCGCTATCGCCTCGGTGCCGGCCGGTCGAGACCACCATTCCGCCGTGCCGGGCGATTTCGCCGAGCGCGCGGGAGATGCCACCAGGCATGGGGGGGAAGTCGTAGGCGAGAAGGAGTTCTGCGTTCCGCGTTCCGCGTTCCGCGTTCGCCTTCGGCGTCCCTCCAACGCGGAACGGGGAACGCGGAACGCGGACCTCGTTCAGGACTTCACGGTAGACCCGGATCGTCTCGTCGATGGTTCGCTCGAACGGAAATCCGTCTCGCGCTCTGGGTTGCGCCCCACGGCCGAGCCTGGCGGCCAGCTCGGCATCGCCCAGGACTCGGTCCAGCGCGGCGGCCCACGCGGCCGGATCATCCGGCGGCACCAGCAGCCCGTCCACCTCGTCCCGAATGATCACCTGGTGTCCGGGGGCCCGCGATGCGATCACCGGCTTGCCCAGAGCCATGGCCTCCAGCACTGCCTGAGGCAGTGCGTCCCAGCGGGAGGGATGCAGCACCACCTCCAGCAGATCGTACAATGGCCGGATGGCCGGATCGAACGGGAGCCGTATCACCGCGTGACGATCGGGAATCGGCGGCAGGCGATCGGTGAGTGCCCGTCCATCCAGCCCCGCCATCACCAGCCGCACCGGAGTCGCGACCTGTCGGAGCGCCCGAAGGACCACCTGCTGATCCTTGGGTCGGGCGACGATTCCGACCGTCCGGCGGGAGGGTTCCCAGCCGATCCGGGCGCGCCAGTCATGGAGCTCCTCCGGACCGACGGGACGATCGATCCGATCGGCCAGCAGGCCGTTCGGAACGATCACCAGTTTCTCGCGCGGGATGCCTCCGGCGCCAAGGGCCGCGGCCAGCGGTGGGCTGATCACGATGACCCGTGCCGCCACCCGTCCGACCAGCCAGTTCTCCACCCGCCAGGTCCGCGGCCAGGAGCGGCGGGTCGGCACCAGCGGCGCCGGCAACCGACCCATCAGCCCCAGCCAGGTGAATGCTTCGCGGTCGCGCGAGCCATGAGGATTGATCAGGTCGACCGGGTAGCGCTCGAGCAGCTCCGCCAGCCGCCCGGCATTGAGCCGGCGGCCCCGGGGCTCGAGCCACAGCGGGTGCACCTCGAGGCCGCCGGCTCGAGCCTCGGCTTCGACCGGCGACCCGGGCGGAGCCACGAAGCGAACGTGGACGCCCCGACGCCAGAGCCCCAGGCCCAGCCGCAGGACCGAGTTCACCGATCCGGCGCCGGCCCCCTGGTGCAGGCTGAGCAAGACCCGCATAGGTTCCGCCTCAGCCATGCGGATCCTGATTCTCGGCGCCGGCGGCGCACATCGCACCGAAGCGTCCCTCGCCCGCGCGGCGACATCGCTCGGCCACACCGTCCGCGTACTCGACGCGCTGGGGTGGCGACGCCGGCTGCGCGCGCTGGCGTCCGGCCTCCTCCGCTGGCGCACCGACCGGTTCGAGCCGGACTACATCCTGTGCACCAGGCATGCAATCGCCGCGGGGGAAGAGACGCTGGGACGGATCCTGGCCCGGCGCGATTCCGCCTTCTGGTACTTCGACGCCGTCGCGCCGCTCCCCGGGCAGGTTGCCGCGCTCGGCCGCCTCGCCGGTCGCGTCTTCGTCACCTACGGGTACCAGATCGACGCCTTCCTCGAGGCCGGAGCGCGCGATGTCCATTTCCTCCCCCAGGGCATGGATCCGGAGCTCGACCGACCGGCGGATGCCTGCCCGGCGGAGTATCTCTGCGACATCTCGTTCGTGGGCTCCGGGGATTACCCGCGACGCTACCAGGTGTTGCGGGCCGTCGCGCGAGCCGGGCGGATGCAGATCCGCGGCCCCGGCTGGGAGGGAGCGCCACCCGACCTCCCCGTGGCGGGCGGAAGGGTGCGCGGCACCGAGCTCGGGCGAGTGGTGCGCGGTGCCGCGATCTCTCTGGGAGTGGATGCACTCCCGGCGCAGCGTGCCGAGCGGCACGGGGGCACCTCGAACCGGCTGTGGCGAGTGCTCGGAGCCGGTGGTCTCTTCCTCGGAGAGCATGTGCCCGGCGTGGAGGCCTTTGCCGGAGACGGCCAGCACGCCGTGTGGTATCGCACGCCGGCGGAGGCCGCCGCTCTCACCGGACGACTCCTGGCCGATCCCGGCCTGCGGGGCCGTATCGCCGAGGCGGGTCGGGCCCATGCGCTGGCGAAGCACAGCTACCGGCACAGACTCGAGCTGCTGCTTGCCGGTCAGGGCTACACCTCGACGTAGTTCTTGTATTCGAACGGCCGCCATCCCGTGAGCCGTTCGAGGGCGAATGTAGCGAGCAGCGACACCCGCCGTGCATCCCAT
Source organism: Gemmatimonadota bacterium (assembly GCA_041499215.1). Taxonomy (GTDB): domain Bacteria; phylum Gemmatimonadota; class Gemmatimonadetes; order Gemmatimonadales; family GWC2-71-9; genus JADJOM01. The sequence goes on along the minus strand of JBGQJV010000022.1, from coordinate 8,507 downwards.
CGTCTCGGGGTAAAGCCGGGTGTCATCCGGGCCAGCCGCGCGGCGATCCACGGCTCCATCCGGGCGGGATGTTGCCCGGTGAAACGGGTGAGACCTACGTCGCGCGGCAACCGCTCACCCACGGGAGCCCGTTTCCCGGCACCACCATGATAGAGCCGGTCGTCGATCTGCTGTTTGCGCCGGAGGACGTCGAGCGGGCGGGCCCACCCATAGTGGAAATAGGCCGCACCGCTCGACCGCGCGCGCACCCTGCGCTGGTGCGGCCCGGCCCGGAACCCCTGCGCGTCGCCGCGGCTGTGAATCTCACGGCCAAGGCGGATAGCGCGCACCTCCCGCCGGTACCAGGCGCGACTGGCCCCGGTCCATTCCGGCGTACCGTAGAAGTGCACAAAGTCGACCAGCAGGGCCTCAACCCGCGGGTCTTCCTCCGCGCGATCGAGCGCGGCCCTGAGCGGCTCGACCCCATCCTCGTGCAGGATTTCGTCGGCCTGGATATAGATTGCCCAATCGCCGCGGGCCAGGTCCAGCGCCCGCTGGGTCTCTACTGCGAGCACCGCACTCCCCTGGCCCTGGTCCCAGCGGCCTTGGACGACCCGCAGCCGCGGGTCATCCAGGCCCCGAACCAGATCGAGGGTACCGTCGTCCGACGGCCCCACATTCACGATCAGCTCGTCGCACAGTGGCAGGATGGAGCCGAGTGCTTCGAGAATGGGGAAGTCGAGCCGGACGGCATTGGCCACGAGACTGCATCCGACGATACGCATCCGCTGGCGGGTACTCACGGGAAGGACGCGCGAAAGATATGCGGGTGACGCTGGTCCATCATACGCGGCTGCCGGTGAAGGGCTATGGCGGAACCGAGCGGGTGGTGGTGTCCCTGGCCCGGGGCCTGGCCGCGCTGGGGCACGAGGTAACCCTCATCGCCCCGACCGGAACCAAGATCCCGGAGGCGCGGGTCGTGCCGGTGCCAGGGGCACGCTTTAGCGACACTGCGTTCGATCTGACCGCTCTGACACCACCCGGCACGGATATCCTCCACGCCTTCTACCCGCCCCGCACTGCTCCCTCGGTGCCGTGGGTCTGGACCCACGAGGGCAGCACCCCGCCCGGCGTGACCCGGCCGGCCAACACCATCTTCGTCAGTGCCAACCACGCCGAACGCCACGGCAGCCGGAGTTTTGTCTACAACGGTCTCGATCCCGCCGCCTATCACTTCCGCGCCGCCAAGGACGACTACGATCTCTTCCTCGGCCGGCTGCACTCCAGCAAGGGATGGCAACTGGCCGTGGAAGGCGCCAAGGCGGCTCAGCGGAAACTGGTCGTGGCCGGGGGATGGCGCCCCAGCCTCTCGCGCCTGCTCCGCTTTGCCGGTGAGGTCGACGGACAGGAGAAAGCGGAGCTGCTGGCGGGGGCCAGGATGCTGTGGATGCCGGCCCAGTGGGAGGAGCCCTTCGGACTGACCCTGATCGAGGCGCTGTGGAGCGGGACCCCGGTGCTTGGCACCCGCCGCGGGGCGCTCCCCGAGGTCCTGAGCCCGGAGACCGCCGAGTTCGGAGCCACGGTGGAGGAGCTGGTGGCGCGGGTGCCGGAAATGGCCCGCAAGGATCCGGCGGCCTGTCGGGCGCGGGCAGAGCGGTACTTCAGTCACCTCGTGATGGCGGAGGAGTACGTACGGTTCTATCGGCGATTTCTGGAGACGGGCGTGCTTCCGGAGGGGCAAAGAACTGCGGAGTGAGTTCCAAGTTCCAAGTTCCAAGTGGGTTCACACCGAGTTTACCTGGAACTTGGAACTCTGAACTCGGAACCGGTTACGACGTTGCAGTCACGGTACGAAGGAGCTCGGCCATCCGATGCATGTAGGTGTGCTGCCGGAGGGCCCGCTGACGGGCATTGCCGGCCAGCCGCTCACGATACTTGTCTTCCTGCACCGCGCGCTTGACCTGTCCCTTGAGCTCCTCCGGGGTGGTGAAGGTGAGCACCTCACTGCCGTCCTCGAAATGCTGCGGCAGGTCGGGGCGCATGTCCACGACCTGGGTGACACCGATGGCCGCCAGCTCGAAGGTCCGGCGATTGACCCCGGTGGGATCACCCGACCGGTCGTCGGGACCGGTACGATGGACGTTCACCGCCACCGTCGCTCCGGCATAGGCGCGCACGAAGTCCTCGGCGGTCGGCAGCTCACCCCGGCAGTAGTCCCTGAGCCCGGTCTTGCGCCAGCCCGACCCCCACAGGGCAAGTCCGAATTCAACCAGCTCGCCCAGCAGTCGCTCCCGCCTGGATGTCGCGGCGCCAGCGAAGACCACATTGGCCCGGAAGACCCCGCGGGCGCGGAGCGGCTTGTGCACCGACGGGTCACACCCGACCGCGAGGTAGTGGGCGTGCCGGATTCCGTGACGCTCGAGCAGCTTGAGCCCGCCGCTGGAACCCACGAACACGTGATCGTACGCCATCGCTTCCCCGCTGATGCTGTCGGACCGCGGGATCTCGTCCTCCAGCAGCTGAACCCACTTCGCGGGCCGACCCCGGCGGAGCTCGGAGGCCGCCTCGGACGGAATCACGCCCTGTCCGGAGACGATCACCAGGTCGGGCGGTTGCTGCTCGAGGGCCGCCCGGAGCCGCTGCTCCACGTCGCGGCGAACCAGCCGTTCGATCCAGCCCGCCCGCTCCGGGTCGAGCAGCAGCACGGTGCAACCGAGCCGTTCGAGGGCGCGGTGGCGGAGGCCGTTGTGGGCGAGGTCCGCCTCATCCACGTGGGCCGCGTAGAGCACCCTGAGGCCCGAAAAGGGAGGTACGGTCATAGTTGATCGGGAGACAATCTATACAGAAGAGTTCGGAGTGCCGAGTTCTGCGGCCGAGGCCAACGCATGCGTTAGCCCTTCTGGCGGCACTCTGAACTCGGAACTACTGGTCAAGCGGCCGTAAAGGCCTCCAGCCCGTCGCAGCTCGTCGTGGGTTCCACGCTCAACGATGCGGCCGTGGTCCAGCACCAGGATCTCGTCGGCGTGCCGCACCGTGGCGAGCCGGTGAGCGATGACCAGCACCGTGCGGTCGCGCATGAGCCGCAGCAGCGCATCCTGCACCAGCCGCTCGGACTCGCTGTCCAGCGCGCTGGTGGCTTCGTCCAGGATCAGGATCGGCGGGTCCCGGAGTACCGCCCGCGCAATGGCAATCCGCTGCCGCTGCCCCCCGGAAAGCCGGGTGCCGCGCTCTCCCAGCACGGTCCGGTAGCCCTCGGGCAGGTGGACAATGAAACCGTGCGCGTTGGCGGCTCGGGCCGCCGCCTCCACCTCGGCCTGGCTCGCGTCCGGCCGGCCGTAGGCGATGTTGGCCAGCACGGTGTCGTTGAGCAGAATCGTCTCCTGTCCCACGAAGCCGAGCAACCCCCGTACCGAGCCCCGGGAGCATTCCGCGATCGGCCTTCCGTCGAACAGAATCCGCCCCCGCACCGGGTCACGCAGCCGCGGCAGCAACTCGGCCAGCGTGGTCTTCCCCGCTCCTGACGGTCCAACCAACGCGATGGTCCGGCCCCGGGGCAGAGTGAAGGAGATGTCGGACAGGACCCAAGGAAGTTCCGAGTTCCGAGGTCCGAGTTCCCGGTACTCGGAACTTGGAACCTGGAACTCTGAACCGTATCGGAACCAGACCCCTTCGAATGCCACGTCCCGCTCGAACCGGGCCGCTGGCAATGACTCGGCCTCCGGCTCGGTGGCGGGAAGATCCAGGAGCTCGAACACCCGGTCCGCGCCCGCCAGGGCGAGCGACATCTGACTGGGGAACTGGGTAATGGCCTTGAGCGGTGCCATCACCCGGAGCGCGGCGACGATGAAGACCAGCAGCCCCTCGGGAGTCAGCCCGCCGCCCAGCAGCCCCGGTGACGCACCGACTGCAACCAGGGCCACCAGCAACAGACCTCCGAACAGCTCGCTGACCGGGCTCGAGAGCGTGGCCAGTCGCTGGGTCCGCGCCACCCGGCGGCGATAGCGGTCGGCCTGCTCCCGGAAGCAGGCAGCCTCCCGCGCCTCGCCCCCGTAAGTCCGGATCAGCTTCATGGCCGTCAGCCGCTCGGCCACCGTCGCCGTCATCTCCCCCGCCTCCTCGGCCCGGGCCCGGGCGTGATGCCGCAGCCGGCGGAGCAGAAGCCGGATGCCGGCGAGGAGGATCGGCGCGGCCGCGAGGGTGAGCAGGGTGAGCTGCCAGGAGAGCTGGGCCAGCACCGCGAGCGTCGTGAGGATCAACACCAGATTCTGGAAGAACGACGCCAGACCGGCGCTGATGGCGACCTTAGTCTGGTCGGCGTCGTGCATCACCCGGGCGATGACCTGGCCGCCACGGGTCCGCTCCAGCCAGTCGAGATCGAGCCGGAGCAGGTGCTCGAACAGGGCGGAGCGGAGGTCCCGGACCAGTCCCTCCTGCGCCAGCACGCTCAGCTGGCTGGCGACCCACGCCAGGAGGTTCTTGACCAGCAGAACCGCACACAGGAGCAGCACCAGCAGCACGGTTACGCCGCCCGGGGTATGCCCCGCCAGCAGCGGATCGAGCAGCCGGTCGACCAATCGTTCCAGTCCGGTGGTCCCCGCGGCCAGTCCGCCGGAGCTGCCGAACAGATGGCGGAGCAGCGGAATGAGCAGGAGCAGGGTGACGCCGTCGAGCACTGACGCCACCGAGGTCGCCAGGATCCCGGCGCCGAGGGGCAGGCGATAGGGATGGAGCCAGGCCTTCAGGCGCCAGCCCGTGGCTGGCACGGCCGCGCCCGCCGCCCGCCGCTCAGCCACCACGTCGGGCCGTCAGCAACGCGATAGGAAGCACCATCTCCTCGGGGGTCACCCCGCCGTGGAGGAACGCGCCGCGATAGCGCGCCTGATACTCCCTCAGCTTGGTGGGATACACGAAGAACCGGTCGCCGGTGGCCAGCAGCAGGCGGCTGCCGGGCGGCCGGGGCGGCAGGCCGTAGGCGGCGAGATCTTCCACGACCAGCGCGGCGTCCCGCTCCTGCGCCCGGAGATCCTCACCGAACTTGTATCTCAGGTTCGAGGTGGCGTCGCGGCGGGCGTACACCGTGGCCGGGGTGTGGCAGTGGATCGAGCCGTGATCGGTGGTGAGCAGCACCGGAACGTTGCGGCGCTCAGCCTCGCGTAGCGCCCCCCACAGCGCCGAGCGCTCGAACCAGGTGCGGGTGAGACTGCGGAGCGCCGGGGTGTCCCGGGCCACCTCGAACAGGGTCGAGTTCTCGGTCCGGCCATGGGTGAGCTGGTCGATGAAGTTGAACACCAGCGCGGTGACCCCATCGGCCGCGAGGTGCGACGGCAGCCGGGTGAGAAGCGCCTCCCCGTCGGTGGCGGTGAACACCTTCTCGTAGCGGACCGGCACCGGTCGGCCGTAGCGGATCTCCAGCTGGCGCGCCAGCAACTCGTGCTCGTGCGCGTTGAGGCTGGTCTCGTCCTGGTCTCGCCACCAGCCGGGATAGCGGGCCGCCAGTTCCCGGGGCAGGAGGCCGCTGAAGATCGCGTTGCGGGCAAACGGCGTAGCGGTCGGCACGATCGAGAAGTAGTAGGCGGTCTCGATGTCGAACCGAGTGCTGATCAGCGGACGGATCGCCTCCCACTGGTCCATCCGCAGGCAATCCACCACCACCAGCAGCGCCTTTCCGTGGGCCCGGAGCGCCGGCTCCACGAACTCGGGCACGATGTCGACGCTGAGCGGCGGCCGATCGGCCCGGCCGCCGGCGAGCCAGCCGGGGTACCGCTGCTCGATGAACCGGGCAAAGTCCTGCCGCAGGCTCACCTGCAGGGTGCGCAGCGCCTCCTGCAGCCCCGGCTCCTCCGCGTGCCCCAGGCGCACCTCCCACTCCGCCAGCTCCACGACCAACTCGGTCCAGTCCCGCCAGTTGAGCACCCCGCTGCGCCGCGCCTCGAGCTCCCGGAACCGGGTTGCGAAATCGCGGGAGAGCCGCTGCTGCCGGATCCGGTCGCCCTCCAGCAGCCGGGTCACCACCGAGAACACCTGCCGGGGGTTGACCGGCTTCACCAGATAGTCGGAGATCTCCGCTCCGATCGCATCCTTGAGCGTGGCCGGCTCTTCGCTCTTGGTCACCATCACTACCGGCATGGTCGCGTCGATGTTGCGGATGGCGCGGAACAGATCCAGGCCGCGACGGCCGGGCATCTGCTCGTCCAGCAGCACCACGCCGTACGGCTGGCGCTGAAGCAGCACCAGGGCATCGTCGCCATGGGCCGCCTTCTCGACGCTGAACCCCTGCTCCTCGAGGAACAGGATGTGGGACGAGAGGCTCTCGACTTCGTCATCGACCCAGAGAATGCTGCGGGGACGGGGCATGCGGGAAGATAAGGCGGAAAAGGCGGGAAGGGCGGAAAAGGCGGAAAAGGCGGAAAACTGATGCCGCGTCCGCCTTCCGCTTTTTCCGCCTCTCCCGCCGTTTGCACCTTGCCGCCACCTTTGGAACGTGCCCCCCCGCATCCTCCTGGTCCGCTTCTCGTCCCTGGGCGACGTGCTGCTCACCACGCCGCTGATCCGGGCCTTGCGGGCCCGGCACCCGGCGGCCACAATCACCGCCCTGACCAAGCAGGTGTGGGCCCCCCTGCTGTCGGCCAATCCTCATCTGGACCAGGTAGTCGCCCTCGCCCCGGGGCAGTCGCTGGTGCCGCTGGCCCGGGCCGTTCGCCGGGCCGGCTTCACCGACCGGCTGGACCTGCACGCGAGCGTGCGGACCCGGATCCTCCGGCTGCTGGTGCCCGGAGCATGGCATGGCTACGGCGCCCGACGCCGGGAGCGCCGAGCGCTCATCCGGCTCAAGAAGGACATCTACCGCGATTCCGTGCCAGTGGCCGAGCGCTACTTCGAGGCGGCCCGACATCTCGACGTGGCGCCTGATGGGGAGCCGGCCGAGTTGTTCACCAGTCCGGCCGCGGAGGCGCGGGCGGAGGACTGGCTGGTGCGGAGCGGGCTGGATGGCACCCTCCCCCTGCTCGGACTGGCGCCGGGGGCAGCCCATGCCACCAAACGCTGGCCGGTTCACCATTGGCAGACCCTCGTAGGCGAGCTGGCCCGGCGGGGGTTTGGAATGGTGCTGGTCGGCGGCGCGGGCGATCGGGCCGCGGCCGCGGAAATCGCCGCCGCCGCGCCCGGGTCCGCGGTGAGCACCGCGGGCGAGCTCGATCTGCAGGCCACCGGCGCGCTGCTCCGCCGGGCCCGGGCGGTGGTCGCGGGTGACACCGGTCCAATGCACCTGGCGGCCGCCGTACGCACCCCGGTTGTCGGACTGTTCGGCCCCACCGTGGAGGCCTTCGGGTTCTTCCCGTATCGCGCCCACTCGAGGGTGATCGAGCGGCCCCTCCCGTGCCGCCCATGCAGCAGCAAGGGCGGTCCGCACTGCCCGCTGGGGCACCACCACTGCATGGAAGAACTGCCGCCGTCCGAGGTACTCACCGCCACGCTGGAGCTGTGCGAGTGACAGGGGCCGATCCCCAGCTCGAGCTGCTGGAATTGCTCGCACGAACGGTGCGTGGTCCCCGCCGAGAGGGGGTCTATGCGCTGTGGCTGGTGCTCCGGGTCACCGCCGACTTTCTGGCCGAACCGCCACTCCCGGAGCGAGCCACCCGCCGCCGCCTGGCGGCGCTCGAGACCCGGCTGTCGAGCCTCACCCTTCCGCCGCCACTCCGTCGTGCGCTTACCGCGCTGCTGCACGAGCTCAAACACGGTGGTCGGGAGGCGGTCCCCATGGTGCTCAGCACCCTGGTGGCCCCGGCGCGGGACTCCATCGGGCCCGAAGCGGCCGACGCGGTGCAGCGAGCCGCCCGCACCGCCCGGCAGCTGGCCACCGCGGTGTCCCGCTGAGCGGTCCGAGAGCCTATCTTGCAGGACATGCGGCCACGTTCCATTCCTGACCGTACCACCTCGCCTGCAGAAGCCGTCGTCGCCCGGATGGATTCCCGGGTGAAGGCCGGCGAGCGTGGCGACACCGTCCCCACCGGGTTCCCGTCGCTCGACCGGATGCTCGGCGGCGGCCTTCGCCGCCAGGACCTGGTGGTCATCAGCGGCGACGTGGGGAGCGGCAAGTCCAGCCTGGGGCTGGCGATCGCGCTGCGCACCGCACGGGCCGGCCTGCCGGTGGCCTACCTCTCCGGAGAGATGTCGGAGGAGCGGGTGATGGAACGGGCGCTGGCGCTCGAGGGCCGGGTGCCGGTAGACGCGCTGCGCAAAGGCGAGCTGGACGATGTGAGCCGGTCCGCGATCGGGGCAGCCGCGCTCAAGTTGCGGGACCTGCCGCTCCTGGTCAGACCTCTCGCGGGCGAGCGGTTCGAGGAGGTGGCGGAGGCCCTCGAGACTGTGCCCCGTCGGGCCCTGCTGGTCCTGGACGACGTGGGCATGACCGCGAGCCCGGTCCCGGACGCCACTGGCGACGAGCGGCTCGCGCTCACCGTGCGCGCCCTCAAGAGCGTGGCCCTCGAGCGGGACATCGCCCTGGTGGCCCTCGCGCAGCTGCCCAAGTT
>JBGQJV010000021.1:0-31118 GCA_041499215.1 Gemmatimonadota bacterium | reverse complement strand
GGCCATGCCGCGGAACCGGAAGGCGCTGTGCAGCAGGACGAGGTAGGGTCCGACCAGGCCGGCCAGGACATGGGCCTTGAGCCACGCCTGGAGGGGGCCGGGGCCGTTCCGGCCCGGACGCTTGCGCCAGGTGTAGGCGAACTCAGCCACGATCATCAGCAGGAAGCCGAGGATCCCGAGCCCATGCCCGACCAGCCCGGCGGGAGCAGGGAGCCCCTGTCGGGCGGCGACGAGATAGAGCGCAGTGGTGGCCCCGATGGCGACCAGCGCCCACGCGACCTCAGCGAGCCACCAGGGCCTGGACATCCCGGTCACCGGCTGGCACCTGCCCCGAACGGAACCGCTGCAGGAGCACCCGCAGGGAGGCTGGCTGCTCCCACAACGCGGGCAGCAGCGAGGAAAGATCGGTTCGGGCGGCGATGAGCTGCGCCAGCGGTTCCGCCAGGGACTGGCTCCCCATGATCACCGCGCCGACGATGGTGCGGGGCCCCAGTCGAAGCCGGATGCGGTCTTCGCGACCCCGTTCCGACACGGTCAACGTGGCCGGCCCGCCTGACCAGGCCTCGCTCTGGCCCCGAGTGATGGTGACCAGGTCGAGGTCTTCCTCCCCACCCACGTCCCCGATCACCGCGGTGACCACCCCGGCGAGGCAGGTCACGTTCCGGGCTACCCGCTTGCCATAGGCGACCCCTCCACCGGCCATGTTGAGCCCTGCGACCCGGCCCTGCTCCTCTGCGGTGGACCAGAGGGTGTCGAGGACGGCACGACCGGCCGTCGGATCGTAGGCCTGTGCCACGTCCCCGGCCGCGAAGATGTCCGGTTGGCTGGTCTCCAGGGACTTCTCGACCAGGATCCCGCGCTCCACCGCCAGCCCGGCCTCCTGGGCCAGCTCGAGGCGGGGACGGACGCCGGTCGCGACCGCCAGCAGGTCACAGGGTATGCGCCCGCCGGCCGCCGTGTCTACCGCGCGCAGACGACCGGCGTGACCAACGGCCGCGGCGACCTCGGTGTGGCGGTGGATCCGCACCCCCGACTCGGCCAGCCGGGCTTCCACCAGACCTGATTCGACCGGGTCGAGTACCCTGGCCCAGTACCGGTCCCCCCTCATGAAGTAGTGTGTCCGCATGCCGCGGGCGCGGACCCCTTCGACCAGCTCCAGCGCGGTACTTCCACCCCCGACCACCACCGCGGTGCGGCCCCGACCGGCGAGCCGGAGGATCTCGCGGGCATCCCCGAGGGAGTCGAGCCGGACGACTCCCCGGAGCTCGGCGCCGGGGAACGCCGGCGCGATGGATGCCGCTCCGGTGGCCAGCAGCAGCCGGTCGAAGCCCAGCTTCCGCCCGTCGGCCAGGGTGACCTGGCGCCCTACCGCCGAGACCCGCGCGACCCGGCCGGTAACCCGCTCGAGGCCCAGCGCCTCTATCTCCCCGGGGGACCGGATTCGCAGCTGGCGCTCAGGGACGTCGCCCTTCAGCAGGTAGGCGAGCCCGGGCCGCGAATAGAACGGCTCGGCTTCCTCGCTCACCATCAGCAGCCGGGCCGACGGGTCGCTCTGCCGGATGGACTCGGCGGCGGTGAGCGCGGCGATTCCGGAGCCCACCAGCAGATGGCGGTTCATGCGGCCGGCTCCGCCACCACGGCCACGAGCGTGCTCCTGGGGCAGTGGCTGACGCAACTGCCACATCGGAAGCAGCGCGGATCGTCGATGGTGAGGCCGAGGCGCGAGTAGCTGCGGACGTCGATTCCCATCGGGCAGTTGTAGGAGCAGATACCGCATTGCACGCAGCGGCCCGGAACGGACGCGATCCACCCGTCCCGGAGCATCCGGAGCCGGTCCTGGTCAGTTGGCAGCGTGGTACGATGACCCATGGCGAACCCTCCGCCACGAAGCTACTGGGCCATGATGAACCGGCTGTGAATGAACGGGAGGTGAACGCCGATTCCCGACCCGCCGTCTCGGATCTCGGGTGGGTGGCGCGGGCGAATCGGTAGCGGTGGTGGATCTGCGGTATCTGGGAACGCTCCACTGTGAGGCAGTCGACCCGTCAGGTGCATGGCGCGCCGCCTCGCCAGAGGTGGTTGCCCTGCCGGGGCGTGCCCTGCACATTCAGACACCCCCTGCGCAACCAAAATCCGCCGGCAGGCGTCCAATCCCTGCTGGCCAGAGTTTCCCATCCTACCAAGGACCTCCCGATGCCATTCCCCCGTGGTCGTGGGTGGCTCATTGCGGTGGTCGTCGTGGCTGTGGGCGTCCCGGGCGCCTGGCTCCTGGCGCGGGACACCTCGACCGCCGAGGCGCCGGTCATTGCCCGGGTAAACCGCGGCGACTTCACCGTGAGCGTCACCACCTCCGGCGAGCTCCGCGCCCGGAAGTTCGTGCAGATCACTGTCCCGCCTAACGCCCAGCAGGCGGAGATGTGGCAGATGAAGATCGCCTCGATCGTGGCGGAAGGGACGGTGGTCAAGGAGGGCGATGTGGTGGCCGAGCTGGACCGGACCGGCATCGCGTCCAAGATGGCCGAGGTCTCGCTGGCGCTGCAGAAGGCCGAGGCGGTCTACGAGCAGGCCATGCTGGACTCGACCCTGAACCTGTCCAAGGCGCGTGAAGACATCCGCAGCATGGACCTGGGGCTGGAAGAGAAGCGGCTGGCCAAGGAACAGGCGATCTACGAGCCGCCGACCATCCGGCGCCAGGCGGAGATCGACCTGGAGAAGGCGGAGCGGGCGCTGGTCCAGGCCAAGTCCGACTACGTCACCAAGACCGAGCAGGCCCAGGCCAAGATGCGCGAAGTAGGCGCCGACCTGGACCGGCAGAAGAACAAGCTGAAAGTGGTGTCCGACGTGATGCAGGGCTTCACCATCAAGGCTCCCGCCCCCGGCATGGTGATCTACTACAAGGACTGGAACGGGAAGAAGCGCACCACCGGCTCACAGGTCTCGTCCTGGGATGCGACCGTCGCCACCCTGCCCGATCTCACCCAGATGGAGTCGGTCACCTATGTCAACGAGATCGACGTCCGGAAGGTCGCGGTGGGGCAGCACGCCGCCATCACCCTGGATGCCGATCCCGCCAAGAAGCTGACCGGTACCGTGACCGCGGTGGCCAACGTCGGGGAGCAGCGGCCCAACACCGACGCCAAGGTGTTCGAGGTGAAGCTGGTCATCGATCAGCCCGATACCACCCTTCGCCCCGGCATGACCACCGGCAACGCCATCGAGGCCAGTCGGACGGCGAACGCGCTGTTCATCCCGATCGAGGCGGTGAACGGGGAGGGCGGCGTGCCGTTCGTCTACCGCCAGTCGGGTGGCCGGGTCAGCAAGCAGGAGATCGAAACCGGCGCGATGAATGACGACGAGGTGATCGTGACACGGGGGTTGAGCCCCGACGACCGGGTGCTGCTGGCACCGCCGCGGGAGCACGCGGAGATGACGCTGGCCCGCCTGCCCGGCTCGACTGCCGGGGCCAAGGTCACGGGAGGCGACACCGCCCCCTCGCCCACGCCGCTGCCGGTCCGACCCGATTCGGCCCGCGGCGCACGGACACCTCCCGCCCCGGCTCCGGCGGGCAGCACCCGGAAGAGCTGACGTGCTGGCCTGGAAAGATCTGGTCACCCACGGGGCCTTCAGTGTCCGGATTGCGCTCGAGGCGGTGCGCCACAACAAGCTGCGGGCCTCGCTGACTTCGCTCGGGATCCTGTTCGGGGTCGCGTCGGTCATCGCCATGCTGGCCATCGGCAAGGGGGCCGAGCAGGAGATCCTGGAGCAGATGCGGCTGCTGGGCTCCAACAACGTGATGATCGCCCCATTGATCGAGCAGAAGGAGGAACAGGTCAAGGATCAGCCCGAAAAAGAGGTCAAGAAGTACACGCCTGGTCTCACCTATTCCGATGCGCAGGCGATCGCCCGGATCATCCCGAACGTCGAGGTCGCCAGTGCGGAGATCGTCCTCAACACCACGCTTACGCGCGAGGGTCACCGGCGCTCGGGGAAGCTGCTCGGGGTGGACACCGCCTACTTCCGGCTGACCAATCTCGAGCTCGGCCGCGGGGGTTGGTTCACCCCGGCGCAGGTCAACCTGGGACTCCCGGTCGCGATCATCGGCCAGGGGGTGAGCGCCAGGTTCTTCACGACCGAGGATCCCATCGGGCGGCGGCTGAAGGTGGGGGATACCTGGCTCACCGTCGCCGGCGTGCTGGCCGACCGGCGGGTCAGCTCGGAGACCTCCCAGCGGCTGGGCATCCGGGATGCCAATATGGACGTCTACGTCCCGGTCCACACCCTGCTGCTGCGCTACCGCAACCGCGCCCGGGTCACCCAGCGCGATGTGGAGCAGGCGGCCTCTCAGGAAAATGACGACGAGGGGAATGCCAAGGGCACCGAGGAGCAGCGCAAGGAGCGGAGCAACCTCAATCAGCTGGATCGGATCATCGTGCGGGTGAGCGAGGCGCGCATGGTCCCCGCCGTGGCCGACGTCGCCCGGCGGATGCTCACCCGGCGGCACAACGGCGTGGTGGACTTCGAGATCACCGTTCCCGAGCTGCTGCTCCGGCAGGAGCAGCGCACCAAGACCATCTTCAACATCGTCCTCGGCGCGATCGCCTCGATCTCGCTCATCGTGGGCGGTATCGGCATCATGAACATCATGCTCGCCTCGGTGCTGGAGCGGATCCGCGAGATTGGCGTGCGCCGGGCGGTGGGCGCCTCCGCGAAGGAGATCCTGCTGCAGTTCCTGAGCGAGGCGGTGCTGATCAGCATGACCGGTGGGATCGCCGGGATCGTGCTCGGCTTTGTGCTCAGCGCCGTCATCGAGCGGGGGGCGGGGGTGCGCACCATCGTGTCGTACCCGTCGGTCGTGGTGGCCTTCGGCGTGTCGTTCGCGGTCGGACTTCTCTTCGGGATCATGCCGGCGTATCGCGCCGCCCGGCAGGACCCGGTCACCTGCCTTCGCTACGAGTGAACCGATGCCGCCTCGTCTTGTGGCCGCGCTGGGCCTGCTGCTCGGCGCCACCCCGCTGGCTGCCCAGGAACCGCTGACCCTCCCCCAGGCGATCCAGATGGCCCAGGCGCGCGGCTACCAGGCCCGCGCCGCGCAGTCGGCCCGCGACGCCTCCCGCTATCGCGACCAGGCGTTCTATTCCCGGCTGCTCCCCCGGCTCGCGCTGAGCGGCACCGTCCCGTCCTACAACCGCTCGATCATTCCGGTGCTGCAGCCCGACGGCAGCACCGGCTTCCGGCCCCAGGACCAGATCAGTACCGAGCTCACCGCGACGATGTCGCAGACCCTGCCGCTCACCGGCGGGGACTTCTTCGTCTCCAGCTCGCTCTCACGGCTGTCCGTGACGGGACAGGAGACGGTCAAGACCTGGTCCTCCACCCCGGTGACGGTGGGACTGCGGCAGCCCATCCTCCGGCCCAATCTCAATGGCTGGGACCGGCGGGAGCAGCCGGTGCGCTCGGAACTGGCCGAGCGGGAGTACCGGGAAGCTCGTGAGGAGATCGCGCTCCGTACTACGAACCTGTTCTTCGACGTCTACGCCGGTCGGGTGGGGCTGGCCAACGCGCTCACCAACGCGGCGGTGAACGACACCCTGTACACCCTCAACAAGGGCCGGTTCGAGGTGGGCAAGATCGGCGAGAACGACCTGCTGCAGAGCGAGCTGGCTCTGCTTCGGGCCCGAAATGCCGCCGATGCCGCACAGCTGGAGTACGACCGGGCGCTCGCCGCGCTCCGGCTGGCCCTGGACCTGCCGCCCGGCTCGCCGCTCGACATCGCGGTGACAGGGGAGGTACCCCAGTTCGAGGCAGATACCACGCGGGCCGAGGCCGAAGCGCTGCGGAACCGCGCCAGCGTCACCGGGGCGGAGCTGTCCGAGGTGCAGGCCCACCGCCGGGTGACCGAGGCGAAGCTCAACACTGGACTCGGGGCCACGGTGGAGGCCAGCTACGGGTTCAATGCCACGGGACCGGCGGCGCGGTCCGCCTACCAGGATCTGCAGGAGGCGCGGCAGTTCTCGCTGTCGGTGGAGATCCCCCTGATCCAGTGGGGGGCACACAAGGAGGGCGTCCAGGCGGCGGAAGCGGACCGGGAGCAGATCATGAACCTCAATCACGCAGCGCTGGCGGAGACCGCGCAGGATGCCCACTTCGCCGCGCTGCAGCTGTCGCAGGCCCGGCGCAACCTGGTGATCTCCGCCAAGGCGGACACGGTGGCAGGTCGCCGGTTCGAGGTGGCCTACAACCGCTATGTGGTCGGCCGGATCAGTGTGGACAACCTGTATATCGCCCAGGCCGAGAAGGACCAGGCGCTGACGCAGTTCGTCCAGGCCCTGCGGGGTTACTGGGTGGCGCACTACGACCTGAGGCGGGCAACGCTGTTCGACTTCGAGGCCAACCAAGCGATCCGGTAGGAGCCGAACACGGAGCGGGAGGGATTTGAACCCCCGGAACCCTCGCGGGTTCACCAGTTTTCAAGACTGGCGCAATAAACCAGGCTCTGCCACCGCTCCAGGCGGGGGAAGCTATGCAGGGTCCTGCCTCCGCGCCATCGCCGCCGCCGCTCCCGAACCCTCAATACCTGAACGCTTTCCCCCTTGGGGTGCCTCCAGGGACGCACCCTCCCTCAGTGTCCGACGCTCCGGTCCGATACTGAGGATGATGGACCGGACTCCTGCCTCCTGCCCTGGATGCGGCTCCCCTCTTGCCGGGGAGGCGCGCTTCTGCATGCACTGCGGCTGCCCGACAGCGGCCGCCAGTCCCCGAGTATCAGCCGACACCTCCGACCCGCTCAGGGACCAGCTGGTGGCGGCCACCCAGGGGGAGTATCAGGTGCTGACGGAGCTGGGGCGGGGCGGGATGGCGACGGTCTACCTGGCCCTGGACCTGGCCCTGGGACGGCCTGTAGCGATCAAAGTGATGATCCCCGGGCTCGAGACCACCGCTGGAATGTCCGACCGGTTCCTGCTGGAGGCGCGCACCGCGGCGCAGCTGAGTCACGCGAATATCATTCCCATTTATGCCGTCCGCACCACCGGTGACCTGCGCTACTTCGTGATGAAGTTCGTCCCGGGCCGGTCGCTGGATCAGGTGTTGGCCGCCACCGGACCGCTCGCCCCTGACCTGGTGCAGGCGGTCCTGGCGCAGGTCGGCGCCGCGCTGGAGCACGCTCACGGGCGGGGTGTGGTCCATCGCGACGTCAAGCCCGCCAACATCATGCTGGACGAAGACGGCTCCGCGATCGTGGCAGACTTTGGGATCGCCAAGGTGGCCCAGGGCGGGAGTCTCACCCGTACCGGCTCCACCATCGGCACGCCGGCGTACATGAGCCCCGAGCAGTGCACCGGGAAGACCGTCGCCGGGGCCTCGGACCAGTACGCCTTGGGCTGTGTTGCCTTCGAGCTCCTGACCGGTCGGCCGCCCTTCGTGCACGAAGAGGTGGTTCCGGTTCTCCTGGCGCACGTCTCCGATCCGCCTCCGCCGCTGATGCAGCTGCGGCGCGACTGTCCCATGCCGCTGGCCGCGGCCATCGAACGGATGCTCGCCAAGGATGCAGCCGAGCGCTGGCCCTCACTGGCGGAGGCCATTGCCGCGGCCGAGGCCACCGGTGCGCTGGCCAACCCGGTGGTGCGCGGCCGGCTGCGCGAGTTGGCGGCCCCGCGCGATCTGCCCCAGCGTCCGGCCCTCGCCGCCCCACCCAGCCCGCCTCCCCGGCCGGCGATTGCGCCGCACCCTTCCCAATCGGTGTCCAGTCCGACCGCGGCGCTCCGGTTGAGCCTCGCCCCGGGAGAGGCACGCCTTAAGACCGGGGAGACTCTGCGGGTCGATGCTGCCCTGCTCGACCAGGCAGGCACTCCAGTGCCGGGGGGCCAGCTGGTCTGGCGTTCCCACACGCCCGACGTCGCATCTGTCTCTGAGATCGGCGTGGTGACCGCCCTGTCGGAGGGCCAGGGGCTCGTGTCTGCGACCTGTCAGGGAATCTCCGCCGAGGTGCAGCTGCTGGTGGGCCGAGTGGCAGTGTCGCGGCTGGCGATTACGCCGCCGCCCGCGGCCTGGGCTCCCGGGGAGCGGCGCGTACTCCAAGCCGTTGCACTCGACGATTCCGGCGCGGTCCTCCCGGGCCGGACCATCCGGTGGAGCAGCCCGAATCCGGGCGTGGCCGTTGTCGACCAGCTGGGAGTTGTTCTCGGGGTCGCCGAAGGTCGCGTCAGGGTTCAGGCGGAATCCGAGGGCCAGATTGCTGATGTGGAAGTGGAAATCCGGCCGGCCAATGGTACCCTGGCGGTCCTGCCTGGCGCCGGAGCCCTCGCGGCGGGGCAGGTGGTGCGGCTGGCCGCCCTCTGGCGGACCGGGACCGGGAGTCCCCGGCCCGCAACCGGGGCGAGCTGGCAGTCCAGCGACCCGGCAATCCTCCGCGTCAGCGAGGAGGGGGAATTGACTGCGGTCCGGCCTGGCGGCGCCAGCATCCGGGCGAGCTTGGGCGACCAGGTGGCGGTGGTGCAGTACCAGGTTACCCGGGTGGACGTTGCCGCGGTTCGCATCCTGCCTAGAATTGCAGCGCTCGGCGTGGGCGAGGAGGCCAGGCTCGAGACGCAGGCCAGCGACAGGTTGGGGGCGGTCCTGTCCGGCCGGGTGATAAGCTGGTCGTCCAGCGACGCGAAAGTCGTTGCGGTGTCACCAGATGGCACAATTCGCGGGATCGGCCCCGGTACAGCTCGGATCAGCGCCGCGATAGGCGCAGGTCTTGCTTCGGTAGACTTGCGGGTGAGCCCCGCTACGGTTGGGGGTGTACGGATCGATCCGGCTCAGGTGGCCCTGCGGGTGGGCGAGGCCGCGCTGCTGAAGGCTGCCGTCCTGGGAACCAGGGGGACGACCCTCCCTGGTGTGTCGGTGGAGTGGCAGTCGAGCGACCCCCTGGTCGCCACGGTTTCGACGGACGGCGTGGTCCGAGGTGTCCGCTTCGGGACCGCCCGGATCGCCGCATCGGCCGGTGGCCGGCGGGCCACGGTGGCGGTCGAGGTTCGATCCGCAACGGTGACTACGATTTCTGCCCCCAGGCTGAGGGTGGGGGGTGAGAAAGCCTAGGCGTTTTTACGTTATTATCTTTGGGTTGAACCCTCCAGACACCCGGAAACCCAGGACCCCAGGGACGTGACACAGCCGATCGCCCCGTCGTTCTGCTCCCGTTGCGGCGCCCAGGTCAATGCCGGGGCGCACTTCTGCACGGTCTGCGGCACCGACGTGTCCGGGGAACAGGCCTCGCTGGCCACCGCGCAGCAGGCTGCCCAGAACCGCCCGCCGTCCGGGGACATCTGGATCGAGCAGCTGGACTACCTGCGGCAGTCCACCCTGGGTGATTACGAGATCCTGGGCGAACTCGGGCGGGGCGGCATGGCCGCGGTGTACCTGGCCCACGAGTTCGCGCTGGACCGGAAGGTCGCGATCAAGGTCATGTCGCCCGCCCTGGTGTCCGGGGCCGGCATGATCGAGCGGTTCAAGCGTGAGGCCAGAACTGCCGCCTCGCTGAGTCACCCCCACATCATACCGGTCTACGCGGTGCGCGAGACCGACCGGCTGCTGTACTTCGTGATGAAGTTCATCGCGGGTCGGCCGCTCGATGGCGTGCTCAAGGAGTTGGGTCCGCTCCCAATCCCGATGATCCAGATGATCATGCAGCAGGTGGGCAGCGCGTTCGGCTACGCGCACCGCCGCGGCATCGTTCATCGGGACATCAAGCCCGCCAACATCATGATCGACGAAGAGGGCTGGGCGGTGGTGACGGACTTCGGCATCGCCAAGGTGTCGCAGGCCGAAGGTCTGACCATGACCGGGATGACGGTCGGAACCCCGACCTACATGAGTCCCGAGCAGTGCATGGCCCAGGATGTGACCGGGGCGTCGGACCAGTACTCTCTCGGCGTGGTGGCGTACGAGATGATCACCGGGCGGCCGCCGTTCTCCGGCGGCTCGATGATGGCGATCATGTACGGCCACTTCAACGATCCGCCGCCCGACATCTTGGCATTGCGCCCCGACTGCCCGCCGGAGCTTCGCAGCACCGTCATGCGAATGCTGGCGAAGCAGCCCGGCGAGCGCTGGCTAAGCATGGAGGACGCGGTCGACTCAATCGGCGAGCCGCCGGCCAAGAGCGACGACGCCATGCGGACCCAGCTGGTTGAGATCGCCAAGAAGAGCGAAAACACCGCCATGCTCAAGCGCTTCAGCACGCCGGTGAGCCCGGCGCCGCTGACCAAGCGCACCCGTCCGGGTACCGCGGCTCCGGCCGCAGGCCGTCCCGCGGGTCCATCCACTCCTGGCGCTGGAGTTCCGCGTACCGGCACCGCCCGCGCCAGACCGGTAGTTTCCGGCTCCCCGGCCCCGAGCGGCAGCAGGACCGGATTGTTTGTCGGCCTCGGCGCCGTGGCCGTGGTGGCTGTGGCGCTGGCAGTGTGGCGCCCCTGGGCCGGCAACACCGCGCCGGTTGTCCCGGCGGCCGCTCCCGCGACCACCGACACGGGGGCCACTCTGGCCCAGCAGCCGCCGGCCAGCAACCCCGGCTCCAGCGTGGCTCAGCCTCAGGCGTCCGATCGGGGGCCGGTTGCCACCGCCCCCGATACCGCCACCGCGACGGCCACTCCTGCACCCGCTTCGGCGACGCCGGATCCCGGAGCCGCCCGGCAGGGCAGGCGGGAATTCCAGCAACTGCTGGCGCGGCACAAGGAGGCCCGGAGCCGCGCACTCTCCGCCGGCGCAAACCAGCGGGAGCTGACGCCGGGCGACAATCTTCGCAAGTCCGCAGAGCGGCTGTCCTCGCGGGGCGATTGGAGCTTCGCGATCAGCTCGCTCAACGACGGGATCGAGTCGTTTGGCACCGCCGAGCTGGCGGCCAAGGCCCGCTCGGTGGCGGAGGCCCGGCTCCACCCGCAGCCGGCGCCGACCCCGCCGGAGTCCTCGACGCATATCCGCAACGACCAGCCGCCGGCCCAGCCGCAGCAGCAGGCGCCGGCGCCGGTGCAGGTGCCGCCGCCGGTGGTCACCAACCCGGCCCCCGCGCCCGTGGCGGATGAGCGGCCCGCAGTGGAGCTGGTGCTGCGGGAGTTCGCCCGCGCCCTGTTCGCCCGCGACCTGCCCGCGATGCTCGCGGTCTGGCCGTCCATGCCCCCTCGGACCCGGGATGCCTATAAGAAGGTGTTCGATCAGAAGAATTACATGGACACGAATGGATGGAGGTATCTCGACTTCTCGGTCGCCGGATCGGCTGCGAGCGCGACGCTGGGCGGCGTCACCGTGCTGCTCGACGAGCATCGAAAGGCGTATAGCAACGAGCCGTTCCCCCGCAAGGCCACCCTCGAGAAGGTCGAGGGTCGGTGGCGACTGACCAACCTCGAGTAGGTCCGCCCCGCCTTGCGGGGATTCCCAGCGCGCGATACTGTACGGTGTTCCTATCGACAATCCGGAGGCGTGATGCGTCGTCGAGGCGTGCTGGCCCTCGTGCTGCTCCTGTCCTTCCCCGTCGCGGCGGCGGCGCAGAACCTGCGAGACAAGGTTGGTGACCTCTTCAAGTTCGGCGACTGCGGCGAGGTGCTCTGCCTGGACACCACGCTGGTGGGTAAATTCCACGGCGGGCACTTCAAGCCCGACGCCCGCAACAGCAGCTTCGCGGTGGTCTCCTTCCTGGCGGATGCCGTGGCCTTGGGCGCGTCCAACTCACCCCTGGGATCGACCTCCAGCGGCGTGACATTTCGCATCGTGGGCGGGGTGCCGATCCAGAACTCCGCCTCCCTCGGACCGGTGTTCGGCGAGCGCGGTCAGACGCTGGGCAAGGGTCGCTTTCTGATGGGCGCCAATATCACCGGCACCCGCTACAAGACCCTCCGCGGCGTCCCGATCGATAATCTGCGCCTGACCTTCACTCACGAGGACATCGGCAACCCCGGGCTGGGTGACCCCTCGTTCGAGAACGACGTCATCAACATGCGGATGTCCCTCTTCGTGGACCTGCTCACGACGTCCTTCTTCGCCAGTTACGGCCTGCTCGACCGGGTGGACATCGGCGTGGCGGTGCCGGTGGTGTACGTCTCCATCAAGGGCCGCAGCACGGCCGTGATCCAGCCGTTCAATACGAACGACATAGAGCACTTCTTCGGTGGCACGCCCGCCAATCCGATCCTCCGGGCCTCCACCAGCACCTTCGGATCGGCCACCGGCATTGGAGACGTCGCCGGGCGGGTCAAGATCAACTTCTCCCGGGCGGACGCCCTGGCATTCGCGGTGCTGGGCGACGTGCGCTTCCCCACCGGGGACGACAAGAACCTGCTGGGCTCGGGCCACCTCTCGCTCCGCGGGCTTGCGGTCTTTTCCAGCCAGTTCGGCGCCTTCAGCCCGCACCTCAACGTCGGCTACTACTACCGCGGCACCGATCTGGGGAACGACTCCTTTCTGACCACGCTGGGCTTCGACCAGGCCCTCAGCCCCTGGGCCACCATCGCCGGAGACCTGCAGTCGGAGTGGGAGGTCGGGAAGGACAAGCACAAGCTCAAGCAGAGCGTGCAATTCCAGGTCCCCTACGTGCGAACCGTTGATATCACCGATATTCCCAACACCCGCGACAACCGCACCAGCGCCTCGCTGGGCTTCAAGTTCCGCACCGGAGCGACGACGATCGTCACCAACGCCCTTTTCCCGGTCCTCCGGGGTGGCCTGGCGCCAAACGTGGTGTGGACCACCGGCGTGGAGTTCGGCTTCTAGCCTAGTCCGCCGGTGGTCGACAACAAACGGGGCGGGTTGCTTGAGAGCAACCCGCCCCGCGCTGTTTCCGCCCTCTGCCCAGGCGCCTCGGCCCCAACTCCCCTAGTTGTTGGGTGAGCCCTCATCGATCCAGCTCTTGATGATGTCGCTGGTGGGTGCCGACAGGAATCGCCCTCCGGGCGGCATGCGGCCGCCCCCGCCACAGGGTGTCGCGGCGATCACCTTGTTGTAGAGCCAGCTCGAACCCGACGCATCGAGCCCGACGGCGACGTCGGGACCGCACCCCGCGCCGGGATCGACCCCGCGAATCGCTGCATAGGAGCTTCCCACCGTGAGGATGGGGACCGATCCGCCGGAGAGATGGCACCCGGTGCAGCTCGTGTTGAAGATCGGCTGCACGACCTTGGCGAACGATGTCTGGACCTGGAATGTCACCGCGATCGTCCCGGACGGCTGCATGGTGGCCTAGTTGGCGACCGTGAAGGTCACGCTCACCGGTTGGGGAGTATTGACCGCGCTGGCCGAGGCGACCGGAATCGTCGCGGTGTAGGTCCCGACGGCCAGGGCGCCCACCTTCGCCTGGACGGTGAGGGTGGCAGGTGCGGTGGTCAGGTCGAGCGTGGCGCTGCTGATCCATCCGGCGCCGCCGGCGCCGTAG
Source organism: Gemmatimonadota bacterium (assembly GCA_041499215.1). Classification (GTDB taxonomy): domain Bacteria; phylum Gemmatimonadota; class Gemmatimonadetes; order Gemmatimonadales; family GWC2-71-9; genus JADJOM01. Next base: position 17,719 of record JBGQJV010000021.1, on the reverse strand, counting down.
GTGATCGTTCCTACGCTGAGGCCGCTCAGCGTCCCACCGCCAGTGTTGTCCACTTGGACGGTGGCTGGGGCCGGGTCCGTGCCGCCCGGGATGGCGGCGAAGTCCAGGCTATCCGGACTCAGGCTGATCGTGGGGCCCGCTCCAACCGTGAGTGACACATCCAGCGTCGCAGGGGGTGTTCCGGGATTGGTGGCGCTGAGGAACACCTTTGCGAGGAAGGTACCGGCCGGGAACCCGGTCGTGGTTGGGGTCAGCGTCAGGGTGGCCGGCGTCGTGCCCTGGTCCAGGGTGGCCTGCAGCCATCCGCTGGCGCCGGCGCCGTAGGTGATGCTGTCGAGGGTCACGCCGGTGAGCTGCAGGAGTCGCTTGGTCGTGACCGGAACGGCCAGGGGGGCGGGGCTCGGGGCGAGCTCCAGCGTGCCGAACCTGGCGGTGTCCACCCCGAACGCGAGCTCGGGCGGGCTCACGGTCACCGGGAGGTCACCGGTAACGCCGGCCGCGGTCGCATGGATCGTGGTCTGCCCTAGGGCCACCGCGGTCACGCCGCCGGTGTCATCCACCGAGGCGATCGCCGGGTTGTCGCTGGCCCAGGTGGCTCTCTTGCTGGCCAGGAGCGCCCCGTGCTGGTCAAGCGGGAAGGCCTTGGTTTTCACCTGCTGGCTCACGTCGAGGGTGAGACTGGCCGGCACGATCCGGACCGTTACGACGCTACCGGGTCCGATAGCCGTATCGTCCGAGCAGGTGACTGTGCCGGCCACGCCCAGGAGCAGCCAGGCCAGGCTGCGACAGCGGGTGTGGGGGAAGGACATGGCGCGGCTCCGTGAGGGGATCTCGCCTAACCTACGACGGCCGCAGCTCTCGGGAAAGGGGCCGGGCCGACGTCGCGCGCCCCGCCGGGTTCACCGGCGGGGCGCGCGTTGCTGGAAATCCGGCTAGGACTCAGTTGTTCGGTGCGCCGTTCAGGATCCAGTCGCGGATCACGTTGCGCTCGGTGGCGCTGAGGAACGGGTTGCCGGCGGCGACCGGCATCGGCCCGCCGCAATTGGTGGCCGGCTGGGTGTGCTGCACCTTGCGATAGAGCAGGCTGTTGGTGGTGTCGTTCGGCACGACCAGCGTGCCGAGGGCGCAGCTCGGGTCCTGCGAGACGGGACCGGTGATCTGCGCGTAGACGACGAAGCTGCGGACGTGGCACGCCTGGCACGTTCCCAGGGAGTTGGTGGTCATCAGCGGCACGATGTCGCCCGAGTAGGTGCGCACGCCGAACGCCGTGATCGTGTTGCTGACCGCTCCTGCGGTTGCGCGGATCTGGTTGGTGTAGGTCCCATTGCTGTTGACCGTTCCGCCGCCCTGAATGGTCCAGCTGGTGATGGTCGCGACGCCACTTCCGTTGGTCGACCCGCCCGAGCCCAGCACGAAGCTCCCGCCTCCCGTGAGGACGGTCCAGGTCACGGCAGTGCCCGCGGTGACGATGTTGTTGAATCCGTCGCGGACCACCACCGAGGGTGCCGACGGAACGTTAGTGCCGATCCGGACCGTCTGGTTGTTGGTCGAATTGATGGTAACGCTGGCCGGGATACCCGGCGTCGCGGTGGCCGTGAAGCTGACGCTGCCGGCCCCCGAGACCGATGCCTGCAGGGTGTTGTTGCTGGTGCCGGCGACGCTGCCGACCGTCCAGCTGGTGACTGTGGCGGTACCGGCGGCGCCGGTGGTACCGCCGGCCCCCACGTTCACGCTGCCGCCACCCCCCGTGACCAGCCAGCTGACGGCAGCGCCCGGCACCAGGTTGCTGAACAGGTCCCGCACGATCACGCTGGGCGCGACCCCCACGGCGGTGTTCACGGTCGCCGACTGGGGATTGGTGCTGTTGATCGCCATGGACGTCGGCGAGCCGGCCGTCGCCGAGGCGGTGAAGTTCACCGAGCCCACCCCGCCGGCGCTCGCCTGCAGGGTGTTGTTGTTGGTGCCGGCCACGGTGCCCAGCGTCCAGCTGGTCACTGTCGCCACGCCGGTCACGGCGTTGGAAGACTGGGTGCCGCCGGTTACCCCGCCACCGCCGGCGATGGGTGTGAAGGTCACCGAGACGCCGCCCACGGGGTTGTTGAACGCATCCCGGATGACCACGCTCGGTGGCGTCAGCACGGCCGTGTTGACGGTGCGCGTCTGATTGTTGCCCGCGTTGATGAGAATCTGGGTGGGCGTGCCGGCGGTGCCGGTGGCGGTGAACTTCACCACCGAGCCCACCCCGGCGGCACTGGCCGTCAGCGTGTCGGTTCCCGCCGTCGTGCCCAGCGTCCAGCTCCCCACCGTGGCGATGCCGTTGACGGTGGTCTGGTTGCCACCCACAACCGAGCCGCTCCCCGCGGTGGGCGTGAACGTGACTCCGATTCCGGAGACCGGGTTGCCGAACTGATCGGTCACCAGTACCGAGGGTGCCGTGGTCACCGCGGTGTTGACCGTGGCCGTCTGATTGTTGCCGGCGTTCACGAGAATCGCGGTGGCGGGGCCGACGTTGGCGGTAGCCGTGAACGTCACCGGCGAACCGATGAGCCCACCCACGGCGCCGGTCGCCGACTGGGTGCCCGGCCCGGTGCCGAGCGTCCAGCTGGCCTGGGCGATGCCGTTGACGCCGGTGAGGGACGAGCAGCTGGGGACATTGCCGGCACCGCAGTTCACGCTGCCCCCGTTGGCCGCGGCCCAGCTCACCGTCACGCCCTGTACCGGGTTGGTGAGGTTGTCGGTCACCAGCACGGAGATCGGCGTTGCCAGCGTGCCGCCCACGGCTCCCGTCTGGCCGCTGCCGCCGTTGAGCGCCATGTTGGCGGCGTTCCCGGGGTTGCCGGTGGCGGTGAAGGTCACCGGGGAGCCGGTGAGACCCGCTGAGGTCGCGGTGAGGCTGTTGGACCCGGCGGTAGCCCCCAGGGTCCAGCTGCCCACCGCCGCGATGCCCTGGGCGTTGGTAGTGGGGGTCGCGCCGGTGATCGAACCCCCGCCGGAGGCGACCGCGAAGGTGACTCCGATCCCACTCACCGGGTTGCCGTTGATGTCGGTGACGATCACCGCCGGTGCGATGGGTACCGGCGAGCCGGCGCTGGCCGCCTGGTTGTTGCCCGCACTCACGGCGATGATCGCGGCAGGCCCGGTGGTCCCGGTGGCGCTGAAGCTGGCCGGGGAGCCGGAGAGCCCGGCTGAGGTCGCCGTCAGGGTGTTGGCCCCGGCCGGCCCGCCCAGACGCCAGCTGCCCACGGTAGCCACGCCGCCGGCGCCGCTGGTGGCGTTGCCGCCGGTGACCGAGCCGCCGCCCGTGGCGACCGCGAAGCTTACCGCCACGCCGGTCACGCCGTTACCGTTGGCATCGGTGACCCTCACAGCCGGCGCGGTGGCCACGGTGGTGCCCGCGGTCGCAGTCTGGTTGTTCCCCGCCGCGATGGCCATCGTGGTGGCCGGTCCCGGTATGCCGGTGGCGGTGAAGCTCACCGGCGAGCCGAGCCCGCTCGCCGTCGCGGTCATGGTATTGGCTCCGGCCGTGGTGCCCAGCGTCCAACCACCCGCGGTGGCGATGCCACTCGCATTGGTCGTCTGGGCGGCGCCGATGACCGAGCCGCCGCCGCTCGCCACGGCGAAGGTGACGCCGATCGCGCTCACCGGATTGCCGAACTGGTCGGTTACCAGGACCGACGGCGGGGTGACGAGGTTCTGCCCGGCGATAGCGGTCTGCCCGTTGCCGGCATTGATCGCGATCTGCGCGGCCGCGGCCGAGATCGCGGTGGCCGTGAAGCTGACGGGTGAGCCGGTGAGTCCGGCGACCGTGGCGCTGAGGCCATTGCCGCCGGCCGCGGTGCCGAGCCGCCAGCTGGTGACCGCGGCGATGCCGTCGGTACCCGATACGGCCGAGCCCCCGGTAACGCTGCCGCCGCCGGCGGTGACCGCGAAGCTCACCGCCTGGCCGGGCACCGGATTGCCGAACTGGTCGGTGATCAGCACCGCGGGAGCGGTCGCCACCGTGGCGTTCACCGTGGCGGTCTGGTTGTTGCCCGCCTGCAGCGCAATCGTTCTGGCCGGCCCGGGGGTCAGGGTCACTACCACCGTGACCGTCTGCGGGCTGTTGTCCGCCGATGGGGCCGTGATCGGCACGGTGGCCGAGTAGGTGCCGAGCGCCAGGCCTACGGTGGAGATGCTCAGCGACAGCGTGGCTGGCGCGGTGGGCTGGTTCAGCGACGCGGTGAGCCAGCCGGTGGCCGCGCCCTGAGTGAAGGTGATGGTGCCGCGGGCCAGGCTGTCGAGGGTGACGCCCCCTGCATTGCTGATCGCCACGTTGCCACTTAGCGTGGCCCCGCTCCCCGCTACGGCCTGCAGCACCACCGAGTCGGCCGAGAGCCCGATGGACGGGGCGGGGGACACGGTTACGGAGGCCGTGCCGCTGACTCCGGCGGCGGTGGCGGTCACCTGGGCGGTGCCGATGCCCACCCCGGTCACCGTGCCGTCGGAGGCGACCGTCGCCACCGCGGCGTCGCTGGTCTGCCAGGTCAACTTCCGGTTCGCCACAAACCCGCCCTTCTCGTCCAGGGGGAACCCCTGGATCTTGAAGGACTTCCCGAGCGCCAGCTGGAACGCGTCCGGCACCACCCGCACCAGGACGATTCCCCCGGGTCCGATGGTCGTGTCATCGGAGCAGGCGACGGCCACCGCCAGGAGAACGGTGGTCAGAAAGGGACGGCAGCGGCGGGCGACGGCAGGTCGCATGGCTGGTCCTGGGTGGTCGCCCGGGTCCGGGGGACGGACCGGCGGGCGAGTCGACCGACGAGGTGCCAGGTTGGTTCGGGATTGTGAAATAAACTACGAGATTCCGTGGGTCAGGTCAAAGACGGGGTTTGGGGTGGGGTGTTGGGTGTCGGGTGTCCGGGGGCTCTGACACCGATCCCTGACACCTCACACCCGGCACCTCACGCCCGCCACCTCACACCTGACACCTCACGCCGGTCATCGCTCTCTGTCTCCATCACCTGCGGCCAAGCCGTCCGGTCGGGCGTTGGCGTCCACGGCCTGGGCGATCGAGTCGGCTCGGACCGCGAGGGCGCTGTCACCGGCGGTCTGGAACGAGCTGGCGACGGTGCCATAGATCACGCTGTACAGCGAGAGAATCGACTGCGACGGACGGTCTACCCAGCCACGGGGGCGGGCCCGGGTGGCAGCCTCGTACTGGTAGACCTTGAACAGCAGGTCCCGGGTCCGATCCAGGTCGACATACCCCAGTCCCCGGTTGAGCACCACTGGCGGCTTGGCCGCGAGTGTGGTGGGACTCAGCTTCCGCACCAGTCCCTGGGTGAGCAGGTTGACCGACAGGCCGAGGGTCTGGTCCGGGAAAGTGCCATCGCTCCAGGCGAAGAACAGCGGCCGCTTGCCCAGGTTGTCGCGGATCAGGAACACCGCGATGAGATCCGAGAGGAACAGGGTGTCATGGCCGAAGGCCACCTGCAGGTCGCCGAACTTGACGCCGGAGCGCGGCGGGATCACCTGCGCCTCGGGCATCTCGTTGATCTCCTTCTCGGAGAGCGAGAGCACCGGGGTGGTGGGCTTGGTGCCCTTCCAGTCCTTCCAGATGGGGGCCGCTTTCGACGGATCGAAGTCGGGCGTCGGCCGCCGGCGCAGCTGCTGCAGGTGCCAGCGGGTGTTCATCAGCGACAGGTTCGCCAGGGTAACGTCCTTGCGGATGCCCTCCACCTCCTGGGCGTACCACAGCGGGAAGGTGTCGTTGTCGCCGGCCGTGATCAGGATGCCGTAGGGCTCCACCGACTCCAGCAGGTCTCGGGCGAAATCCCGGGCGAGGGTCTCATGGGCCCGACTCGCGGTGACGTGATTGCCGAACAGCGGCACCAGCGCCAGCCCCAAAACCGGTGACGCGAGCGCCCAACGGGCCTGCTCCGAGGTCCGCCCACGCAGGAATTCGGCCAGCGCGTTGAGCAGCTCCCCGAAACCCACCGCGATCCACAGGCCGAAGGCGGCGAAGGAGACCACGAAGAAATAGTCCCGCTCGCGCACCTCGCGGGCGACCGGTCCGAGGGCCGGGTCCACGGGGTAGGAGTAGCCGTACTTGAAATTGAGATAGACCACCAGGGCGATGGTGACCGTCAGCATCAGCGTGGCCGAGGCCCAGAAGGCCCGGCGATCACGTTGCCACAGCGCGAAGGCTCCGGTCAGTCCGATCAGGCCGAACAGGGTCGTGGCGGTACGCGACGCGATCGGTCCCCAGTCGCGGGCGAACTGCCAGTTGAAGTACTGCAGGTAGTTGCCCACCTGCGACACCAGGTCGGCTTGCCGGAAGGTGAGGGGTGGCTTCCCGTACTGCGCCCGGTTGAGCACCTCGAGCAGGGCGGCCCAGTTGGTGGGCTCCCCCTCGTTGATGGCCGGATACTGCATCGCCCGGATCGGCAGGAAGATGTAGTTGAGCGACACGCCCACCACCACCGCACCGATCGCGAGGTAGAGGATCGGCCGCCGGAACTCGCGGGGATCCCGCCACAGGGTGTACCCCACCAGGGCCAGCAGCACCACCGCGAGCCCGACGCGTTCCGGGGGCGCGCCATCGACCAGTACGGTCCACTTGCCCGAGACACCCAGCGCCAGTACAAGGCCGAAGATCAGCACCCAGGGCTTGAGCAGCATCCTCGGCTCGGTGAGCAGGACGTACACGGCGACCGCCGGACCGGCCAGCACACCCATCAGATGGTTGGTGGAGCTGAGGGCGATGATGTATCCGATGAGTACCAGGTACCGGTCGCGGTGCTCGCCGGGCTCATCGTCGGCCCAGTGCACGCCGAGCCACATGACCAGCGCGGTGGAGCACATCGACACGGTGTAGACCTTCTCGTTGACCGTGGACTGGTTCCACACGGTCCAGGCGGTGGCGCTGACCAGCACCCCCGCGAAGGTCGCGGCCAACCGGGCCCAGCGGACCGGGACCACATCGCGCATCCACCGGTCGGCCACCAGGAACCACAACGCGGCCGATGTGGCGCTGGTGACCGCGGCGAAGAGGTTGACCCGGACCGCATAGTCGGCGGCCAGCGGCAGCGACCCCCACACATGCGCCAGTACCACGAACAGGGGGTTTCCCGGCGGGTGCGGGATGCCCAGCACGTAGGCGGCCGCGAGGTACTCGGAGGTGTCCCAGAACGCGGTGGTCGGCGCCAGCGTGGCGAGGTAGATGCCGAACACGACGAGACCCGTCAGGGCGGCGAAGAGATAGGGCGGAGGGTCGCGCCGCTCGGGCGAGGTATCGGTCATGAGTCGTGACGTGAGACGTGAGGCGTAAGACGTGAGACGATCGCAGTTCGACCTGAGACGGCGGTTAACCCAAGGGACGGGACAGGCGCGGGAGGCCGCTTCCCACCCGTCTCACGTCTACGTCTCACGTCTAGTGCCGGAACTGCCGCTTGCCGGTGAGCACCATCGCGAGGCCGTGGCGATCGGCCATGGCCACTACCTCGGCATCCCGCACCGAGCCGCCCGGCTGAATGATGGCGGTGACGCCGGCGGTGGCAGCTTCCTCCACACCATCGGCGAAGGGGAAGAACGCGTCGGAGGCCATGACCGAGCCCCGGGGATCGTGTCCCTGCTGACGGGCCTTGTGCACCGCCATGAAGGAGCTGTCCACCCGACTCATCTGACCCGCCCCGATTCCGATGGTCATCTCGTCCCGCGCCAGCAGCACGGCGTTGGATTTGACGGTGGCGACCGCACTCCAGGCGAAGCGCAGGTCGCCCCACTCCTGCTCGGTCGGCTGCCGCTGGGTGGCCACCTTCCAGTCGCCATCCGAGGTCTCCGGCATGAACCGGTCTTGCAGCAGGATGCCGCCACGCACCCGCTTGAGGTCGAGTCCACCCTGGCCCCGGCTCACCGGCAGCTCCACCGCCCGCAGGTTCTTCTTCGCCGCGAGTACCTGCAGGGCCTCGTCATGGAACGAAGGAGCGACCACTACCTCCAGGAACAGCTCCGACATGGCCTCGGCGGTTTTCCGGTCGACCACCGTGTTCAGCGCCACCACTCCGCCGAAGGCGGACTGGGGGTCCGCGGCGAGCGCCTTGCGGAAGGCCTCTTCGGCGGACGGGGCCAGGGCGAGGCCGCATGGGGTCGTGTGCTTGATGATCGCGCAGGCGGGGCGGGTGGACCACAGCGACACCGCCCACATGGCGGCGTCGAGGTCGAGGATGTTGTTGAAGGAGAGTTCCTTCCCCTGTCGCTGCTTGAGGTCCCGGAGCCCACGCGGCTCCTCGTCCACGTACAACCCGGCCCGCTGGCTGGGATTCTCGCCGTAGCGCAGCGGCATCAGCCGCTCAAAGGAGAACTGGATCCGGTCCGGCAAGCCGTCTTCCGGCGGGGTGAGATACCTGGTGATGGCCCCGTCGTAGTCGGCGGTGTGGCTGAAGACCTTCGCGGCGAGCGCCTGTCGTTCCCCGGCCGACACGCCGCCGCCACGCAACAGCTCGAGGACGCGAGGGTAGTCGGTCGGATCGGAGATCACCACCACTGATTCGTGGTTCTTGGCGGCCGACCGGAGCATCGCCGGTCCGCCAACGTCGATGTTCTCGATCGCGTCCTCGAAGGAGACGGGCGGCTTGGCCACCGTTTCCCGGAACGGATAGAGGTTCACCGCCAGCAGGTCGACGGGCGTGATGTTCCGGGCGGCCAGGGCGGCCATGTGCTCGGGAACGTCCCGTCGCGCCAGCAATGCGGCGTGGATGGCGGGATGCAGGGTCTTCACCCGGCCATCGAGAATCTCCGGAAAGCCGGTCACCGCCTCCACCGCCGTTGCCGGCACTCCCGCCGCCCGCAGGGCCGCAAAGGTGCCGCCGGTGGAGATGATGTCCCACCCCAGATCCACCAGTCCCTGGGCGAACGGAAGGATACCCCGCTTATCGCTCACCGAAATCAACGCCCGGGGCAAAGAGACCTCCTCACGCAGGTGATTCCATTGGGTCGGGCAGGGGCACCGGTCGGCCCGCGGCGGCGGCTCGCAGGACCACCGCGGGGAGCAGACGATGCTCCGCTTCGAGCACCCGCGCCGCCAGCGTCTCCGGGGTGTCCCCCCGGTGTACCGGTACCCGGGCCTGGGCGAGGATGGCGCCCCGGTCGTACTGCTCATCCACCAGATGCACCGTGGCGCCCGACTGGGTCGCGCCGCTTGCCAGGACCGCCTCGTGCACCCGGTGACCGTACATGCCTGACCCGCCAAAGGCCGGCAGGAGGGCGGGGTGGATATTGATGATCCGCCCCGGGTACGCCGCGATCACCTCCGCGGGGACCAGCTTCAGGTACCCGGCCAGGACGACCAGGTCGACCCGTTGCCGGCCGAGCCGCTCCAGCCACTCTATGCCCTTCCGGTGGTCGTCGAGTGTCTCGGCGGCGATCCCCCGTTCCCGCGCCCGGTCCAGTGCCGGGGCATCGCCCCGATTACTCAGCACCAGCACCACCTCAGCGAGGGAGGAGCCTCGAAGCGCATCCAGCAGGGCCACCAAGTTACTGCCCCGGCCCGACACGCAGACGGCAAGCCTCATTGGCATGGCGCAAGAACTTAGTGGGCCGCTGCCGGTGGTTGTAGGGGCCGGGAGGGGGGCTGGGTGTCCGGCTGGCGGGCTACAGCTAAGCCGGTTTGAAGCCGATAATCGAAGTCGCGGCTTGGACTTAGGCCCTCAACCGGTTCCCCGAACCGGGTTGTCGGGACCGGGGCTGGTCTGGGCATTGCCATTCTAGGGGCAGGATCAGCCGGTACACCCGATCATAAGGACTCAGGACATGGGACAGCTCTGGAGCAAGCAAATGCGTGGCGCCCTGGTGGTGATGGCCGTCACCTGGCTCAGCGGCTGCACCGCCGCGTTGAAGCCGAATACCAGCATCAACATCGAGGATTTCGTCAGCTCCGTCACCGATGCTTCCGGCACGGTGCAGGCGAGCCTGATACAGGGCGACGCCCCCGCGGCCGCGGGCGGGCCTGCGGCGACGGTCAACGGAGTGGCAGTGATGATCAACGGCGGCAGCTCACAGCAGACCGTCTCCGCGGGTTCCGGGTTCACTCGGGTCATCGTGGCGGTCGAGGGGCTGACCAACTACTACGAGCTTACCCTTCCGGGGAACGTAGCCAGCCAGGGCGTGCTGATCGGAGCCAACCCCCAGGCCTACGCCGGCAACCTGGTGTTTACCTATGCCGTGATCGACGCCCAGGGGGTGGGCGCCTATGCCCGGCAGCAGGTCCGCTTCCTTCAGGTAGGCACGGGCGATATCCAGATCAGTGCCTCGTGGACGGATTCCGCCGACGTCGATCTGCACGTGATCGATCCGAACGGCGAGCACATCTACTTCGGACACCGTGATGCGGCTAGCGGCGGCACCCTGGACCTCGACGCCAATGCCGCCTGCGGCAGGAACAGCTTCACCGACGGCACCCCCCCGGCATTCGTCAGCAACGAGAACGTCGTGTGGGCCACCGGTGAGGCGATTCCCGGCACCTACAAGGTCTTCCTCGACTACTGGTCAGATTGCGGAGTTGCGAAGACCGACTGGGTGGTCACGATCCAGCACGTCGGCGCAACGCCGCAGATCTTCACCGGCAGCTTCGTCGGCCTCTCGAGCGGCGTTCCGGACGACACGGTGAGCGTGTTCACCCGCTAGCGGGATGGGCGGGTAAGGACGGAACAGGCGAGAGGGGCGGGAGGGCGGGGGGCCTACGGGTCTCCCGCCCTTCCGCGTTGCTAGGCGTCCTCCAGCGCGACTGCCAGGGCCGCCCCCACCTCCTCGAACCGGTCCGGCGGCAGCGTTCGCGGGTCGAGCAGGATGCGCTCCTGCTCCACCCGGGCGATCACCGGTGGATCCCCCAGCCTCAGCCTGAGGGCCAGCCCATTTGCGCCCAGGCTCCCCGGATCAAGCGAAACCAGGGTCGTGGGCAGCACCCCACCCGGGAAGGCGCCGCCTCCCACGGCCGATTGGCCGTCAATCATGACCGGGGCGAGGGTCGGGGGAAGCAGCGCCATGAGCCGGGCCGCGCGGTCGGCCAGCTCGGTGCTGGACAGGGTGAGCATTGCGAGGACGGGGATTTCCCGGATCGCGACGGGTGGGTCACGATAGAGCGCAAGGGTAGCCTCGAGCGCCGCCAGGGTGAACTTGTCGGCCCTGAGCGCCCGGGCAAACGGATTGGTGCGGCAGGCATCCACCGCGCGGGCGCTCCCGACCAGGCAGCCGGCCTGGGGGCCTCCGAGCAGTTTGTCACCGGAGAACAGCACCAGCTCGGCACCCGCGGCCACCGCCTCCTGTACCCGTGGCTCCCCGCCGAGCCCCCATGGCGCCAGGTCAGCCAGCAGCCCACTTCCCACATCGTATAAATAAGGAAAGCCCGCCTGGCGAGCGAGGCTCCCCAGTTCGGCCGGGGGCGGAGTGGTCACGAACCCGCGCTGCTCGAAGTTGGAGCGGTGCACGGTCAGGATGGCCGCACAGCCTTCGAGGTGCCGGCGGTAATCGTCCAGGTGCGTGCGGTTGGTGGTACCGACCTCCACCAGCGTCGCACCGCTCTTCTCCAGGATGTCCGGGATCCGGAATGAGCCGCCGATCTCGATCAGCTCGCCCCTCGAAATCAGCACCCGGCCCCCGGGAGCGAGCGCGTTGAGGGCGAGCACCAGGGCCCCGGCAGCGTTGTTGACCACCAGGCCATCCTCGGCCCCGCTCAGCTCCGCCAGCAGGCGGCGGCAATGCTCCGCCCGGTGGCCGCGGGTCCCGGTGGCGAGATCGTACTCCAGCGCACTATACCCCTGCGCCACGCCGGTCATTGCGCGCAGGGCGGCGGCGGCCAGCGGCGCCCGGCCGAGATTGGTGTGGAGCACCACACCGGTGGCATTGAGGACCGGGCGCAGCGAGGCCACCGTCCGGGCGGCGAGGCGCTCGCGCACGTCGGCGACCCAGTCCTCAGGAACACCCGAGCGGCCCTGCCGCGCCGCGTCGATCGCCTCGCGCACGGCGGCCACCAGCGCATTCCTCGGGGCCCGTGCCTCCAGCTCCACAATGCCAGGCTCGTGCAGGAGCCGATCGACCGAGGGGAGTCGGCGGCGCGGGTCCGTCATGGCGAGGGGCTGGCTGGCCGGGCGGTGCCCTTGAGAGCAGGCTTCGCCCCGGTGCTGTCTGCCGGAGCCTTGTTCTTGAGGCTGTCGGGCGGGGTGGCCGGCGGCGGCGGGGGGCGCTTCGGCATGGCCAGGACGCCCCGGGCGGCTCCAGTGACGCCTGCCGCACTCCTAATCCGGCTGATTTCGACCAGGTACTTGGACTCGGGGACGAACGCGCTGTCCACCCTGATGACCAGGGCGGAGAACAACTTCGGCCGGGTCTTGAGCAGCGACTCGGCGACGACATCCACCTTGGGAGCCCGGCCCTGGCGGAGGCCCGGCGGAGGCCGAGGAGGGGCCGGTGCCTTCGGCGGCGGCCCCGCCTTGAGCGAGTCGCGCCGGGTCGTGTCCTTGGCGGCCTGCAGCGAATCGGCCTGAGCCCGTGCCAGCCGCTGCAGGCTGTCGTCCAGTTCCTTCGGCACAACCGAGTGGAACGGCACCAGACTCGAGTCGGCCTGACGCCGAAGGGTCACCCCGATGCTGTCGAACCGTTGGGTAGGGTCGAGCGGCTGGCCGAAGTTGATCGTCGCGCTGAGGCTGTCGCTCGAGGTGATCTGGGTGATCCGCGGAGGAAGCGTGTCCCGGGGGATGAGCCACAGGGGAGGCACCGCGGCGCCCCCGGCGACCGCCGCCGAATCGTAGCTCTCCCTGGCGCCGCGCCGGCGATCATGGTTCTGATCGATGGCGGCGTAGATGAGGTAGTCGCCGTGTGGCAGCGGGCCGACGTTGAATCGCCCGCTCGAGTCGGAAACCGCGCGATAGACCAGGCTGTCAGGCCGCAGGATCATTTCGACCAGCGCGCCGGCCGCCACCCGGCCCGCTACCCAGTCGATGGCGATCCCCCGCAGGGTATCCGCCGGCAACGCGGCGCCGGTGCTGAAGGTCAAGACGGTAGTGGTGTCGAGCCGGTTGCGGCGCAGGTCGGACAGACCCGGGAGGAGCTCCACCCGGTACACCCGGTTGGCCTTCCACCCCTCGCGCGGGTGGACCATGATCCGGCTCCGCTTCCAGTGGATGACCGGAACCTTGCTGCTGGGAGAGAGCAGGATCAACTTCTCGAGATCGCCCGTGCCGAGACCCTGGTTCGGGGAACTGCCCTCGGAGACGATTTCGTCGAACCGGAACTCGACGTCCTCGTGCCACCCGGGGTACACCCCGACCGATTCGGGAACCGTCGCCAGCAGCTTGGGGGGCACCTTGTCCTCCGGCCCACCCGGCGGTGCGCCCATCTTCGCGCAGGCGAGCAGGTAGAGCAGGGCCGCTCCCGCGGAGCAGCGGCGGCCGACCCGGGGGCCCGGGCCCCCGCCCGGCATCACCCGCACCCCAACTGCTCACGCTTGAGCGCGATCGCCGCGACCTGGTGCTCCATTGAGGCCAGCTTCTCCCGCTCCCGGGTCACGACCTCCACCGGCGCCCGGCTGATGAACTGCTCGTTCCCCAGCTTGGTGCGCTGGCCCTGAATGAGCCGGGTCAGGCGGCCGTGCTCGGTGCCGAGCCGGCCGCATTCCTTGCGCAGGTCCACCAGGTCACCGAGGGCGATGTAGAGCGCAGTCCCGTCCTGCAGCACCGCATTGGCACCCGGCTCCGGGAGCGGGTCACCGAAGCTCAAGTGACCCAGCTTGGCCAGCCGAACGATGGTGCCCTCCTCCTCCACGAAGGCCGGGTGCTCGCGGGAAATCCTCAGACTCACCTGCTTGCCCGGTTCAACGGCGTACTCGGCTCGGATCTGCCGTACCGCACCCACCAGTTCCTGCACCAGCGCAAAGTCGCGTTCCGCCGCGAGGTCGGACGCCCGGCGATCGGCTCGGGGCCATGGGGCGAGCATGATCGTCGCGCCCACCGGCCGACCAGGCAACCGCTGCCACAGCGCATCGGTAATGAAGGGCATGATCGGGTGCAGCAGCTGGAGGGCGATCTCGAAGGTCCGCGCCACCACCGCCCGGGCAACGTCTCCGCCCGGCTGAGTGCCGTACAGCCGCGGCTTGACCTGTTCCAGGTACCAATCCGCCAGGTCGCTCCACAGGAAATGGTAGATCGAAGTCGCGGCCTCGTTCAGGCGGTACTTCTCGTAGTTGGCAGTGGCCTCCCGCACCATCGCATCACAGCGGGCGATGATCCAGCGGTCGGCGAGGCCGAGCTCGGCCCGGGTGACGGTGTCGGGGTAGGGGCCGGCGAGCGGGCGGACGGGCGGACGGGCGGACAGGCGGACCGATGAACCGTACGCTGCAGCGTCGCCCTTCTTGGCCCGAGCGTCTGAGCGGGGAGTTTGAACGGCCGCCGTTTCCGGTCCGCCGGTCCGCCGGTCCGCCGGTCCGCCCGCCCGTCCGCCCATCTCTCCATCCGGCGGTCCGCTCAAGTTTGTCAGGATGAACCGCCCCATGTTCCACAGCTTGTTCGCGAAGTTCCGCCCCGGCGCGAACGAGGTCTCGAGATCGTTCGGGTCGAGAATCACGTCCGTGCCCACGGCCATTCCCGCGATCACGGTGTAGCGAAGCGCATCCGCGCCGTAGCGTTCCACCACCTCGATCGGATCGATCCCGTTGCCCAGCGACTTGGACATCTTGCGGTGCTGGGTATCGCGCACGGTGCCATGCAGGTACACGGTGTGGAACGGGATATCGCCCATGAACTCGCAGCCGGCCATCACCATCCGCGCGACCCAGAAGAACAGGATCTCGGGGGCGGTCACCAGCACGGACCCGGGATAGTAGCGCGCCAGATCCTCGGTCCGCTCCGGCCAGCCGAGACTGGAGAAGGTCACCAGCCAGGAGGAGAACCAGGTGTCGAGCACGTCCTCGTCCTGCCGGGGGACGCTGCCGCAGGCGCAACGGGTCAAGTCTGTCCGGCTGACGATGGTCTTGCCGCAGGCATCGCAGTACCACACCGGAATCCGGTGGCCCCACCACAATTGCCGCGAGATGCACCAGTCGCGAATGTTCTCCATCCAGTTGGCGTATTCTTCCCCTCTCCGCTCGGGGATGAACCGCAGCCGGCCATCGCGGTAGGCCTGGAGCGCCGGCTTTGCCAGGGGGGCCATCCGCACGAACCACTGGTCCGAGAGCCGGGGTTCCACCACCGTTTCGCAGCGATAGCAGTGGCCCACGCCGTGACGGTGCGGCTCCACCTTTTCCAGCAGCCCCAACGCCTCGAATTCCTCGACCACCCGCTTGCGTCCGTCGAACCGGTCCAGCCCGCGGAATCGCTCCGGCACCGTCTCGGCCAGGCGGGCCTCCGGAGTGAGGATATCGATGGCGGGGAGCCCGTGCCGCTGGCCGATCTCGAAGTCGAGCGGATCGTGCGCCGGAGTCACCTTCACGGCACCGGTCCCGAACTCCCGGTCGATCGCAAGGTCGGCGATGATGGGAATCTCCCGGTCGGCCAGCGGCAGCCGGACCCGCTGCCCGATCAGGTGGCGATACCGGGGATCGTCGGGGTGGACCGCCACCGCGGTGTCGCCCAGCATGGTCTCGGGGCGGGTGGTGGCCACGGTAATGAACCCCTCGCCGACGGCCAGCGGATAGCGCAGCCGCCAGATACGGCCGTCCACTTCTTCCTTCTCCGCTTCCTCGTTGGAGAGGGCGGTCAGGCAGCGGGGGCACCAGTTGATGATGTACTTGCCGCGATAGACCAGGCCCTTTTCGTACAGCCGGACGAACACCTCCCGCACCGCGCCGGAGAGATCCTCGTCCAGGGTGAAGTAGGTCCGCGACCAGTCGGCGCTCGACCCGATGACCTTGAGCTGGGTGATGATCGTGTCACCGGTCTGGTTTACGAACTCCCACACCCGCTGCTCGAATGCCTGCCGTCCCAGGTCGAATCGGGTCTGGCCTTCCCTGGCGAGCTGCTTTTCCACCACATTCTGCGTTGCGATGCCGGCATGGTCGGTGCCCGGGAGCCAAAGGGTCGGGCTGCCGCGCATCCGCTGAAACCGGGTCAGCACGTCCTGCACTGTGTAGGTCAACCCGTGTCCCATGTGCAGCACCGAGGTGACATTCGGTGGCGGCATCATGATCACGAACGGCGGACGGGCGGACCGGCGGACGGGCGGACCGCCCGTTCGGCGACTCTTGGCCTTGGTGGCGGCCAACCGATGCGTTGGCCGCACCTCGGGTGAGAAGCACCCCAGATCAAGCCAGAACTGGTACAGCTCGGCTTCGATCGACGCGGGGTTGTACTGCGGGGGCAGAGTGTCGGTCATGCAGGCTGGTCGGTCGCGTCCAGGGCGGGCGATGCGGCGTCATCCTCCCCGTGGACGAGGAGGCAGTTCACCAGGGATTTGATTCCTGCAACCCGGGCCGCGAGCCGTGCCGCCCGGGCGCGGAGGGTGCGGTCAGGCACCCAGCCGTGCAGCTCCACCACGCCGGCGCCCGCGGCCAGCACGGTCAGACCGAGGCGCTTGAGGTCCGGGTCCTGTTGCAGGGCATGGTGCACCGCCCGCTCTGCCGCTGCCGCCTTGAGCGGTGCCGTGTCCTCCCCGGTGTCGCCGGCGCCCCTTGCGGCTCCACGGCGCTGGACCGGGCCGAGCCACCCGCCGAGCGCGAAGCCGGCCACCACGCCCACACACAGGCCGACGAGGGACCAGGCCACGAGTTCCGAGGAAGAGGGGCGTACACGCATGCGTGGAATAGCGGTCGAAGGCCGATTAAGTTAACACCATGAATGAAGATAATGTGCGCTTGACGGGCGGTGAGATCACCCGCTGGGTGATCCTGGCCATCCTGCTCGTCGCCTGTCTCGTGGCCTACTTCATCTACTCGCCCCGGGTGTCTCCCGCGGTCCGACCGCCGGTCCCGGTGGTAGACCAGTGAGCGACATCCGCCTGACGCTGCCTGACGGCAGCGTCCGGGTGGTGCCGAGCGGGACCACGAGCCGTCAGGTGGCGCAGGGCATCGGCGCCGGCCTCGCCCGCGCGGCGGTGGCCGCGAAGGTGGACGGCCAGGTCCGCGATCTGGATCGCCCGCTCACCAGCGATGCCAGCTTCGCCATCCTGACAGAGAAGGACCCCGCCGCTCTGGACGTGCTCCGCCACTCGGCGGCCCACGTGCTCGCCACCGCCGTGCGCGATCTGTTCCCCAAGGCTGCGATCGGCTTCGGCCCGCCCATCGAGGACGGGTTTTACTACGACTTCGAGGTCGAGCGCCCGTTCACGCCCGAGGACCTGGAGCAGATCGAGAAGAAGATGGCCGAGGTCGCCGCGAAGGATTACCCCTTCGTGCGGGAGGAGGTCGACCGCGACGAGGCCAACCGGCGGTTCAAGGACGATCCGCTCAAACTGGAGCGGATCGCCGACCTCGGACCCGACGAGGTCATCTCGGTGTACACCGACGGCCCGTTCGTGGATCTCTGCCGCGGGCCCCATGTCACCAGCACCGGCCGGCTGCGCCACTTCAAGCTGCTCAACGCCGCCGGAGCGTACTGGCGTGGCGATTCCCGCCGCCAGATGCTGCAGCGGATCTACGGAACCGCCTGGTTCAAGAAGGAAGAGCTGGACGCCTACCTCCATCGGCTGGAGGAGGCGAAGAAGCGCGACCACCGGAAGCTGGGGAAGGAACTGGATCTCTTCCTGTTCCATCCCTTTG
>JBGQJV010000020.1:0-31176 GCA_041499215.1 Gemmatimonadota bacterium | reverse complement strand
CGGGGGTACCACCCTCGGGGGGGGGGGTGGGGGGGGGGGGGGGGGCACGGGGGCTCGGGGCCCGTGGGACCCCCGCGGCTCCCCCTTGCCCCGCCCCTCCCGCCCCTCCCGCCGTGGAGCCGATGGCCGCGCGCCTCGCGGGGTATCTTCTTCAGATCCGCGTGGCGTGACCCGGCCCGGCGGGTGCAAGACTTACACTCAACGCGGGACCGACGCATGGCGACCACCCAGGACAACCGGCTCCTCACCATAGATACCGATCTCGGGAAGGACGTGCTGCTCCTGGACCATGTTGCCGGGGTGGAGCAGATCTCCCGCCCCTTCCATTTCGAGGCGACGCTCCTGGCCGAGCAGGCCGAGGACAACCCCTCGAAGGTGGACGGCAAGAAGATGCTGGGGATGAACGTGACGATCACGATCGGCCTGGCGGAGGGGAAGAAGCGCTACATCAACGGGCTGATCCGCCGCTTCGCCGAAGGCGGGCGGGACCATGAGTTCGTGCGCTACCGGGCCGAGATCGTTCCGGCGCTCTCCCTGCTCGAGCTGAGCTCGCATTGCCGCATCTACCAGAACATGTCGGCCAAGGAAGTCATCGAGAGTGTGCTGGACGACTATTCGATCGTCGACTACTCCTCGGAGCTCAACGGGACCTATACCAAGCGCGACTACTGCACCCAATATCGCGAGACCGATCTGGGCTTCATCAGCCGGCTGATGGAGGAGGAGGGGATGTTCTACTTCTTCCGCCACTCCGACGGGGGGCACACCCTGGTCCTGGCCGATTCCACCACCTCCTACAAGGATTCGCCGGTCGGCAACGAGGTGGTGTTCGGCCCTGGACGGCTGACCGCCGCGGAGGCGCTGCTCGACAGCTGGGAGACCCGCCACCAGCTGCTGACCGGCAAGTGGATGCTCCGGGACCATGACTTCCAGCAGCCCCGCAACAAGCTCGAGGCCGAGGCCCCGGCCGTGCAGCCCGCCGACGTGGCCCAGAGCCTGGTGATGTACGACTACCCCGGCGGCTACGGCCGCTTCTTCAACATGCCCGATCAGCGTTCCGGGGATGTGCAGACCGAAGGCGACAGCTTTGCCGAGCTCCGCATGGAGCAGGAGGAGGCCCAGGGGGAGATCATCGAGGGCGGCGGGAACAGCTACGGCTTCACCTCAGGGCACACTTTCAAGGTGAGCAGCCGGGGCGACCAGAAGGTCAGCGGGGAGTATCTGCTGACCTCGGTGCAGCATTCGGCCAGCCAGGCCCCGGCCTACGACGGCTCCACCGGCGGCGGCGGGTACGGCAACCGGTTCGTCTGCATTCCCAAGGCGGTGACCTACCGGCCGTCGCTGATGACCCACAAGCCGATCATCTCGGGGCTGCAGACCGCCAAGGTGGTGGACGAGACCGAATCGGGCAACACCGAGGAGATCTGGCCCGACAAGTACGGCCGGGTCCGGGTGCGGTTCCCCTGGGATCGAGACAACAAGTTCGCCTGCTGGGTGCGGGTGGCCCAGCAGCGGGCCGGCAAGCACTGGGGCTTTATCTGGATTCCGCGGGTGGGAGACGAAGTGGTGATCTCCTTCCTCGAGGGTGATCCCGACCAGCCGCTCATCGTGGGCTCGCTGTACAACGCCGACAACCCGGTGCCGTACACCCTGCCCGCCAACAAGACCCAGAGCGGCATCAAGACCAAGAGCAGCCCGCAGGCGGGGACCGACAACTACAACGAGTTCCGGTTCGAGGACAAGAAGGGCTCCGAGCTGATTACCCTCCACGCCGAGAAGGATCTGCTGACCGAAGTGGAGAACGACGAGACCCGGACGGTCGACCACGACCGCAGCACCACGATCAAGAACAACGAAACCAAGACGGTCAAGGAAGGTGACGAGAAGCACACCCTGGAAAAGGGCTCTCAGACGGTCAAGATCTTCAAGGACCAGTCGACCACCATCGACACCGGCAAGTGCGCGCTCGAGGTCAGCCAGGGAGATCACACCGTCCAGGTGAAGATGGGGAACCAGTCCAACAAGGTCGACATGGGCAACCAGACGACCGAGATTGGCATGGGGAACCAGGAAAACAAGGTGAAGATGGGCAACATCACCACCGAGGCCTCGCTGGGTAACATCAGCATCAAGGCCTCCCTCGGGAAGATCACCATGGAGGCGCTGCAGGGGATCGAGCTCAAGGTGGGACCCAGCAGCATCAAGATCGACATGACCGGCGTCACCATTTCGGGCATGATGGCGAAGGTCGAGGGAACAGTACAGGCGCAGGTGAAGGGCCTGATCACCCAGGTCACCGCCGACGCGATGCTCAAGGCGGGCGGCGCCATCACCATGATCGGATAACCATGACCGCACCCCAGACCAAACGGCCGGCGCCGAAGACGCCCGCGGAGCTCGCGGCGGTGGCCAAGCTGGGCGAGGAGGCGATGGCGCTGCTGACTCCGGAGCTGAGTCACCGGGCCTTCGTGCAGAAACTGGTGGAGGGGGAGCAGCACCCGGACGCGGTGCGCTACCTCGCGCATGCCCTGCCCAAGCGGGAGGGCGTCTGGTGGGCCTGGGTGATCGCCAAGCGGGCCGCGGGCGCCCAACCGCCGCCCAAGATCAAGGACGCGCTCGACGCCACCGAGAAGTGGATTGCCCAGCCCACCGATCCCAACCGGCGGGTGGCGTTCGAAAAAGCGGAAGCGGCCGACCTGGGCACTCCCGCCGGCTGTACCGGCGCCGCGGCGTTCTTCGCCGGCGAGAGCATGGCCCCGCCCAATCTGCAGGCGGTGCCGCCGGGCGAGTGGGACACCGCCAAGGCGATCACCGGTGCGGTGATGATGGCCGTGGTCGAGAAGGAGCCGGAGAAGGCGAAAGAGAAGTACCAGGCCGCGATCCAGCAGGGCCTGGAGGTGGTCAACAAGATCAAGCTCTGGCCGGAAGCCTAGGCCGGATCCCGGAGCGGCGAGTGCTCGCCGACTCCGTCACGCAGAGAGGAGTGCCCCATGCCCCAGCCTGCCGCCCGCGTCGGCGACATGCACGTCTGCCCGATGGTGACTCCGGGTGTCCCGCCCATCCCGCACGTCGGCGGTCCGGTCCTGCCCCCGGGCGGCATCACGGTCCTGATCGGCGGGATGCCCGCCGCCCGGGTGGGCGACATGTGTCTCTGCGTCGGACCGCCCGACGTGATCGCGATGGGCGCGTTCACCGTCCTGATCTGCAACATGCCTGCGGCCCAGATGGGGAGCCTGACGGCCCACGCCGGGACCGTCGTGATGGGGTGCCCGACGGTGATGGTCGGGTGACGCAGGCGCGCACCTTGTAGGCGCGCACAGCTGTGCGCGCCTACGATGCGCGCCTGCGGTTCAGTGTGCCGCCCCGGCCCCGCCCTGAGTCCGGCCTGTGCGGAACACCAGCAGCAGCGGCAAGGCAGCGACGAAGGTCACCCCCATAACCAGGAACACCTTCTCGAACGCGATCACGCTGGCCTGCTGGTGCAGCTTCAGATCGAGCAGCGCGTAAGCCTTCGCCTGTGCCTCCTGCAGACTCCCGCCCAGCTGCTGCATCCTGAGGGTGACGCTCTGGACCCAGGACGCCGTGGCCGGCTCGGCGGGGTTCAGGTGGGCCCGGAGCGCCTCCCGGCTCTGCTCGGTGAACCGGCTCAGCAGGGTCGCCGCGACGGCGATGCCGAAGCTGCCGCCGAGCTGGCGCGACAGGTTGAACAGGCCGGTGCCCTGCGCCAGCTGCTGGGGCCTGAGATCGGCCACGGCCACCTGGGTAAGCGGCACGAAGATCAACCCGAGACCCGTGCCCCGCAGGATCATCGGCAGAACGGTGTCGCCCATCCCCAGGTCCAGGGTGAAGTGGTAGTGCAGCCACATCGCCCAGAAGAAGAGCCCCACTCCAGCCACAATCAGGTAGCGCGCGTCCATCTTCCCGGTTATCCGGCCGGTCACCGCCATGGTCACCGCGCTCGCGATGGCCCCCGGCAGAATCACCTTGCCGGTGTCCCAGGCGGTGTAACCCCGGAGACTCTGCAGGAAGACGGGGAGCGCGAACACACTGGCGTAGAGCGCGAAGCCCAGGATCAGCCCGAACACCACTCCGGCGGCGAGCTGCCGGTTCCGGAGAATCCGGAGATCCACCACCGGATGGTCGGCGACCAGCTCGTGCCAGACGAACGCGACCAGCGACACCGCCGCCAGCACCGCCTCCACCCGGATCTCGTTGGCGTCGAACCAGCCCTTCGCCTCGCCCCGCTCCAGCATGATCTGCAGGGCGCCGATGCCCAGGATCAGGAGCACCAGCCCCAGCCAGTCGACGTGATCGTTGCGCTCGTTGGCGTGGAACGGCTCGGGCACGAACCGCCAGGTCATTATCGCGGCCAGGATACCGAGCGGGATGTTGATGTAGAAGATCCAGGGCCAGGAGTAGTTGTCGGTGATCCAGCCGCCCAGCGTCGGGCCAAGGGTGGGACCGACCATCACGCCCATCCCGAAGATCGCCATCGCCTTGCCGCGCTCGTGCAGGGGGAAGACGTCGAACAGGATCGCCTGGGCGGTGGAGATCAGTGCCCCGCCTCCGATTCCCTGGAGTACCCGCGCTCCGACCAGCTCCTGCAGAGTGTGGGCATTGCCACACAGGAACGAGGCGAAGGTGAAGAGGATGATCGAGCCGGTGTAGTAGTTCCGACGGCCGAATCGGTCCGACAGCCAGCTGGTGAGCGGAAGGATGATGACGTTGGCGACGATATAGCCGGTGCTTACCCACGCGATCTCGTCCAGGGTAGCGCCCAGGTTGCCCATCATGTGGGGAATGGCCACGTTCACGATGCTGGTGTCGACCAGCTCGAGCACGCTGGCCGACACCACCGCGAACGCGATCAGGTACCGGTAGCGGTACACCTCCTCGCGCGACAGTCTCGCCGGCCGGGCCGGCAGCGCCATGGTCGCCACGGGGTCTACCGGGTGGTGATGGTGACCACGACCGACATTCCCGGCCGGAGCGGGTGCTGCTCGTCTGCGCCCCCGTCCACCGCCACCCGCACCGGCACCCGCTGGACCACCTTGGTGAAGTTGCCGGTGGCATTGTCCGGCGGCAGCAGGGCGAACCGGGCGCCCGTGGCGGGGCTCAGGCTCTCCACGTGCCCGCGGAAGTGGCGTCCGGGGTAGGCGTCCACCGTGAAGTCCACCGAGTCACCTACCACGACGTCGGCCAGGTCGGTCTCCTTCAGGTTCGCGGTGACCCAGGCGTCCTTGTCCGGAATCACCGACATCAACGTCTGCCCCACCTGCACCAGCGCGCCCCGCTCGACGCTCCGTCTGCCGATGACGCCGCTGACCGGTGCGGTGATCACGGTATAGGAGAGCTGCAGTCTGGCGTTTTCGACTGCCGCGCGGGCACCCACAACCCGGGCCTCCGCGCCGCTCACCGCCGCGCCCGAGGCGGCCACCACGCTCACCGCCGCCGAGGCCTGCCGCCGCGCCGATTCGAGGTTGGCCGCCGCCGCGTCGTACGCCGCCTGGGCGGCGTCGAGCTGCTGCGCCGGCACGATCTTCTGCGCTGCCAGCCCGCGAATCCGCTCCAGGTCCGCCCCCGCCTTGCGATAGGCCGCCTCGGCGGACGCGATCGTCGCCTGGGAGGACTGCGCCTGCGCCTCGCTCGCGGCCAACTGGGCCACCGCCTGTCCGGCGCGGCCCCGGCTGCCGGTCGTGGCCAGCGCGGCAGCGTAATCGGCCTCGGCTTGGTCCAACCGGACCTTGAGGTCGCGGTTGTCCAGCACCACCAGCGTGTCGCCCGCGTTCACGTGCTGATTCTCATCCACCCGTATCTCCGAGACGAACGCCTGGACCTTGGGCGCCACCGGGGTGATGTGGCCATCCACCTGGGCGTTGTCGGTCACCACGTGCAACTGGGCAAAGCGGAATTTCCGGACGCCCCAGACCGCGAGGCTCAGGACGACGACGCCGAGAATGATCAGTGGCAGCGGGCGCCGGCGCGGCTCGGCCGCGCCGGCGGGGGCCTCGGGGGTAACCGCCCCCGGGCGCGCGCTGTCGCGTACCGGCGTGTCCAGGGTGGCATTTGGCGGGGTCATGTCAGTTTCTCCTCTGCCGTGATCACGGCGTCTGGTCGAGCACGCCCAGGGCGCGGCGGACACTCACCCGCGCCACGGCGGCATTCACTCTGGCCTGGATGAACCCGTCGCGCGCAGCGACGAGCCCGCCCTGGGCCGTGGTCGTCTCCACACTGCCGGCGACGCCGGCAACGAACCGCTCCTTCGCCTGAGCCAGCTCCAGCTCCGCCAGCCGGAGCCGGTCCGCGGCGAGCGCCACCTGGTGGTCGGCCGAGGTCTGGTCGAGAATCGCCTGCCGGGTCTCGACCGCCACCTGCTGCTCGGTGTCGTGCTGCCGGAGCCGCTGCGCCTCGAGCCGGGCGGCGCTCTCCTGCTGCCGGGCGGGACGACGGAATCCGTCCAGCAGCGGCACGGAGAGCTGCAGCTGCACGGCGTAGGACCCCTTGAGGGTGCCCATGTCACGGCCGCTCTCGGTATACGCTCCGCCCACGGAAAGGTTCGGTACGTACTCGAGCCCTATGGCCTTGAGAGCCCGCTGGGCCACCGCGGTGCGGCCCCGCTCCGCGGCCACCTCGCTGCGACGGTCGAGTGCGAACGCCACCGCGGCGTCGGCGTCCCGGGGGAGGTCGCTCTCGGCCGCCCCCAGCGTGTCGGAGAGGACCAGTGGCGTCTCGGGCGGAAGGTCCAGCGTGCGCGCCAGGTCCAGCCGAGTGCGGTCCCGCTGGTTGCGGGCGACCTCGAGCTGGGTCAACACGCCGGCCAGCTGGGTCTCACTCCGGGTCGCGTCGATGGCCGGACTGGTCCCGGCGCTCACCTGCTGCCGGGACTGCGCCAGCAGGTCCGAGGAGACCACGCTGTCCGCCTCGCGGGCCCGCACGGTCTCGTCGGCGCTCAGCACCCGCAGGTACGCCAGGCCGGCCGCCGCGGCGGAGAGCTCTCCCACCGCGCGGGCATCGGCGCCCACCGCGAGCGCGGAATCCTTGGCCGAGCGGAGCCGGGCCAGGGAACTCGCGTTGAACAGGGTCTCGCTCGCTTGAAGCTGGAATCGCCAGACACTGAACGGGTCGGTTACCCCGCTTGCGATCGGGATGCCGAACTCATCCAGGTTGAGCGTCTGGCGCACGGCCGACCCCGAGACCGTCACGGAGGGGAGCAGGTCGGCGCGCCGCTGCCCCACCCGGGCGTCGGCGATGCGCTCATTGATCCGTGCAATGGCCGCGGACACGCCGCGTTCTCGTCCCACGGCGATGGCCTGGGCCAGCGTGAGCGACCGCGGGGCCGGGGCCGGGGCCTGGGCCGCGAGCGGTGCCGTCAGCAACAGGAGGGGAAACAGAACAGAGGTACGCATATCAGTTCCCGTGGGCGGCCGGCACCTGGGCCGGGAGCACGCCATGCAAGTAGAGATCGAGAATTCCCGGGAGCATATCCTCACGCGATACCGGCGTGGGGTCGTGCGGCTGGAAGTAGACCAGGAACTGGGCGAGGTGGACGCAGAGCAGCTGCAGTGCGCGGGCGGCAAAAACCGGGTCCAGGCGGCG
Source organism: Gemmatimonadota bacterium (assembly GCA_041499215.1). Classification (GTDB taxonomy): domain Bacteria; phylum Gemmatimonadota; class Gemmatimonadetes; order Gemmatimonadales; family GWC2-71-9; genus JADJOM01. The sequence goes on along the minus strand of JBGQJV010000020.1, from coordinate 23,580 downwards.
GAACTCGCCCTGGGCCATGCCCCGTTCCAGGATGGTCTCGATGACCCGCCGGACCCGCAGCACCACACTCCGGTAGTGGAACCGCGCCAGTTCCGGGAAGTTGTTCAGTTCGGAGATCACCAGGCGCGCCAGCCGGCAGTTCTCCATGCGTCCCATGAAGCCCCAGTAGCGCTCCACGAACGCCTTGAGCAAGTCGGTGCTCGACCCGTCCCAGGTCCGCACCAACTCCTCGATGCCGGCCAGCGCCCCCTCCACCCGGGCCTGCACCATGGCCCGGAACAGGTCTTCCTTGGAGGAAAAGTAGAGGTACAGCGTCCCCTTGCTGACGCCGGCCCGGCGGGCGACGTCGTCCAGGCGGGTGCCGGCATATCCCTGCTCTCCGAAGACCGCGAGCGCGGCCTCGAGGATCTCCTCGGGACGCGCATCCGGCCGGCGGTGCCAGCGGGGGCGACGGGTCGACGGGCGAGGCGAACGACGCGGCATACGGCCTCCAATAAGTTACTGACTAGTCAGTAATCTATTTTCCCGACTCCGACTGTCAAGATCCCGATTCCGACCTCCGTGTCGACCTGATGACCCAGCGGGCCGCACCACTTGCTAAGACCGCAAGCACCTTCCTACCTTAGAGTTACTTCGCCGCCGGGGGGCAAGCCTTGAAGCCGGATCGGTTTCTCAGCTCCGACGACTACGACGAACGCGCTCACCAGCTCTACAACGAAGGCCGGTTTGACGACGCCCTCGACCTCCTCCTCGAAGGCACCCAGCTCTATCCCAATGCGGTAGAACTCCACGTGGGGATGGCCTATGCCTACCTCGCGCGGGAAGACTACGCCTGGGCCAGACAGAGCTTCGAGCGGGCGCTGGCGCTCGATCCCGACCATGAGGACACCCTCGCGGGGTACGGCGAGGTGCTCCTCAAGTTGGGCGACCGGCAACGGGCGCTCGGCGCCTTCGACCGCATCCTCTCGCTCGGCTTCCGGGAAGATCACGAGCTGATGCTGCAGGTCGGTCGGGCCCTCTTCCGGGAGGGGCTGATCGCCGCCGCGCAACAGTTCTTCGAGTATGCCGTCGCGGCCCAGCCCGACTGCCCCGAAGCCGCGGCCTGCGTAGGCTACGCCTGTCACCGCCTCAACGACGATGGCGGTGCGCTTTACTGGTTGCGCCGCGCCCTGCAGATCGACCCGGAATACAGCGAGTCCCGGATCTACCTCGCCAACATGTTGTACGACCGGAGCGAGACCGAGGCCGCGATGCACCACCTGCACCAGACCGTCCCCGAGGATCATTTCGACGAGCTGGGCATCTGGCGCTACATCGAGCTCAAGAAGACCCTCTATCGGCTGCTGGACGACGATCCCGAGCTGCGGCCGTGGTTCGCCCGGCTGGGAGAGGTGTCCGGCGAGGTGGACCCGGTCGATCAGATTCTGGCGGAGGTGGAGGCTACCCAGCCGGACGGTACCACACGCGACCCGGCCCAGCTCGAGCTGTTCGGCACCCTGCTCACCGAGCTGCAGGCGATGCAGAAGCGGCCGATCTCGGCCGGCACTCATACCATCGCGACTCTCACCGGCCGCACCTTCCGCGGCACCTGGGAGGAATTGCTGGAGCAGATGAAAAACGCCGACCGTGAGTGGGCCGACGCGACGACCTACGAATTCATGCTCGACCTGGCTCGGCGCGGTGCGGCGGAAACCGGCGTAGTCATCCCGACCACCGATCCCGAGGCGTTCATCCGGGGCAGTGCGGCGGCGGGAGTGGTGCGGATAATTCAATGACGTGAGACGTGAGACGTAAGACGTGAGACGGGGTGCTCGGCTGGCTTCGCGGGCACCCCGTCTCACGTCTTCCGTCTCACGTCTCACCTCTCACGTCTTCCGTCTCACGTCTCACCTCTCACGTCTTCCGTCTCTATCTTTCCGCCATGCCATCACTCTCACTGCCAAAGTGGACCGCAGGCGTACGCAAGGAAGTCCTGCCCAACGGCCTCACCGTCCTGGTGCAGCGGGAGACTTCCGCTCCGGTCGCCGCGGTGGTCACTCACGTCAAGGCCGGCTTCTTCGACGAGCCCGACCGCTGGATCGGGATCTCGCACGTGTTCGAGCACATGTTCTTCAAGGGCACTCCCACCCGCGGCGTCGGGCAGATCGCCCGGGAGACCAAAGCCGCCGGTGGCTACCTCAACGCCAGCACCAGCTACGACCACACGACCTATTACGCCGTGCTGCCGGCGGCCCGGCTCGCCGACGCCGTCGCCATCCAGGCGGACGCGCTGATGAACGCGATGGTGGATCCTGACGAGCTGGCGCGTGAGCTCAAGGTGATCATCCAGGAGGCCAAGCGGAAGCTGGATACCCCGAGCGCGCTCACGCACGAGACCCTGCATGAGGTCATGTACGACCGCCACCGGATCCGGCGCTGGCGGATCGGTTACGAGAAGGATCTGGCCGGGTTTACCCGGGATGATGTCTTCGGCTACTACCAGACGCGGTATGTGCCCGAACGGACGATCGTCGCCATCGTCGGCGACGTGGACGAAGACGCCACTCTGGCCCTGGTCCGGCGCACCTATGGCGGCTGGGCGCCGCATTCCGGCGCGGTGGACCTCTCCCCTGGGGAGCCCGACCGCCGGGAGGTGCGCGCCCGCACCCTCCGGGGCGACGTGACCCAGTCGGAAGTAGTTCTGGGCTGGCGTGGCAGTCCCGCGCTCCATCCCGACGCAATCCCGCTCGATCTTGCCGCCGGGGTCCTCGGTGCGGGCCGCGGCGCCTGGCTGTACCGGGCCCTGCGCGAGACCGGCCTGGCGACCTCCACTAGCGCCCATCACTACTCGCCCACCGAGCTCGGTGTCTTCTCCATCGGTGCCGAGACCGATGCCGACCGGATCGAGGTGGTCATCAGCCGCATCGCCGAGGTCACCACCCGGCTGGCGCTCACGGGTCCGCCGCCGGCCGATCTCGAGCGGGCCCGGACCCTGCTCCTCACCCGGTGGTCTCGCCGGATGGAGGAGATGGACGGGCGGGCCGCGTCGCTCGCGGCGGCGGAGGCGCTGGGCGACTATCACGAGCTGGATCACGAATTCGAGTTGCTTGCGGCCACCACCGCCGACCAGGTGCGGAATGTCGCCGCCTGGTACCTGGATCCACAGGCGGTCTCCGGGGTGGCCTACCTGCCGCGGGACAAGGGCACCGACCTCACCGCCGACTTTCTCGCTCGGGCCTTTGCGGTGACGCGGCTGGAGGGTACCGTCACGTCAGGCAATGGTGCCGGCACGGTCGGGACGGTCGAGACGGTCGGGGAGGACGGTCCGTCTCGTCCTTCTCGCCAGTCTACCATCATCGCCAACGTGCACCACGAGGCCCTGCCTGCGTTCGATCTCCTGGTCCGGCGCAAACCCGGCGTTCCGACTGTCACTCTCGGTGTCTACCTGCCGCGCGCCGAGTTTGATCCCGAAGGCAAGGCCGGCGTCACCGCCCTGGCGGTCCGGAGCGCCATCAGGGGCGCGGGCGGTCATGATGCTGCCGGCCTGGCCTTCGCCTTCGAGCGGCTCGGGGGCACCGTCGCCACCAGCGTCACCCTGGATTGGGTGGGATTCGGGGTGACCGTGCTCGCGCCTCACCTGGGAGAGGCGGCCCGGCTGCTCGATCTGGTGCTCCACCGACCCGCTTTCGAGGACGCCGCGGTGCTCGCCGAGCGCGGCCTGCTGGTCGAGGAAACCAGCCAGGTGGCGGACGACATGTACCGCTATCCGTTCCAGCTCGCCTTCGCCTCGGCCTATGGCGATCGCGGCTACGGGGTGCCGGCGTTGGGTCTGCCAGAACAGATCGGCAGCCTCACCCCGGATGAGGTCCGCACCTGGCAGCGGAGCGCACTGCTCGGCCCGCGAGGCGTGGTCGTGGCGGTTGGGGACCTCGATCCCGATGCCGCACTCACCCAGCTGGCTCTGGTGTTCGCGGCCCATCCGGCGCGGCCGGCGTCGCGGCTGGACTCGCCAGTCCCCTGGGCCGCCGCGGGCAACAGCCGGATCGTGCACCGGCAGAAGGCCCAGTCGGCGTTCGCGCTTGCGTTTCCGGGTCCTTCCCGCAGGGACCCCACTCGTTTCGCATGCGACGTCTGGTCCGCGGTGGCGGGCGGTCTGGGCGGACGCCTGTTCGAGGCGCTGCGCGACCGACGCTCCCTGGCCTACGCGGTGGTCGCATCGCCCTGGCAGAAGGCGCGCGGGGGATCGTTCCTCGGATATATCGCCACGTCTCCTGAGCGGGAGTCGGAAGCCCGTACTGAGATGCTCCGCGAACTGCGCCGGTTTGCCGAGGAACGGGTCACCGACGAGGAGCTGGTCCGGGCTACGAGCTATCTGGCGGGCCAGACAGAAGTCGGCCGACAGAGCGGCGCCGCTCTCGCGGGGGAGATTCTCGAATCGTGGCTGGCAGGGGAGGGGCTGTCCGACCTGGAGGACCCCGCGGCCATGTATCGCTCCGTCACCGCGGAGCAGGTCGGGCAGGCGGCGGAGCGCGCGTTGCGGGGCCCGTGGGGAGAAGGGGTGGTCCGGGGCGAGGGCGGAGGGAAGTAACTTCAAGTTCCTCGACTCTCCTGCCGATACCGGAGGGATGACAGCTCCACTCGGCTCGGTCCGTGGCCTCGGCCGCCCCCCGATCCCTACACCATCGTCGACGCCCCCCGTCGCGCTGCTCGCCCGCAACACGGCGCAGTCGGTACCCGATTCCCCCGTGAGCATGATGGCGACCGCTCCGATGGTGCGGGTGACCCCCGCCCACCTGGCGCTGGTCCGCGGGCTGATCGATGCCGGGCAGACCTCGCGTGCGCTCGAGCTGCTGGACGCCGTCTGGCACCCCCGGGTGGCGGAGGAGCAGGTCTGGTACCTGCGGCTGTGGATTCTCGCTGTGGAAGGCAGGATCCTCGAGGCACTCGACCTGGCCCGACTGGCGGGTCGGGAGCTGCCCGGGTCCGCGGCGGTGGCCTATCTGCAGGCGGCCCTGGAACACGCGTCCGCCACGCCCGCCGCTGCGCTCGAATCCGCGCTCAGGGCTCAGACCTTGGCGCCGGACCATCCCCTGCCCGCGGCGCTCGTTGCCCTGCTCTCGGCTTGTGCTGGAACCGCTGACGAGGCCGCGACGGGTCGGGATGAACCAGCCCATGACCTCTCTCCGCAAGTCGGCCCGCCGCTCGGCACGACGGGAGCCGTGCTGCCCAATCCGATCGCGGCCGCCCAGGTCGGAGCGGGGCTGCTCTACCCGCTCGGCAGCGGCCAGCCGCTCATCCCGTTGCGTTCCAGCGCCGCACCCGCAACCAATCCGGCCCGTCCCCTGCGTGGCGAAGGACGCCGCTTCGGCGTGATCGCGATCGCCACCGTGGTATCCGCTCTGTGGGCCATCCGGGATCCGGTGCCCGCCGCCGTGGTTCTCGCGCTCACGGTGGGGTGGACGATCCGGAGCTGGCGAGTACAGCCGGCAGGTCGCGGGTAAGGTTCCCCAGAATCACCAGCTTCTGCCAGATCTTGCCCGACAGCCCGGTGGTCAGCGTCTCCACTTCGTTCACGGCACTCAGCACTACCGGGTCCTCCAGCTGCTGGGCGTAGAGCGCCGCCACCTTGCTGGTCACCGAGAGCAGCTCCGAGCAGTAGTCGAGGTACCGCCCGAGCTCGAACGGCGTGAGCACCCTCGACGGTGAGGAAGGGGTGTCGGCCCGCCCGCCGGCCACCTGGTCCGGGTCCTTGGTGAGCTGGTGCATGTCCACGATGTGCACCAGGCTCCTGAGCTCATGCAGCGCCTTGAGCGCCCGATGTCTCCGCAGCCGCCCCTCGATGGTGACCAGGAACGCGATGGCGATTCCCATGAACACCACGTCGTTGATCGCCGATTCGAGTATCTGGAAGAAGTCGCTCAGCGCGGTGAATGACCCCGGCAGGCTCAACCGGCTCACCGCCAGGAGCGCGACGGCGATGATGAGGCCGATGATGGCGCCGATTGCAATCCGGAGTCCCCAGCGCGGACGCCGCAGCGCCTCGATCCGTGACGTGGTCTCACGGGCCACCAGCAACAGCTCTCCCGCGACCTGGCTGAGGCCGGAATCGGGGAAGCGCTCCGAGATCCGTTGCCGCAGGGCTCCTGCAGTCGTGACGATCAGCGCGGGGTCGAGGGAGCGATACATCCGGAATCGGCGTGGGGGAGGAGGGCCGCGGCGCGCTGCTCCAGCCGGAAGGACAGCCCGTGACTCCGGGTGAGCCGGTGGATCACTTGCTGGCGAGCAGCTTGGCCGCCCGGGCGCGGAACCCCTCCATCAGGGTCCGTCCCATGTCGGTCTGCAGGGCCACCCACTCGGTGTTTCGGAAGGCGCGGGGGGAGCTGGCCTCCCGGATCTGCGTCAGAAACGGCTCGACCCGCGCGAAGAGGAACAGCCCCTCGCCGTTGTTCTCGACCAGGAACTCGGCGTGGATCACACCGTGGCGGGCCATGCTGTAGACCATCTCCCAGTAGCCGGTGGTCTGGCGGTAGGCCCGGTTGAGCGGGTGGTCGGGGCGCTGCACCTCCACCGCCTCTTCCGCCGTGCGGGGCCAGTAGTCACGGTTCATCGCGGCGCGGGATTCCCGCATCACCGCTTCACGGCGGAGGTCGTAGATCTTGAGCAGCAGGTCGGCGTCGAGGTGATCCGGGTGTTCTTTTTGCATGGCCATGGCTTTGGTAGACGTCATTCCCAGCGAAACGGGAATCCCGGCGTTGGCGCCGACGGACCTGACTGGAACACCCTCCACCGGCCTCCGCTTCACCCCGCCGCCGGGAGCACTACGCCCAGCCGCCGCGCGATCACCTCCACCGCCCGGCCCGCCGGGGTGGTGCCGGGGGTGAGCACATCCACCAGGATACTGCCGTTCTCGGGGTGGGCGTGGAGCACCACGTGGCCGCCGTGCCCGAGCAGCCCCACGGCGATGCCGCGCGGGCCGGATTTCGCGGTCGGCGGGCCGTGCGCGGTGAGGCCCAGCGCGCCACCTGCCGCGATGGCGAGCGCCGCGAGCCCGTTCTCGTCGCTCAGCAGGGGCGTGGTGATGCCGGTAAGTTCAGTGAGGGAGTGCGATGGCGCCATGGTGCAGGCCGTCGGCCATTGGCCGTTGGCTGTCCGTGAGACCGGGAAATGGTTCCTCTCGCGGTCCCGCCGGCCGCCGGGTTTGGTTGCAGCCAGTGGCCGACGGCCAACGGCCTAAAACATCGAAATCGCCAGCAAGGATCTCAGGTTGTCATTGGTGACCCGAAGCCGCGAAGAGAGCAGCCGCACCATGGACCACAGGATCTTGTAGGCCATGTCCCGGTTGAAATCGAGCAGGATCTCGAAATCGGGCCGGGTGATGGTCTGCAGGGTGACGGGACCGTTGGCGATCGCGTCGGTGCTCCGCTCCGACCGGTCGAACACCGCCATTTCGCCGAAACAGGCGCCTGGCTGCAGCACCGCCAGCGCCTCCTCACCCGAACCGGGGATGTTCCGACTGATGCGGACCTCTCCCGACACGATGATGTAGAAGCGGTTGCCCGGCTCGCCTTCCTTGAAGATCACCTGACCGCCCTGATACTTGAGCTCCTTGCAAATCTCCGCCACCCGCGCAAGTTCCCCTTCATCCAGGTCGGCGAAGATCGCCGTTTTCTTGAGGAGCTGGAGGTCCATAAACCGGTGAGTGGTAAGCGGTGAGCGATATGCGGGACGGAGGCCGGCCCGAACCCGGACCGGCTTCCCAAGGTACCCCCCGGCCAGAGAGCGAGCAAGGTCAGCCATCACCCCCCCGGTCGGGGGTGACGATCGCTGACGTCCTCACCCTGGCGCGTTTGCCGCTCGCGCTGGTGTTCATCGTCGTGCAGACCGACATCGGGCGGATCGCGGTCCTCGCCGTCGCCGCGGTGACGGACCTGCTCGATGGGGCGATCGCCCGCCGGATCGGCAGCTCGAGGTTCGGCGGATTCATCGATCCGGTTGCCGACAAGCTCTTCATGCTGGCGGCCTTCGCCGTCGTGGTCGCCTCGGGCCGGCTGGCCTGGTATGAAGTCGGCGGCGTGCTGCTCCGGGATCTGGTCGCAAGCCTCGCCTTCCTGGTTACCCTGGTGTCCGGTCGTGCCATGGCCATTCCGTCCCGGCTGGGCGGCAAGGCCGTGACCGTCGCCCAGGTACTCACGCTGGTCGCCTTCCTCACCGACTCGCCGCTGCTCCGTCCGCTCGCCTGGGCGACCGCCGCGGTAGCCCTGTATGCCATCTGGGACTACAACGCCGCGGCACCCCGAGCCAAGCGGCCGATCGGGCGCTAACCGTTCCGCGTTCCCCGTTCCGAGTTCCGCGTTCTTACGGCACCGCACACCTCTGCTGCCCGACTGGCGCTTGGGCTACTCCCCTCCTGGCGGACCGCGTTAGCTTTGGGCGAGGGCTGACCGCTGACTCCCGTCTCCCGTCTCCCGTCTCACTTCTCACTTCTCACTTCTCACTTCTTACTTCTTACTTCTTACTTCTTACTTCTCACTTTTCACTTCGCCTTCGCGTGGAAGAATCGCCGGACGCCTTGAACGCGGAGCGCGGAAAGCGGAACGCAGAACGTTCCACGCCCATGTCCTCCAACCTCCGTCACGCGACAATCAAGTGGACCGGCGGGCTGACCTTCGAGGGCGGCGAGCCGGAGGGACCGGCGATTCGGCTCGATGGTGACGGTGTCGCTGGACCCACTCCGGTGGTTGCGCTGCTGCTGGCGGCGGCGAGCTGCAGCGGCGCGGACGTCGTCTCGATTCTGGAGAAGTCCCGGGCCGGTCTGGTGACCTGCCGAATCGAAGCGACCGGGACCCGGCGGGAAGATTTTCCGCGCAGGTTCACCGCGATTCACCTGGTTTTTCACCTGACGGGAACCGCGATGGATGAAGCCAAGGCCCGCCGCGCGATCGACCTCTCGCTCGAGAAGTACTGCTCCGTGATTCATTCACTCGCCCGGGACATCGTTCTGACCCACGATCTGGTGCTGGACTGAGCCCGCGGCGCGCGGGACGATGATGCTCCCACGGCCGCTGGCAGCCCTGCTCTGCCTGATCGGTGCGGTGGTGGTGCCGTTCCGACCAGCGGCGGGACAGGAGCCTGCCGGGCACGAGTTCGGCGTCCAGGGCATGACGGTGTTCGAGGATCCGGTGTGGGCAGGGGGCGGCCTGTACGGTGCCTGGCGGCCCGGCGGAAAGATCCGCCTGGCGGCCACGCTCGGCCTGGGCTCGCTGGACGGGACGATGGCGGGGCGGGGTGAGCTGCTGGCCCACTTTCTTCTTTCGCCCGGCCGGCTCAGGGGTGTGACGGTGTATGGGCTGGGTGGGATAGCCGGGCTGGTCGGCCGGCGGGATCAGGGTTATCTGGTTCTCGGTCTCGGGCTGGAGCACGCGCCCGGGGCGAAATCGGGCTGGGTGCTGGAGGCCGGTGTCGGCGGTGGCGCGAGGATCCTGGCGGGCTGGCGTCGGCGCTGGCTGAGCCCGATCCGCAGGCCCGAGCCCTGAACGCAAGACGCCCCGGCTATGCCGCCGGGGCGTTCACGGTGCTGCCTGCCAGATCTGCGTCAGTTGACGTTCGCCTCTTCCGGCTCGGTCGGCGAGGCCGAGGGCCGGTTCATCACCGGCTGGCAGTATCGCTCCCCCAGCGTCCGAAGCTGTGCCCGTTCCTCATCCGGCAGGCTGTCGTAGCGTTCCGCGAGGTACAGCATAGTATCGTCGAACCACTCCTTCTGGTGCTCCGGCAGTGCCTCGAGGACACCACAGCGAAGGATATGGCTGAACAGTTCATCGCGGGCCTGATCGAAGATGCGGGGCTCGGGTGCAGTGCGACGGGGGGGCTTTGCTTTCGCCATTCTCCAAAGTCTCCTAGGGCGGATTGTCCGGCCCTCAATATAACCGGGCCGGACAGCGGGGGGCAAATGGGGTCTCGTTTACCGCGGGACTTACTGGCTGATTAGATTGCGGCTTCATCCCCAGACACCAGGCGCCGGGGCAAGCTGACGCCGCAGGACGAGACTGGACCCATGGGCGATCACGACGAGGTGTACGGCCGGGCACGCGAGGAGCAGCTGCTCGCCCTGCTCCGTCACCTGGCCGAGCACATCCAACAGCTGGATCGTTCGGGCGGGCTGCTCGGCGCCGCCGGCGAGCTGCAGCGGCTGCTCGGCGATGCCCGGAGCGAGCTGTTCCACTACGAGGTCCGTTCGACCTACGACACTCCCGAGATCGCCGAAAGCCGGCGGATCGTGGAGGAGGCGCGGCGGACCTCTCTCTCCCTCGACCAACCAGAGGACGATCAACCATGGCGGCCGCCCCCAGCGGAATGAAGGGCTTCTACACGTTCCTGGGCGCGGCTCTCTTGCTCGGGGTGGGAGTCCTCGGCTTCCTGCTCCTGCGGAAACCCTCGGTGAGCATCCCCGCCAATCCGGTCATCCAGGTCGGGGACACCAGCGGCTTCCGGGGCTACCTGCTTGGCAGCGACAGCGCGCCGCTGGAAGTCACCGAATACGCCGACTTCCAGTGCCCCGCCTGCCAGCAATGGGCGACGGTCCAGTTCCCCACCATCGAAGAGCGGCTGATCCGGACCGGTCGGGTCCGGTGGCGGTACCGCGATTTTCCGCTTGACATGCATCCGTTCGCGCGCATCGCCGCCCACGTGGCGGCCTGTGCCAGCGAACAGGGGAAGTACTGGGATATGAATCAGAAGATCTACAGCTGGGAGGGTGACTGGCCGGCGAAGTCAAATCCCATCGGGGTCTTCAACGACTACGCCAAAGGCGTCGGGCTGGACCGGACCAAGTACGATGCCTGCATGAACTCCGGCCGGTACGCCGGACGCATGCGGGCGAGCTACCTGGAGGGTGTGGCGGCGGGTGTGAGCTCCACCCCCACCTTCCTCATCAACCGCAGGCTGTATCTCGGCGGCAACGCGGTTCACTACGACATGCTGAAGGCGCTGCTGGACTCGCTCGCGGGCCAGAAAAGAGCGCAGTAGCTCGGCGTGAGTACCCACGTCGCGGGCAAGGCGCCGACGGGAAAGGCCCTTGCCGCCCTGTCGCTGGCGGCGCTCGGGGTGGTCTATGGCGACATCGGCACCAGCCCGCTGTACGCCCTCAAGGAGTGCTTCGGCAAACAGCACGGCATTCCCCCCGTCCCCGAAAACGTACTCGGGGTGCTGTCGCTGATCGTCTGGTCGATGAACTTCGTCGTCTCCTACAAATACATCGCGCAGGTCATGCGAGCCGACAACCGGGGCGAGGGCGGGATCCTCGCCCTGCTTGCGCTGGTGAAGGGACCGAGCGACGGCCGCAGGCGGACCGTGCTGATCATGCTGGGTCTGTTCGGGGCCGCGCTGCTGTACGGCGACGGCGTCATTACTCCGGCCATCTCGGTCTTGGGCGCCATCGAGGGCATCGAGTTCGCCACCCCGGTGCTGAAGTCGTGGGTCGTGCCGCTCACCACCGTGATTCTCTTCGTTCTGTTTCTGTTCCAGAAGAAGGGGACTAGCGGCGTCGGCCGGGTCTTCGGGCCGATCATGATCCTGTGGTTCACCTGCATCGCGCTGCTGGGCATCAGCGGCATCGTGCGGGAACCGGGAGTGCTCAAGGCCATCAACCCCTGGTACGCAATCGATTTCATGGTCCGCGACGGGCTGCAGGGCTTTCTCATCCTGGGCGCGGTGGTGCTGGTGCTCACCGGCGGCGAGGCGCTGTACGCGGACATGGGACACTTCGGCAAGCGGCCCATCCGACTGGCCTGGTTCGGAATGGTGCTCCCGGCGCTGATGCTCAACTACTTCGGTCAGGCGGCCCTGCTGCTGGAGGATCCCACGGCGGTGGCCAACCCGTTCTACGCGCTGGTCCCGGTCGCGCTCCGCTACCCGATGGTGGTGGTGGCGACGGCGGCGGCCATCGTCGCGTCACAGGCACTGATCTCCGGCGCCTTCTCCCTCACCCAGCAGGCGATCCAGCTGGGCTACTCGCCGAGGATGACCATCACGCACACCTCGGAGCGGGAAAAGGGCCAGATCTACGTGCCCGAGGTGAACTGGGCCCTGATGGTCGCCTGCATCTGGCTGGTGATCGGGTTCCGTTCCTCCACCAATCTGGCCGCGGCCTACGGCATCGCGGTCACCGGGACCATGGCCATCACCACCATCCTGTTCGCCGTGGTGACCCGGGAGCGCTGGGGCTGGACCCCGCTCAAGAGCTGGACCCTGTGCGGTCTGTTCCTGTTCGTCGACCTGGCGTTCTTCGCCGCCAATCTGGTGAAGTTCAAGGACGGCGGCTGGTTCCCGATCGTGGTGGCGATCGGGGTCTTCGTGCTGATGAGCACCTGGAAGCGGGGCCGGGCCCGGCTCACCCGGATCATGGAGGATATCTCGCTTCCGATCGACCTGTTCCTCAACGATATCGGCCGGCGGCTGCCGATGCGGGTACCGGGCACCGCCGTGTTCATGACGTCTCACACCGGAGGCGCCCCTCCAGTGCTGCTGCACCACGTGAAGCACAACAAGGTGTTGCACGAACAGGTCGTGCTGATGTCGGTCAAGACCGAGGAGGTCCCCTACGTCCCGGAGGACGAGCGGACCGTGTTCACCGACCTGGGGCAGAAGTTCTACTCCGTAGTGGCGCACCACGGATTCATGGAGGGGGCTGACGTGCCGGATGTGCTGCGCCAACTGCAGGCCAGCGGGGTGTCGGTGCGGCCACTGGAGACCACCTACTACCTCGGCCGCGAGACGCTCATCGCCGTGCCGGACAGGAAACCTGCCCCGCCTGACAGTCCCCCGCCCATGTCGATGTGGCGGAAGAAGCTCTTCATCCTGATGAGCCGGAACGCCCAGTCGGCCACTGCGTTCTTCAACCTGCCGCCGAATCGGGTGGTGGAGATGGGGGCGCAGATTCAGTTCTGAGGCGGACCGGCAGACCAGCGGACCGTGAATCGAGAACGGGTGGGATCCTCGCGGATCTCACCCGTTGTCGTCATGACGGTCCACCCGACCGCCGGCCCGCCGGTCCGCTCAGTGCTTCGCCCACACCGTCGTATTCCCCTTGCTGTCGAACGTCAGCACGTCGAAAGGGTCCTTGCCGGTGTCCATCCCGGGGGCGGCGCCGGGCATGCCGGGGGCGGTCAGGCCCACGACCTTCGGCTTCTCCTTGAGTAGCCGCTGGATGTCGGACGCGGGGACGTGGCCTTCGATCACGTAGCCTGCAACGAGGGCGGTGTGGCACGACGTCAGCTTCGCGGTTACACCCGACTCCGCCTTGATGGCCGACAGATCCTCCTGCACCACGTCCTTGATGGTGAACCCGTTGGTCCGGAGGTGGTCCTCCCACTTCTTGCAGCAGCCGCACGAGGCTGAGCGATAGACAGTGATCTCCGTCGGGGCGGACCGGCGGACCGGCGGACCGGCGGTCAGCCTGGATGACAGGGCAATTGCGCCAGTAACCGCGAGCCCGGCGCAGGCAACAAGGACTCGATTGAGACGCATGAGACTACTCCGTTCAGATAGTTCGATGCCCACTAAACCTAAGTCGCTACCATGCCGCCCGCCCGCCCGTCCGCCTGAACGCTACCCCTCCTCCGACTCATACTGATCCTTCAACCGGCTCACCACCGACGGGTCCGCCAGCGTGGTGGTGTCACCCAGCGCCCGGCCCTCGGCGATATCCTTGAGCAGCCGCCGCATGATCTTGCCGCTCCTGGTCTTGGGCAGATCGGCTGAGAAGAGTACGTCGTCCGGTCGGGCGATCGAGCCGATCTTTCTGGCCACATGCTCCTTGAGATCGTCCTTGAGCTCGGCTGTCGGCTGGTTGCCCTCCTTGAGGGTGACGAACGCCGCGATCGCCTGGCCCTTGAGTTCATGGTGCTTGCCGACCACTGCTGCCTCGGCCACCGAGGGGTGGTCCACCAGGGCGCTCTCGACCTCCATGGTGCCGATCCGATGTCCCGCCACGTTCAGCACGTCGTCGACCCGGCCGAGGATCCACCAGTAGCCGTCGTCATCGACCTTGGCGCCGTCACCCGCGAAGTACTGGCCCGGGAACTTGCTCCAGTAGGTCTCCTGGTAGCGTTGGTCGTCCCCATAGATCGTGCGGAGCATCCCGGGCCACGGCTCCGTGATGGTGAGCAGGCCACCGCCCTTGGGCAGCACCTTCCCCTTCTGATCCACCAGCTGCACGCTGATGCCGGGAAACGGGATCGTCGCCGAGCCCGGCTTGGTCGTGGTGAGGCCCGGCAGCGGGGTGATCATGATCCCGCCGGTCTCGGTCTGCCACCAGGTATCCACGATCGGGCAGCGTCCCCGGCCGATGTTGGTGTGGTACCACATCCACGCCTCGGGGTTGATCGGTTCTCCCACCGTTCCCAGCAGACGCAGGGTGGAGAGATCGTGCTTGGCGGGGAGGTGCTCGCCCCACTTCATGAACGCGCGGATGGCGGTGGGCGCGGTGTACAAGACGCTGACCCCGTATCGCGAGACGATCTTCCAGAACCGGTCACGCTCGGGCCAATCGGGAGCCCCCTCGTACATCAGCACGGTGGCCCCGTTCGACAGCGGCCCGTACACCACGTACGAGTGGCCGGTGACCCACCCCACGTCCGCGGTGCACCAGAAGACGTCCTCCTCCTTCAGGTCGAAGACATACCGGGTCGTGGCGGTCACATGGGTGAGGTACCCGCCGGTGGTATGCACGATTCCCTTCGGCTTCCCGGTGGTCCCCGAGGTGTACAGGATGAAGAGCAGGTCTTCGGCGTCGACCGGCTCTGGCGGGCAGTCGGGCGAGGCCTGGTCCAGCAGCCGGTGCCACCAGTGGTCCCGTCCCTCGGTGATGTTGGCGAAGGCTTCGTCCCCCGGGCCGCCCGGGCGGCGCTGCACCACGATCACGTTGCGGATACTGGGACACTGGCTTATCGCCTCGTCGGCGAAACGCTTGAGCGGCAGCACCGACCCGCGGCGGTAGCCGCCATCGGCCGTGATCAGGCAGACCGCCTGGGCATCGTTGATCCGATCGCGCAGCGACTCGGCCGAGAACCCGCCGAAGACGACCGAGTGGACCGCTCCAATCCGGGAGCAGGCGAGCATGGCGATGGCCGCCTCGGGGATCATCGGCAGGTAGATCGCCACCCGGTCTGCTTTCTTCACTCCCAGCTTCTTGAGCGCATTGGCCGCCCGTCCCACCTCCCGGTGCAGCTCCCAGTAGGTGATCGTCCGACGGTCTCCCGGCTCCCCTTCCCATATGATCGCGGCCTTGTTCCGCCGGGCCCCCTTGATGTGCCGATCGATGCAGTTGACGGAGACGTTCAGCTTGCCGCCCACGAACCACTTGGCGTGCGGCGGGTTCCACTCGAGCACCTGGCTCCAGGGGGTCATCCATTCCAGGGTCTTTGCCTGATCCTCCCAGAAGTGCAGCCGATTGGCCCGGGCCGCGTGGTAGAGCGCCTGCTGCGCGTTGGCCGCGGCACTAAACTCCGGCGGGGGGGCGAACCGGCGCGTCTCGTTCAGCAGGGTCTCGAGTTGGTCAGTCATGGGCTCTGGCGGTGGGCTATGGGCGACGAGCTATGGGCGACGAACTGCGAGTCATGCCCAGGACCGGTGGCGCTACCCCGTGCACGGCTAACGGCTAACGGCTAACGGCTAACGGCTCCAGCTAACGGCCAACGGCGAACAGCCAACGGCCAACGGCCCCAATAGCCTACAGCCCCACGGCCAACCCGCAAAGGACCCCGACTCCTTACCGGACTTGCAGTTGGCACCCCAGCATCGCGGCGTGCGAGGCTTGCGGTCGTTGCGGGGACCCAACGACACTTCCTAAGTCATTGCACAACAATGTCTTATTGATCTGGCACCGGGCTCGCCATTCAGCCACGCCGGAGGCCACCGGGTCTCCAACAACCGATCCGCCCGATAGAGCACACCCGGAGTGATCCGGGGCCGCAAAACTAGAGGTCTCGAGCGCCACCAATAGCGCGCAAGAGATAGCTCGGTGCCGAAGGCGGGTGCCCCGCGCAACGAGCGCGATGCGCCCCGCGAGCAGGAAAGGCCGGCGGAGCATCGCGCTCGGAAGTTTCCGGGCGCTGGAGGCAACGATGCAGACCACGCAAGCGCAGGTTCTGGAACTCGTCGCACCGGAGCACCTGGGGCTCGAGAGCCGCTCCAGCTTCCGACAGAGTGCGGTGGGGCTGCTGGACCAGCTGCCGGAACGGACCGGCCGTCTGGTGATCGACCTCAGGGGGACCCGCTCGGTCGACTCCGCCGGTCTGGGTGCCCTGATGCTCATTCAGCGCCGCGCCTCGGAGCGACGCCAGGTGGTGGTGCTGCGCCGCCCCAATGACGAGCTTCGCTTCCTGCTGGTGCTGACCAAGCTGGACGACCTGTTCGAGGTCGAGGCCGACGTCGCCTAGCGCTATATTCGGGGCATGGCCCACGCCATCCCCCGGCGGCGGGTGCTCTTCATCGAGGACGAGCCCGCCCTGCGCCTGAGCTATGAGCGCGCATTTGCCTCCCGCTATGAGGCGGCCTATGCCGCGACTGGCGCCGAGGCGATGCGGCTACTGGAAGAGCACCGGCCCGATGTGGCGGTGCTCGATCTCAGGCTCCCCGACACCGATGGCATCGATCTGCTGCGCCGGCTCCGGGCCCGCCTTCCTGCGCTCCGGGTTATCATCACCTCGGCCTACGTGAGCTTCGAGCCCCAGCTCCGGGTCCTGGATCTTCCCCACAACGGATACCTCGTGAAGCCGTTCGACCTCGCGGATCTGGCCCAGCGCATCGATGCCCTTGGCTGATCCGCCGCTGGTCGAAGCCCGCGGCCTTGCCCGGCGGTACGGGGCCGTCCGGGCTCTCGCGGGCGTGGACCTCACCCTCCGGCGGGGGGAGGTCCTGCTGGTGCTGGGGCCCAACGGGGCGGGGAAGTCGACCCTGCTCCGCTCCCTGGCGGGCCTGCTCCGTCCCACCGCGGGCAGCGTCGCCATCAACGGACGGATGCTGACCCGGGACGACCCCGATGCCCGCCGCCCGATCGGTCTGCTCTCGCACCAGTCGCTGCTCTACGACGAGCTCACTCTGCTGGAGAACCTCATCCTCGCGGGGACCCTGTACGACCTCCCCGATCCGCCCGCACGGGCCCGGGCGGCCCTCACCGCGCAGGGACTCGAGCATCGGGCGGATGACCGCCCGCGGAGTCTCAGCCGGGGCATGCAGCAGCGGGCGGCGATCGCCCGCGCGCTGCTGCACGATCCTGCCCTGCTGCTGCTGGACGAGCCGTTCACCGGGCTGGACGCGGTGGCCGGCGACCGGCTGCGCGAGCTGCTCCGGGAGCACTGCACGGAAGGCCGGGGAATGGTGATCGTAACCCACCACGCCGCGGAGGCGTGGGAGCTGGCCACCCGGGTCGGTGTGCTGCTGCAGGGCCGCTGGGCGTTCGAATCGCCCCGCCCCCCGGACATGGCGCAGTTCCACCGGGTCTACCAGGAGCTGGCGCGTGGGTAGGATGCTGCGGCTGGTGCTCGCCATCGCGGGCAAGGACATCCGGCTGGAGCTTCGCACCCGAACCAGCCTGCTGTCGGCGGCGGTGTTCGCCGCCCTGATGCTGATCGTGTTCAACTTCGCCCGCGACCCGACCGCGGTGGCGACGCTCGACCTCGCCCCGAGCGTCCTGTGGGTGACGGTGTCCTTCGCCTCGGTGGTGGCGATGAACCGCGCGTTCACGGTGGAACGGGAGAACGCGGCCTTCGACGGGCTGTTGCTGGCCCCGGTCTCACGGGAGCTGCTGTATCTCGGCAAGTACCTGGCGAATCTCGTCTTCGTGCTGGTGGTGGAGGCGATCGCGCTGCCACTGTTCGTGTTGTTCTTCAACCTGGACCTGAGCAAGGCGCTCCTGCCGCTGGTGCTCACGCTGCTGCTGGCGACGGCCGGCTTCGTGGCGGTCGGCACGCTGTTCAGCGCCATGGTGGCCAAGACCCGGTTCGCCGAGCTGATGCTGCCGGTCCTGCTGCTGCCGTTCATGGTGCCGCCACTCATCTACGCGGTGAAGGTGACGGTGCCGCTGCTCGCCGGGCGTCCGTTGAGCGAGGTGATTCCCGGGCTTAACTTCCTCGCGGTATACGACGTGGTGTTCCTGACCCTGGCCATCCTCCTCTTCCCCGCGGTGGTCGACGAATGACTCCCGATCTCGGGCCGGCGCACGCGATCATCCGGCGCGGACTCGTGCTCACGATACTGGGCATCCTCGGTGTGGGCGTGGTGATGGTCCTCGCCGTGCAGTTTACCCCGGTCGAGGCGCGCCAGGGCCTGGCCCAGAAGATCTTCTACATCCACGTGCCGTCCGCGACCGTCACGCTGTGGATCGCCATGCCGCTCACCGGTCTCGCCAGCGGTCTCTACCTCTGGCTGCACGACCTGCGCTTCGACCGGTTTGCCGCGGTGAGCGCGGAGGTCGCCGCGGTGTTCTGCCTGGCGGTGCTGACCACCGGTCCGATCTGGGCCAAGCCCATCTGGGGCACCTGGTGGACCTGGGACGGACGACTCACCCTCACGCTGTTCCTGTTCTTCCTGCTGCTGGGCTATCACACGCTCAGGGCCGCCCTGCGGGATCCGGTCGAACGGGGCCGCTTTTCGGCGGTGATCAGCATCATGGGCGTGGTGCTGGTGCCGTTCATTCACCTCAGCGTCTATCTCTGGCGCGGGCTTCACCCCCAGCCGATCATCATGAAGCCGAGTGCTCCGTCGCTGCCTCCCGAGATGCTCCGGACCCTGCTGACCGGGATCGGCGTGTTCATCCTGATGTATGTGGGCATGGTGACGCTGCGCTACGGGATCCAACTGGTGCGCGACGCGCAGGAGGCTGCCGATGCCGCCTGACAACGGGCAGTACCTAGTCGCGGCCTACGTGGTCGCGGGAACGATCTACCTGAGCTATGCGATATCGCTGATCGTGCAGGCAAGGCGGCTGAAGAAGTAAGCAGTGAGAATTGAAAAGTGAGAAGTGAGAAGTGAGAAGTAAGAAGGTGGTGCCTCGCCAAACGGGGAGACTACCCCTTCTCACTTCTCACTTCTCACCCTTCACTTCTTACTCCTCACTTCTTCAACAACACTCTCTCCCACAGCTGCGCGGCGATCACCCCGCCCACGATCGGACCGATCCACCAGACCGGCTGGGCGTACCAGGTCCCGCTCACCAGCGCAGGGCCGAAGGCACGCGCCGGGTTCATCGCGGCGCCGGTCATGGTGCCACCCACCAGGATATCGAACAGCAGCACCAGCCCGATCCCGAAGCCGCCGACTTTAGGAGCATCGGGTGCCACGGCCGTGCCGAACACCGCGGAGACCAGGAAGAAGGTCAGCAGCGCCTCCAGCAGAATGCCGTCCGTCAGGTTCATCGCGTTGGCCAGGACGGGGGTGCCGAGGGTGCCGACCCGCACCACCCCGGCTGGGAGCAGGAACCGGAGTGCCAGGGCGCCCAGCACGCCCCCCGCCAGCTGAGCGACCACGTACCCGCCCGCGGTGCGGCCGTCGATTCGTTTGACGCTCCACAGCCCGATCGTGACCGCCGGATTCAGATGGCCGCCGGAGATGGACATTGTTGCGGTAACCATCACGCTGAAGACCACCGCGTGGACCAGGGCGACCCCAAGGAGCCCGTAGGACGCCCCCGGGAGGGAGCTGACCACCACCGAGCCGCAGCCGAAGAAGACGAGGCCAAAGGTTCCCAGCGCCTCGGCGACGGCGCGACGGGGAAGAGATGCCATAGCAGGATGACTCGACAGGTTGAAGGCGGCGAGAATCTAGATTCGAACCGGCGTGCGGACCAGTGCTCGAGAGTTCCGAGTTCGCAGTGCCGAGTGGGCGTGAGCTACCGCCGCGCCCGATCTCCACAACTCAGACCCGGGTCCGAACTCAGTGCTCAGTACTCAGTACTCGGAACTTGGAACTCGGAACTTCTTCTCACCGACCATCGGCCCGGCGAAAGACCAGGCACGCGTTGATCCCCCCGAACCCGAACGAGTTGCTGAGAATGAACTCCGGGTCGGCCTCCCGGCCCTCGCCCGCGAGATAGGTCAGGTCACAGGCGGGATCGGGTGATTGCAGGTTGACCGTGGGCGGCAGCCACCGGTTGGCGCTGGCCAGGGCGCAAATCGCGGCCTCGAACGCGCCGCTCGCGCCGAGTGCGTGGCCATAGTAGCCCTTGGTACCGCTGACCGGCACAGTGGCGGCGTCATCGCCGAACACCTGGCGGATGGCGCCGGTTTCGGTCGGATCGTTGAGCGGAGTGGAGGAGCCATGGGCGTTGATGTACCCGATTTCCGCTGGTTTGACCCCCGCCTCGGCCAGGGCCAGGCGCATCGCGCGGGCCGCCTGCCGGCCGTCGGGTCGGGGCATGGTCATGTGGTAGGCGTCGTTGGTCAGACCATATCCCAGGATCTCGGCGTAGATCCGCGCCCCCCGCGCGAGGGCACGGCCGCGTTCCTCCAGCACCAAAACGGCCGCTCCCTCCGCCATCACGAAGCCGTCCCGGCCCTGATCGAACGGCCGGCTGGCGCTGGCGGGATCGTCGTTGCGGGTGGACATCGCGCGAATGATGGCGAACGCTCCGAAGCACAGCGGGGCGAGCGGCGCCTCGGCGCCGCCGGTCAACATCACATCGGCCTCACCCCGGGCGATGGCGCGGAACCCGTCGCCGATCGCCATCGTGCCGGAGGCGCAGCTCATGCCGTTGGTGGAATTGGGGCCGCTCACGCCGAACTCGATGGCCAGGTTGCAGCTGCCGGCGCCCGCAAACACCGTAAGCGCGAGCGCGGTGTTCACCTCGCGGGGGCCGCCGGCGAGAAACTTGGGATACTGCTCCTCGGCGTAGGCTACTCCGCCCAGCGCCGTTCCCATCATCGCTCCGACCTGGTCCCGGTCCTCCCGCGCCAGGTCCAGCTCAGCGTCGCTTAGGGCAAGGCGCGCCGCGGCAATGCTCAGCTGGCCGAAGCGATCCAGCCGCCGGAGACGCCGCTCCTCCATGAAGTCGGATGGATGAAAGTCGGGGATCTCGGCGGCGATCCGGGACCGGAAGGGAGTCGGATCGAACCGGGTCACCGGCCCGACGGCGGACCGCCGGGCTCTGAGCCCCTGCCACAGTTCCTCCCGGCCGGTGCCGATCGGGGTGATGGCGCCGATGCCGGTAATGACAACTCTGCGGGCGGAGTTCAGCATTGAGGTGGGTTCCGGTGTAAGGCTATTCAGCTAGGAGCGGTCAGTCGAGCGCAGGGGCGCGAGCCCGAGCGGCAGGGGGACGAGCCATGAGCCCTGAGAGACGAATTGCGGTCGACGGCCGCACCTCCCGACCGGCGGTGCCGCCGCCAGCAGGGGAAGTCGAACCACCATCTCTCATACCCTCACACCTCCATACCCTCACACCTCATGTTTCATTCCCCGCTCACAGGTGCTCGCAATCCCCGCCAGCGTCCGCGAAGCGATGCCGTGCACGAACACCGGGCCGATCACCCATTCCGCGGCGGGCCGGCGGATCAGCGGCCAGTCGGGGCCGGGCCACTCATGGACGATACTCACATGGGTGCCCTCCCCGTCGGGCCTGATCCTCCAGACCACATCCATTCCCCGGGTGACGCCGCGGATGTGACGGTAGCGCACTTCCATGCGATCCGGATCGACCCACATCTCCGACACCCACCAGGTGGGCCAGTTGAGCGGGCCAAACGGCCGATTCGCGCTCATCTCCACCACCCCGCCGTCGGGGCGGTGCTCGAGCATCCGCACCCAGCGATAGTGGCCCAGGATCGCGGGCCACCGCTCCACTTCGCTTGCCGCCCGGAAGACGCTGGCCGGCGGGGCGGCGATTCCGCGTTCATCGACGGTCCGCATCAGGTCACCCGCCAGGTGGCCAGCAGCCGGAACCCCGGCGTCTGTTCGACCCGTCCCCGTATCCCCGCCCGGGTCAGCAGTGCCGTCAGCTCCCCGGGGAGGAATCCGCGGCGCACCGAGGTCAATCCATCCGCCTTGGTGGCAGGGTCGAACCGGAACAGCCGGGCGCCGAGCCAGAACCCGGCCATCGCCATGGGGGAACGGCGGAGGTCCGCGATGATCACCCCCAGCCGCGCGAGCCGGTCGGCCGTGCGGAGGAACTCGACGATTGCCTCGGGCGCCAGGTGATGGATCAACTGGCTTGCCACCACCAGATCCACGCTGCGGGGCCGGACCGGCAGCGCGCCCGCGCATGCCAGGATGGTGGCCACCCCACCGGAGCGCGCCAGCTCGGCGGCGGTCCGGTGCCGTTCAACACCCAGCGGGACCAGGGTGATCCCACGCCGGCGGGCCCATCCGACGGCGGACCGCGGCAGATCCGCCGCCCCGGTTCCTACGTCCAGCAGGGTCAGACTGGTTCCCTCCGGCACGCCGGCGAGCAGCCGTTCCAGCCCCCGCCGAACCGCCCACCATCCGCCGAACCAGCGGTTTGACCGGACGATGTGCCGGAGCGAGGTCTCCACGGTGAGCGGGTCGGCGTCTGGGTGGTCGAGCAGCTCATCGCCCAGCGGCGCGGACAACGGGGCACTGGTCATCGGTGGAGTTCTCCGTAACCGCCCCTGTAATAGAGCAGCGGCTCCCCTTCTCCCACCGTGCCGCCGGTCACCCGCCCGACGAAGAGGGTGTGGTCCCCCAGGGGGAAGTCGGAGTACCGCTCACACTCGATATGCGCCAGGGCGCCGCCCAGCAACACCAGGCCGTCCGCGGACTCCCGCCAGGCGATCCCCTCGAAGCGCTCCTCCGATGCGAGGTCGGCGAATCGCCGGGAGATCTCTTCCTGGTCCGAGGCCAGCACGTTGATGACGAACGTGCCGCTGGCCGATAGAGCGCGATGCATGTCGGCGGTGAAGTCGACGCACACCGAGACCAGCGGCGGATTGAGGGACACCGCGGCGAGGCTCGAGGCCGTCATCCCGACCGGGTGCCCCTCCGCGTCACGGGTGGTCAGCACGGTGACCCCGGTTGCGAACCGGCCGAGCAGCTGGCGGAAGAGCGCGGGATTGACGTCCGATGTCACAGCACCATCCGGACGAGGAACCAGGGATTGAGCACGGCCCGCGCGGGGAGGATGTCCGCGGTGACGCCGACGAAGGTGTGCGACAGGCCGCGGGTCTCCAGCCGGTGGACCGCGTGGTCGAACAGCGCCGGCAGCAGCATCCCGTATCCCACCAGCCGCTCGACGGCCCACTTCCCCAGAAAGGCGGAGCGGCGGGCCGCCCGGTAGGGCTCGAGCCGCCACGCCGGAAGGATGCCGGACCCGCTGCCCAGGGCACGGTGCACCGCCGCGGCCGCCAGCTCGGCTCCCTTGAGCGCACTGTAGATCCCCTCGCCGGTGAACGGATCGAAGAATTCCGCCGCATCTCCGATGAGCAGCGCACCATTGGCGACGATCCGGCCGGACCAGGCTGCGAAGGGTCCGGTTACCAGGACCGGCCGCACCATGCGGTCGGGATGGACCCGTCCGGCCACTCCGGGCAGCCGGTCGAGCTGCTCGAAGAAGAACTCGTCCACCCGCCCGCGTGCCTGGGCCGCCAGCCTGGTGGG
>JBGQJV010000019.1:0-31358 GCA_041499215.1 Gemmatimonadota bacterium | reverse complement strand
GATGGCGGCTCGGTCCCCTGGGTTCGGCCGGCCTGCACCACCAACAGCGTAGCCGCGGACACGGCGGCGATCCCCGCCCGGAGCCCGCTCACACCCGCCCCCGATGCGCCAGCGCCCTGGCCACCTCCCGCTGGGCGTCACGCTTCTTGAGGTCTTCCCGCCGGTCGTGATGCTTCTTGCCGCGACCGAGTGCCAGCCTCACCTTCGCCACGCCATTGCGGAAGTACAGCTCGAGCGGAATCAGGGTCAGCCCCTTCTGCTCCACGGCGCCGATGAGACGTTGAATCTCGCGCTTGTGCAGCAGCAGCTTCCGGGTGCGGACCGGATCGTGGTTGTAACGATTGCCCTGCGCGTATGGAGTGATGTTGACGCCTTCGAGAAACACCTCGTCGTTGGCAACCCGGGCGAAGCCCTCCTTGATGGAGGCCTTCTTGCCGCGCAGCGACTTCACCTCGGTGCCAGTCAGCACCAAGCCCGCCTCCCACGTCTCGAGGATGTGGTAGTCGTGCGTCGCCTTGGGGTTACGGGCGATCGACTCCTTCCCGTCCTCATCTGGAGCGGGGCGGCGGTTGGGTGACATCGTAAATCCAAGATAGACAGGGGGTTGGGGCGAAGGGAAGGCCGGGCGGCGGAAAGGGCGGACGGGCGGACGGGCGGACGGGCGGACGGGCGGACGGGCGGACGGGCGGACGGGCGGACGGGCGGACGGGCGGACCGAATGTAGAGAAAGCAAAGAGCAGAGAGGAGGAGTTCCCGCTCTGCTCTTCGTTTCCTCAGTCTTCATGCCGAAGGGGGGACTCGAACCCCCACGGGCTTGCGCCCACTGCGCCCTGAACGCAGCGCGTCTACCAGTTCCACCACTTCGGCGTGGGGGGCAAAAGTACCGAGTACGGCGGGCAGACGTCAACTGCGAAGCGGGATCGCGAGCAATTCCGCGCTGTCCCCCTGACAAAGCAAAGGCCCGGCGAATGCCGGGCCGAGGTCGAGCTCGCGGGAATCGACGCTCAGCTTGCCGGTGGAATGGTCACCAGTTCATGGACCTGGGTCTCTTCTTTCATCAGGTCCGCCAGGGAGATGCTGCCGAGGAGCTCGTCGACCCGCTGCTGCAGGGCGTACCAGACCGGACGGATGCTGCAGCCGCTGGTGGGGTGGCACCGCTCCGCATCCACCGGGTGGGTGGCGCAGTTCATTTCGAAGGTCTGGTGCTCCGATGCGGTCATGATGTCCCGCATGCTGATCTCGGGTGGTTCCTTGGCGAGGTAGTACCCGCCCTTGGCCCCACGCACGCTCTCGACCAGTCCGGCCCGGCGCAGGCGAAGCAGGATCTGCTCTACGTAGTCGCCGGGGAGGCGTTCAGTCTCGGCGATCTCCCTGGCTGCCACAGGCCCGCTCCCCGCCGCCCCGCGCTTGGCGAGGTGGAGCGAGATTATGAGACTGTATTCAGTCCAAGTGGTGATCCGCATGATCCATAATATGCCGAGGTGGGACAGCAGAGGCAAGAAAGAAGATCGGGATTTCAGCCGCCCGCGGGGATCCCCTTGCCTCCCGGAACGCCGATCTCGGTCATGGCACGAAGATCAAGGATTTCTTCAAGCTCTCTTCCCTGCAAAACCCCTTTCTTCACTACGAGTTCCTTCACGGTCAATCCGGTGGCGATGGCCTCTTTGGCCAGCTTGGCAGCGTCGGCATAGCCGATCTTGGGGGCCAGCGCGGTGACCAGCGCCGGGCTCCGCTCCAGCCAGTAGGCACACAACTTCTCATCCGCCTCGATCCCCGCCACGCAGCGGTCGGCGAACACCCGGGTGGCGTTGGCCACGATGATGAGGCCAAAGACGATGTTGTGGGTGATGACCGGCATCATGACATTGAGCTCGAGCTGGCCCGCCTCGCTGGCCAGTGCTACGGTGGTGTCGAGCCCGAGCGCCTGGAAGCAGACCTGATTTACCATCTCCGCGATCGACGGGTTGACCTTGCCGGGCATGATGCTGGAGCCGGGCTGCACCGCGGGCAGCAGAATCTCGGCGAGTCCGGTGCGCGGCCCGGAGGCGAGCAGCCTGATGTCGTTGGCGATCTTGTTGAGATCGAGCAGCCACGCACGGAACGCGCCGCTCAGGGTGGCGATGTCACCCATCGACTGCATCAGCTGCACCCGGTCCTCGCCGGCGCGCAGCTCCAGCCCGCTGACCTGCTCCAGGTGCTTCACCATGAGATCGGGGTATTCGGGCTCGGCGTTGATCCCGGTACCCACCGCGGTCCCTCCGATGCCGAGTTCCCGGAGCCAGTCGGCGGCCTGAGCCAGCTTCTGCCGGTGACGAGTCACCGTCCGGCCATAGGCGGCGAACTCCTGGCCCAGCCGGATCGGGGTCGCGTCCTGCAGATGAGTGCGGCCTGACTTGATGATGTGGTCGAAGGCCTGCCCCCGGGACAGCAGCGTCTCCGCCAGTCGGTCCATGGCGCTGAGCAGCATGGGGAGCGTAGCGAGCGTCGCCAGCCGGAGCGCGGTAGGGATCACGTCATTGGTGCTCTGGGCCATGTTGACATGATCGTTGGGATGCACCGGGACGTACTCGCCGCGTCGGCCGCCCAGCAGCTCGTTGGCCCGGTTGGCGAGCACCTCGTTACAGTTCATGTTGTGGCTGGTGCCCGCGCCGGCCTGATACACATCTACGACGAATTGATCGCGGTGCTTGCCAGCCAGCACCTCGTCCGCAGCCCGCACGATGGCTTCCGCCAGCTTGGGCTCGAGTCGCCCGGTTTCCCTGTGGGTCAGGGCGGCGGAACGCTTGATCCAGATGACCGCATCCACGAACGCGGGGAGCGGCTTGAGCCCCGAGATCGGGAAATTCTCCACCGCACGAACGGTCTGGATGCCGTAGAGGGCGTCGGCCGGGACCGGCTTCTCGCCGAGGGGATCTTTCTCGATGCGGGTGGTCATGAAGGTGAGCGGTGAACAGTGAACAGTGAACAGTGAACAGTGAACAGTGAACAGTGAACGGTGAGCAGTGAACAGTAAGCAGTTTCAACGATGACCGGTGAACGGTGAAGGGAGGAGTCGGATCGGATGACGGACTACTTCACCTCGGTGTTGTTGCAGGCCAGGTTCGCCGCCGACAAGGCAGGCAAGGCGGACCTGTTTCGCGGCCGCCAGCTGTTCGCCGGGCTCAACTGTTTCGAGCCGGGGCAGACGCAGCAGGTCCACACCCATGCGGATGCGGACAAATTCTACTTCCTGGTGACGGGAAAGGCGAGGATGATGGTGGGTAACGAGACCCGCGAGGCCACAGCGGGCGACCTGATCTGGGCGCCGGCGGGCGTACCCCATGGCGTGGTGGAAGCACTGGAACGTACGGTCATGCTGGTCGCCATGGCGCCGCCGCCGAAATAGGCGAGCGGCGGGATGGCGGGATGATCGCTCCATTCCGCCCACTCTGCCTTCCCGCCATACCGCCTTCCCGCCCGATCTACCCCGTCGGGGACCGAACCACCACCCGGCGAATCGCCGCCCAGCCGAGCGCGTGGAGCGCGAGCCCGGCCCCCAGGAGCGCGCCCAGCCCGACGGTGTACAACCGCCAGGCGATCAACAGGCCGGTCCGCTCCGGTCCCAGATCACCGGCTACCCCAGCGAGAAACCCGAAGTCCACCGCCCCGACGCCCGCGGGCATGGGGAGGAGCAGCTGGCTGTAGAGCAGCGCGAATGAACCCAGCAGCATGACCCCGAAGGGAGGATGCGCGGGCAGAGTCGAGGCGAGCAGCGGCAGCACCAGCGTCCGGCCAACGATGTTGTAGAGGGAGAGCGGAATCCCAACCAGGATGACCCAGCGGGGCACCTGCCGGAGCGCAGCTCGTGCGCCGGCACCGGCTTCCCCGCTGGCGTGGGCCCGGCGCCGATGCCACCGCAGCACCAGCCAGCCAGCAACCGCGGTCAGCAGCAGAATCCCCACCACCCATGGCCAGCCCGCGAGCAAGGCTTCTCCCATCAGCGGCCGGGCGGCCGACCACCAGCTGGGCGCGTACAGACCGGCCAGGCCGAATCCGAACGCCGCGACCAGCGGATAGGTGACAGCCGCTTCCAGCCCGAGCCCGAGCAGCGCGGTGGCGGGGCGCACCCCCGCCCGCATCAGGCCCGCGAACTTGGCGGCCTCCCCCCCGAACCGGAGCGGGGTCAGACCGGCCGCGGCGTCGCCCCAGGCCGTCGCAGTGATGGCATGGCCTACCGAGAGCTCGGTCCCCAGTCCCTTGAGGTACCAGCGGAGCCGCATCCCCCGGGCGACAACGTCGATCGTCACGATGACCAGGCAAAGCAGATGCGCCTCCAGAATGGTGAGGCGCATCATCGATCCGGCGCGAGGACCCGACGGTAGACTTCGAAGATGCCGTCGAAGGTGGCCCGATAGCCGTGGCGCCGCTCGGCGAAGGCTCTGGCGGTGCGGCCGAGGGTACCCGGGTCGCCCCGCAGCAGGGAGGTGGCGGCCTCGATACAGGCGTGCACATCACCCATGGCGTACAGCGCCCCCGCCCCGGACTCGCGCACCCGGTCGGCGACTCCCCCGGCATCGACTGAGAGCACGGGAAGGCCTGAGGCCATCGCCTCCAGTGCGCTCAGCCCGAAGGTCTCGGCGGGTCCGGGTGCAATGTAGAGATCCGAGGCGGCCAGCAGATCGGCGAGGGTCTCGCGATCCCGTTGGTACGGGATCCAGCGAACCGGCGATCCCTCGGCCCGGGCCCGCAGGAGGGTTTCGCGCGGCCCCGCCCCCACCAGCACCAGCCAGGCATCGGTGCGTCGGGCAATTTCCTGCCAGGCCGCGAGCACGGTGTCGATCTGCTTCTCCGCGGCGAAGCGGCCAACGAAGATGGCGATCGGCGCATCCGGCAGGCCGAAGCGCCGACGGGTCTCCGCCAGCCGCGCACGGCGCGAGGGATGGAAGCGATCGAGGTCCACGCCCAGCGAGACCCGGTGCACCCGCTCCACCCCCTCACGCTCCAGGGTACGGGCCACCGACTCGCTTGCTACCAGCACCGCACGGTACAGCCTTCCCAACCGGCGGACATACCGCCAGGCGGCGTTTCCAGCGACCTGGCGCAAGCCGCCGGCACCCGCACCCTGAGCGATGATCGCGGGAAAATGGGTGTGGTAAAACCACACCATCGGTGCAACCAGCCGGCGGTTGGCGTGACGGGCCACCCAGGGTACCAGCCAGGGACTCCCCACCTCGATCACATCCGGCCGCTCGTGCTCGAAGATCCGGCGGGTGGTGCGGGTTGCCAGCAGGAAACGGTAGGACTTGTCGAACGGGATGAGTGGACCGCGGAGCCTGTAGCAGCGTACCCCGCGCTCCTCGGCGAGGGCGTCCGCCTCGCCCGGCACAACCAGGACCTGGCGGAGGGCGGGCTGCGCCTGGACGTACGCGGCCTTGGAGAGCAGGTAGGTGCGGATCCCCCCAGTGGCATCGCCGAAATACTTGGTGATGTCCAGCACAGTGAGTGTCCCACTGCCCCCGAGGGGCGGCGGGAAAACGGAACGGGCGAGGTTGAGAGGCACACGGGGCGGCACCAGGAAACCGGGTGCCGCGGCCGCCGGCTCAGTCGGAGCAGTCACCGAGGGGATAGACCGTGCCGCAGTTCGGGCATGGGTTCTTGCAGCCCCAGGGCCGGGAAAACACGGCGGAGCCGCAGCGGTTGCAGGTTGGGCCCTCAAGGAGTTCGCGGACCGGCGGGCGGGCCCTAAAGGACTCGGTCGCCCCGGGTCGCGCTGCGCGCTCCCGTAGGGGCTCCGTCGCGGACGGGCGGACGGGTACGTCGACGATCGTCGAGATCTCGTGTTCACCGGTCATGGCAACAGCGCCCGCCGGTCCGCTTGTCCGCCGGTCCGCCCTACTCATGGTGAAAGGCGCCGGTCAGGAACGGATTGGTCATGCGCTCCACGCCGATGGTGGTCTCCGGGCCGTGCCCGCTGTACACCACGGTCGAATCAGGCAGGGCCAGAAACACGGCCTGCAGGCTGTGCATGAGAGTGGCGAGGTCGCCGCCGGGCAGGTCGGTGCGGCCGATGGAGCCGTTGAACAGCACATCGCCCCCGAGCACGATGCCCGGTCCCACGAAGCTGACGGAGCCGGGAGAGTGCCCGGGGGTGTGCCGCACGGTAAACTCGTGATCGCCCAGCCGGAGCCGCTGACCCTCGAACAGGTCCCCGTCTGGCGGTGGCGGAATCTCGAGCGCGAGTCCCATCCACTCTCCCTGGCGGGGCAGCCCATCGTAGAGCCCGCGGTCGGCGGGATGCAGGAGCACCGGAACCCCGGTGGCCTGCTTGACCGCGGCGACCCCCATGATGTGATCGATGTGCCCGTGGGTCAGCCACACCGCCGAGAGCGCCCAGCCCCGGGTGTCGAGCTCCGCCAGAAACAGTCGGGGCTCCTCGCCCGGATCGACCATCACCGCCTGCCGGGTGGACCGGTCCGCGAGGAGGTAGCAGTTCTCCCCGAACTGGCCGTTCGGCAGGGCGACGATCTCGAGGTCAGACACCGACCCGGCTCCGGCGTTCGGCCAGGTACTTCTCCACCGCGATCGCGGCGGTGGTCGCGTCGCCCACCGCGGTGGTGACCTGCCGGACCAGCTGCACCCGCAGGTCGCCCGCTGCGAACAGGCCGGGGATCGAGGTCATCATCCGGTCATCGGTGATGATGTACCCGCCGGCATCGTGCCGGAAGTGCTCCTTGATGAGCCCGGAATTCGGCTTGAAGCCGATGAACACGAAGCACCCGGTGGCGGGCAGCTCGTGCACCGCGCCGGTGATGGTGTCCTCCAGCACCAGCGCCTGCAGGTCCTTCATGCCGGCATGCTCGCGCCCCTTGAGCTCCAGGACCCGGCGATTCCACAGCACCTCGATCTTGGGGTTGGCGAACAACCGTTCCTGCAGGATCTTCGAGGCCCTGAGCTCATCCCGCCGGTGGATCAGGTAGACCTTGGCGGCGTAGCGGGTGAGATAGTCGGCCTCTTCCACGGCCGCGTCTCCCCCGCCTACCACCGCGATGGTGTGGCCCCGGAAGAAGGCCCCATCGCACACGGCGCAGTAGGAGACCCCGAACCCGGCGTACTCCGCCTCGCCGGGAACGCCCAGCTTGGTCGGGGTACCGCCAGCGGTGAGAATCACGGTCGGCGCGCGATAGACATCTCCCTCGAGCGTCAGCACCTCGAAGGTCCCGTCCGGGAGCCGGTGGATGCCCTCGACCGTCACCTGGCGGATCTCGGCGCCGAACTTGATGGCGTGAGAGGTCATCCGCTCCGCCAGCTCCCGGCCGAGAATGGTCTCGAAGCCAGGATAGTCCTCGACCTTCTCAGTGTTGAGCAGCTCGCCACCGGGGACCCGGCTCTCAAGGATCACGTTGCGGAGCATCCCGCGACCGGCGTACATCCCGGCGCAGAGCCCGGCGGGGCCGCCCCCGACGATGATGGTGTCGAACTCGAACATTTCGGCCATGGCTAGTGTGCGGTGCCCTATGCGCTGAGGTCTATGGCTACCGGACAACGGCGAACAGCCGTCGGCAGACAGCCAACGGCCAACAGGCAACCTGCTAACGGCTAACGGCTAACGGCTAACGGCTCACCGTAATATAGACCAGTATGGAACCCCGGCCCTCACGCCGGTCCCAGATGCAGCAGGTTCACCGCCCCGTGGCAGGAGGAGACCGTTCCCACCGGCAGGTCCACGGCTCCACCACCGGCTCCGGCCTCGCGCACGATAGCGTCTCCGGCGAGCACATCCGCCACCGCGAATGTCCCGACGCCAAACACCAGATGCTCGCAGCGAAAGAGTACCGGCCCCGCCACCGGCCGCTCCCGAGCGAGTCGCCGGGTGAGGGCGGTCACGGCGTCATGCATCTCCCAGGTGCGCGGCGCACGGGTCACAGGACAGAGCGCGGGCTCGATACAGTGGGTGGGGCAGAGCCAGTCGGCGTAGGAGACGTAGCGGGTGCCATCGGGAACGGCCCGGTCATAGGGAGTCCCGGGTCCTTCAGGAAGCGGGAGGGTCGCTATCTCGCGGTCTGGCCAGCGCTCATGGGCACGCCGGAGGAGCCAGTGATACATCAGGTGCGGCATTAGGGGAGAGGGAACGATGACGTCGGGGCGGACAGGCTGGCGGACAGGCGGGCAGGCCCTAAAGGACTCCCTCGCCCCCGCCTCGCGCCAAGCCGCTCCCGAGGGGGGCTCGGTCGCGGTCAGGCGGTCAGGGGAGCGGACAGGCGGACAGGCGGACAGGCGGTCAGTGAGCCCGAGGATGGCCGCCTTCTCTGCCAGGTACCGATCGAAGAAATCATCCCAGCCGGAGACCACCAGTTCGCGGTCGGGTGCCTGACCCAGGTCTCTGGTGAGCTGGCAGGCGGGATCGCGGTCGACCAGCAGCAGCCGCTCGAACATGGCCCGGCCGCGCTCCTTCGCCTGGGTGAGCTGACGGGCATAGAACGTCCCGTAGCATCCTCCGCCCACGATCACGACCTCACCCAGGCTGATCGGGAGGTCGGGGTCTACGGTGGGGCCGCCGGCCACTGCCCTGGCCGGGTCGGTCATCGGATCAGGCGGCCGCCATCGACCACCAGGACATCCCCGGTCACGTAATCCGCCTCCAGCAGGTACAGCAGGGCGCCGGCAACGTCGCCCGGGGTCCCCAGTCGCTTGAGCGGCGTGGTGTTGGCCAGGTGCTCCCGGGCGGCCGAGTCCCAGTCATCCGGCGGCAGCACCGCGCCGGGCGCGATGGCGTTCACGGTCACATCCGGCGCGAGCGCACGGGCCAGGGTCCTGGTGAGCATCACCACGCCTGCCTTGCTGACGCAGTGGGCGAGGTACCGGGGCCACGGCTCGAGACCTCCGACATCGGCAAGGTTGACGACCTTGCCCTTGGCAGTCCGCAGCCAGGGCAAAGCCCCCTGCACCGTGAAGAACAAGGCCCGCAGGTTCACCGCCATGATCCCGTCCCACAGCTCCGGGGTGGTCTCCTCGACGGTGGCGCGCGTCATGATGCCGGCGGAGTTCACCAGGACGTCGAGCCGCTCAAACCGGGCGGCGACCTGAGCGGGCAGCCGGCGGGCGGCCTCGGGATCGCTCAGGTCGGCAGGGAACAGTTCGGCGGTGACCCCGAGCTCGCGCGCGGCATCGAGTGTCACCCGGGCTTCATCGGCGGAGCTGTTGTAGTGGATGGCGAGGTGCATTCCCCGGCGGGCGAGGGCCAGCGCCAGCGCGCGGCCCAGGCGGCGTCCCCCGCCGGTCACCAGGGCGACGCGGGAGGCGAGCTCCATGTTCAACTCATGCCGTTGGTGATCGGCAGGATGTGGCCGGTGATGCCGGAGGACGCCTCGCTGGCGAGGAACAGCACGGCGTGGATGATCTGGGCCATTTCCACATACTGTGCGTCCATGCCGGCCGAGGCCACGTTCTCGGGCGTACGCACCATGCCGGGAGCGACGGCATTCACCCGAATCCCCCTGGGCCACAGCTCCACGGCCAGGCTCTGGGTCAGCGCCGCGACCCCCGCCTTGGCAGCGCTGTACACCGCTATCTGGCCCGCCGGGCGGAAGTAGGCGAGCGAGGCGAAGTTGACCACCGCCCCGCGGGTGTCGGTGAGGGGCGCGACCGCGGCCCGGGTCATGAGGTAGGCCGTCTTGAGATTGATATTGATCTCCCGGTCGAAGGCGTCGGGACCGCTCTTCTCGACCGGACCGAAGGTGGTCAGCCCGCCGGCGACATTCACCACTCCATCGAGACGACCAAAATGCCGCACCGCGGTCTCGATGGCGAAGGCCGCCACATCAGGCTCGGTGAGATCGCCCGCTGCGGGACGCGCGTCGATGCCCATCGCCTGGAACTCCTTCACCCGTTCCGCGACACCGACGGCGTTCCGGTCGACCGCAACGATGCGGGCACCGGCCTGGCCGAGCGCCTGCGCAACCGCATGCCCGATCTGACCCGCGCGGCCAACGCCGGTGACGAGCAGGGTTCTGCCGGTGAAATCCCAGGTCGGGGTTGTCATGGGAGGCGGGGTTTCGGGTGGTCGGGCGGTCAGCGGACCGGGGAATTGTGGCAGTGCGGGCCCGCGGAATCAATTCGCCGGCTGAGCCGCCGGCTCACTGGGCGTCGGGCGGGCAGCCTCGAGCGCGTCCAGCCACTCGACCGGCACCTCCTGGCCGCCGATCTGGCCGGACGGCGGCAACGAAAGGTCGTCACCATGCCAATCGGAGCCGCCGCTCCTGAGCAGCCCCAGCTGTGCCGCGAGTTCCGTCAGCCGGGCCCGCTGGTCGGGGTCGTGAACCGGGTGACGGGTCTCCAGTGCGTCGAGTCCCTGTGCCTTGAACGTGGTGAGCGCAGTGCGGGTGGCGCGGTCCCTGAGGTGCGCCGCGGAAACCACGCCGCCGGCGGCATGCACCAGGTCGGCCACTTCAGCGAAGGAGGGGAGCCGCTTCTCGACGAATCCGGGACGACCCCAACCGAGAAAGCGATCGAAGGCCTCCTGGATCGTATGTACCCGGCCGGTGTGCAGGAGCGCCCGCGCCACATGCGGCCGGCCGACTGCTCCACCGCGCGACTCGGCCAGCACGTCGTCCATCGCCAGGGCCACACCCAGACCGTTGAGCCGGGTCACGATATCGGCACCCCGGCGCTTCCGGTCGGCCCGGCAGCGCAACAGGAACTGCTCCAGCGGATCCAAACCGACCGGAAGAAAGAAACCCAGCACGTGCATCTCGCCCCACGGCGCGACGGTGGAAAACTCACACCCGGCGATTACCCGGACGCCCAGCCGGCGACCGGCCGCGAGCGCGGCCGGCACGCCATCGAGGGTGTCGTGGTCGGTGAGGGCGATGGCCGTGAGCCCAGCCGCGGCCGCGCGGGCCACCACCTCCTCCGGCGGGAAGGCACCGTCCGAGGCGGTCGAGTGGAGATGGAGATCGACCACTCTGCCGGAGGGAGAGTCGCCGGTCAGCGTCGGTACCCCGTTTCCGGGGCGGTCCAGGCAGGCTGGGAGCGGCTCCACAGCTCGCGCAGCTCGCGCTCGGAGAGCTCGGCGAGCGAGTCCTCGGAGAAGCGGGAGCCGATGGGAGCGTAGCGCACCACCCGGGTCTCGGGCGCGGCGCCCCGGCGGCGGAAGAGCAGCCCGAATTCATCCCTGGAGTACTGGGTGACGCGACCGGAGGGCGCGACCTCCCAGGTCTCCCCTCCGATGTCGATCTGGCGGTCTGGCATGGGCGCTGGGGGTCAGGTGTCAGGTGTCAGGCGGTCAGGCGGACCGGCCCCAAAAGGACTCCCTCGGGCCCGAGTCGCCGCAAGCGGCTCCCGAGGGGCCCTCGGTCGCGGACCGGCGGACCGCGCACAATCACGCTTCCTCACTGGCCCTCGTCCTCGGACTCGGACTCCCAGCCGGATGAGGTCCGTGGCTCGGGCGGTTCTACTTCCTCCCACAGCTCGCTCGAGCCCGGGGTGTACTCCGCGATCAGATGCAGGCGACGCTCCAGTCGGAGCTCGAGATCGGTACGGGAGGCCCGGGTGCGGTGGGACATTTCGGTACGGCTCTCGCTGAACTCGAGATAGGTGTGTGCGGTCCTGCCGCTCTTGAACAGCCAGAGGAGCTGCCCGCGGGGCGCGCTGAGCTCGGCCAGGGCGTGGACGGTGCCGATGTATTCCACCTCGTGCTCGGGCAGTACGGTGACGCGGGCGACGGTGAGGATGCGCGTCATGGTCAAGCCGCATCCTCGGGAAACTGTTCGAGGACCTTCTTCACGTCGGCGAGGAACCGATCGGCGTCGGCCCCGTCGACCACGCGATGATCGAACGACATCGTCAGCATTCCCTTGAGCCGGGGCGCGATGGTATCGGTGCCATCCGGCAGGGTGACTACGGCCGGGCGCTTCTCGATGGTCCCCACGCAGAGGATCGCCACCTGAGGCTGGTTGATGATCGGCAGGCCGGCGTAGGAGCCGAACACACCGGGATTGGTGACGGTGAAGGTCCCGCGCTGCACCTCGTCCGGGTTGAGCTTCTTGGTCCGGGCCCGCTCGCCGAGATCGTTGATGGCCCGGGCGATGCCCATCAGTGACAGCTCGTCCGCCTGCTTGACCACCGGCACGATGAGGCCCCAGTCGAGCGCCACAGCGATGCCGAGATTGATGTCGCGCCGATAGATGGTGGCGTCAGTCGAGACCGCCGTGTTGAGGCCGGGATGCTGCCGCAAGGTCTGGGCGATGGCCCGGGCGATGAACGCCAGGTACGTGAGGTTCACCCCGCGGTCGGCGTACTCCTTCTTCTTCCTGGCCCGGATCTGGGAGATCCGGGTATAGTCGATCTCGAACAGGGTCTGCACGTGCGCCGAGACCCGGCGCGACATCACCATGTGATCCGCGGTGAGCCGCCGGATGCGGGTCCATGGCTCCACCCGGTCGCCAGGCCAGGCCTCGACGGTCGGAGCGTGCGGTGCGGCGGACGGCGTCCCCGCCGACGGGGCACCGACGGGTGTCCGTGTGGCCGGCACCGAGGGGGGGGCCGCAGCGGGGACGCCGGTCTCGATGTACCCCAGAATGTCGTTCTTGGTCACCCGCCCGGCGATGCCGCTGCCGGGAACCGCGCTGATGTCGATCCCGTGCTCCGCCGCCATCTTGCGCACCAGGGGTGTCGACCGCCGGCGCAGCCGTTCTTCGGCGGTCTCCGGGCCATTGGATCCGGTCGAATCGGCGACTGCCGCCGGACGAGCCGCCGGCTCAGGCGCGGCGGTTGGGGCGGCGGGCCGTGCCGGGGGCGCAGGGGCCGGGGCGACGGTCGAGGCGGGCGCGGGGGTGGGTGAGGGGTCGGCGGCGGGAGCGGCCTTGGGAGCGGGAGGCGCGGCAACCGCAGCACCTTTCTCCGTCTCGATCTTCGCCACCACCGTATTGACCGCCACCGTCTGGCCTTCCTGCACCAGGATCTCGGCCAGCACCCCGGCGTCCGGGGCCGGGATCTCGGCGTCGACCTTGTCCGTCGAGATCTCGAACATTGGCTCGTCGCGCTTGACCGCGTCGCCGAGCTTCTTGATCCAGCGGGACAGGGTCCCCTCGGCGATGGACTCACCCATCTGGGGCATGATGACGTCGATCTTGGCCATGCGGTATCCCTCGTGGAGCTGTGAGCTACGTGCTGTGGGCTCGTCATCCCGAGCCCGAGCGAAGCGAGGGGGAGGGATCCCATTGGACCCAGCGGGATCCCTCGTTCGCGCCGCTCACTCGGGATGACGCGTCTTCCAGACCAATCCTAGTATGCCACCAGCCACCGGCAGGCCGCCACCAGGTCGTTGGTCTGGGGCAGCACATAATCCTCCAGGGTCGGCGCGTAGGGCACCGGTACGTCGTGTGCGGCGACCCGGCGGACGGGCGCGTCCAGCCATTCGAACGCCAGCTCGCTGATCCGGGCCACGATCTCCCCCGCCACTCCTCCGGTCCGGGTGTCCTCGTGTGCCACGAGCACGCGGTTGGTCCGCTTTACAGTAGCCACGATGGCATCATCGTCCAGCGGCAGCAGACTCCGCAGGTCGAGCACCTCGACCGACAGCCCGTCCTCAGCGGCGAGGCGGTCGGCGGCTTCCAGCGCCTTCCAGACCATCGCCGACCAAGTGACGATCGAGCAGTCCCGGCCGGCCCGGGCCACGCGAGCCCGGCCGATGGGGGTGACGATTTCCTCCCCGGCGGGCAGCTGCTCCCTGACCCTGCGATAAAGATACTTGTGCTCGAAGAAGAGCACCGGATCGTCGTCCCGGATGGCGGCCTTGATCAGCCCCTTCGCATCCCGCGCGGTGGCCGGTGCCACGATCTTGAGCCCTGGGGTGTGCAGGAAAGCCGCCTCGGGATTCTGGCTGTGGAACGGGCCGCCGCGAACGTACCCACCGCTGGGACCCCGTACGACCATGGGGGTGGACAACCCGGCGCGATAGCGTGCGGTGGCGACGTAGTTGGTCAGGATGCTGTAGGCGCAGGAGATGAAGTCGATGAACTGCATCTCGCACACCGGGCGCATGCCCATGTGCGCCGCCCCCGCGGCGGCCCCGACGATGGCCGTTTCGCTTACCGGCGTGTCGATGACCCGGTCCGGCCCGAACCGCTGCTGCAGTCCCTCGGTGACCTTGAACGCGCCGCCGAAGTTCCCGATGTCTTCACCCAGCAGGAAGACCCGCTCGTCCCGCTCCATCTCCTCCCGCAGGCCATCGCGGATGGCTTCGAGGTAGGTGGTTTCAGGCATGCGAGGCGAACAGGCGGTCAGGTGGGCAGGCGGTCAGCAGGACCGGTGCCGGGAAGCCTCCGGTACCATTCCACTGGGCCAGCCGGCGGGTCCGCGTAGACCCCGGTCAGCGCGGTGCCGGCATCGGGGAAGGGCTCGTCGAGGCACAGTCCGATCGCCTGATCGAGCTCCGTGCCCACCCGGCTGTCTACTCCCGCGATCTCCTCCGTCGAGGCCCAGCCCGAGGCGGTGAGCCGCCGGAGCCAGGCCTCGAGCGGGTCCTTTCGGGCCCAGGCCTCGAGCTCGGCGGCCGGCACGTAAGACTGGTTGTCGTGCTCTGCGTGACCCTTCCGGCGATAGGTGAGCAGCTCGACCAGGGTCACGCCGCCTCCGGCGCGGGCCTGTTCGACCGCGGCGCGGCTCACCTCGTAGACCGCCAGCACGTCATTGCCATCGGCCTGGACGCCGGGGATACCATAGCCCGCGGCGCGGTCCATGAGGTTCTCCGCCGCGGTCTGGAGCCGGGTCGGGGTGCTGTACGCGTAGCCGTTGTTCTCGCAGATCACGACCAGCGGCACACGCTGTACCGCCGCGAAATTCAGCCCCTCGTGGAACGCGCCGGTGCTCATCGCGCCATCGCCCACGTAGACCATTCCCACGCGGGGCTCTTTCCGCAGCTTGAAGGTCAACGTGATGCCCGCCATGACCGGCACCATGTCGCCCAGATGGGAGACCTGCCCCAGAAAACCGCGCCCCAGGTCGTTGAAGTGGATGTTGAGCTCACGGCCCGCAGTGGGGCCTCGGGCCTTGGCCATGTACTGCCGCAGGACCTCGAGCGGTGTTGCCCCCTGCACCAGCATTGAGCCAAGGTTGCGGATGAGCGGCGAGAGGATGTCGCCCTTGCCGCGGTCCAGCGCGTAGGCGCTGCCGACCGCGTCCGCCTCCTGGCCCAGCGAGCGGAACACTCCGCCGACGATCTTCCCCTGCCGGTGCAGGCTCACCAGCCGCTCCTCGAGGGAGCGGGTGAGCCGCATCCAATAGTAGAGATCGAGCAGTTGCGCGCGGTTCAAGCCGGCGGGAATCGGCGCGGCGGAGGCCGCAGAGGCGGGGTAGGACATGGGTGGACGGTAAACCGGCGGGGAAGATCGGGAAATGCCGATTGGGAGTCAAGCGCGGGCGGGGCTACGAACCGCCACCACCCAGGGCGTTGAGCAGCAGCGCGGTCATGACCCGCATGGCCATCGGCACCGTGCCGTCGTCGGCGTAGAACGTTGGAGTATGGTGGCCGCCCGAGACCCGGCCCGGCGGCACCGCTCCGATATTGATGTAGAACCCGGGCACCTCGCGGGCGAACCAGGAAAAGTCCTCTGCCCCGGTGCGGGGCGGCGCCTGGCGCACGTGATCCGGGCCGGCCACCCGCTCCAGCACCGGCCGGAACCGCACCGCCAGGGCGCTGTCGTTGACCAGCACGGGATAAGGATCCTCGAAGTCCAGAGTGAAGCTGGCCCCCGCCGCGCGCGTGGTCCCGTCGAAGATCTCCCGCATCCGCCGCTGGATCGTGGCCAGCACGCTGTCGTCGAACGTCCGGATGGTCCCTTCGAGATAGGCCTCCCCGGCAACGATGTTGTTCCGGTCGCCCGCCCGGAGCACGCCAACCGTCACAACGCTCGTCGTGAAGGGAGAGAGATTGCGGGAACGGATGGTCTGGAGCGCCAGCACCACCTGCGACGCGGTGACGACCGCGTCGACGCCCAGATGCGGCGAGGCGCCGTGAGCCTGCCGGCCGATCACCCGGGCGGTCCACTTGGTGGAGGCGGCCATCGCGGGCCCAGGTGTGAACGCCACCCGGCCGAGCTGCTCGTCCTGACCCTCCGCATCGGGAGGGGAGCCGTTGGCGTGAAAGGCGAGCACCATCTGCGGCCGCGGATTGGCGAAGGCTCCCTCGGCCAGCATGAGCTTGGCCCCGCCCTGCTCACCGGGGGGCGCGCCCTCTTCCGCCGGCTGGAAGATGAACAGGACCGTACCGGGGAGCCGGTCCTTCATCCCCGCCAGGACATTCGCGACGCCCAGTTGCGCGGCCACATGAGTGTCGTGCCCGCAGGCGTGAGAGACGCCGGTCTCCCGCCCGAGGTAGGTTGCGGTCGCCACGGAGCGAAATGGAAGATCACTCTGCTCGGTAACCGGCAGAGCATCCATGTCGGCGCGAATCGCCACCACCGGGCCCGGGCGTCCGCCGCGAAGCACTCCGATTACGCCGGTATGCGCCACGCCGGTGCGCACCTCCAGACCCAGCCGGCGGAGCTCCTTCGCCACCAGATCCGCGGTGCGGGTCTCCCGGTTGCCGAGCTCGGGGTGCTGGTGGATGTCGTGGCGAATTTCGATCATCCGCGGGGCCAGGCGGTCGACGGCGGCACGCACATCGGCATCGCTCTGGGCAACGGCGGGAGAGACGACCATCTGCAGGGCCGCCGCCAGCAGCGCAAACCGCAGCATCCGCGATCCTTGATCGAATGGAGGCATCAGGATAGCCGCGGCTGGTGGATCGCGGAAGATCCCGCGGCTCACCCCGCGCCGAGCGCCCGCGCCGCGCGGCCGAAGTCCTTGGCCTTCACCCACAGGATCATTCCGTAGCGGCCCTTGCCGGCGGTGACGGCATCGGCGGCGGTGACGTTGACCCGCGCATCCGCCAGCCGCTGCAGGTGCCGGTGCACGGCTCCCACCTTGTCCTCGCCCTGGACCAGGAAGCCGCGCTTGGCGCGGCTCAGCCGCCAGCCCCGCTTGCGGGCGACTCGGCCGATGCCGGCCAGATCCTGGGAGACCAGATCGATCTGAGCCCGGCCCCCACCGGCGGGGAATCCGCTGTACGCCTGAAGGTCGATTCCCGCCTCGAGCAGGGCCGCGAGTACCGCCGCTCCCTGCCCCGGGCGGCTGGGAACGAGCAGATAGCAGTAACTGACTTTCCGTACCCGATCCGGCATTGGTGCCTCCTTTGGGGTTGCTGCAGGATACGCCGCGGGACCGGGATCGGGAATGGGCCCAGGGCCGGCAAACGAGCGGGGGCGACCGCGTGGTCGCCCCCGGCACGTCCGGCGCGCTGCGACTGCCGCGGTTCTACTGCACGGTGAACGGCGCCGCGAGCACCGTCTGGTCCCACACGATGTGCAGCTGCCCGCTGCCGCCATCGTCGGCGATGTGAATGGTGAAGCGCTCCACCGGAGAGGCGTTGGTCGAGACGGAGAGTGGAATCTTGTAGAGGTCCTTGTCGGCGTGGTGCTGGGTGCCCCACTGCCCGGTCTCGCCGTTGATGATCAGGGTCCACCCATTCTGTGTGGGCAGCGTCCACAGGGTGTACATGCCCGCCGGGACCACCGTACCGCCGAAGGCCAACGCCTTGTCGGTGTTGAACTGAGTCGCCGCATTGGCGCCGGTGCGCCACACCTCGCCCCAGGGCACCACCCCGCCGAAGATCTTGCGTCCCCGAATGCTCGGCCGGCCGTAGTCGACCCACAGAGTGGCGCCGGCGACCGTGGCGCGCGCGGTATCCCGCGGAGAAAGCTGGCCGAGCGGTCCGCCCTGCTGCTCCTGCGCGGCGAAGGCGGTGGCCATGGCGTCCACATCGATGGACGCCACCCGGTCCACCGTGAACTGCTGGGTTCCGCGGATCGGCCGCACCGCGAGCAGATGGCCGTCCTTGTCCACTTTCGCGTGGTAGCGGTCGAACTCGGTCTCGATGTCCACCGAATCCCGGCCCAGACGACGCACCGCCACCCAGCTGATATCAGGACCACCGAGGAAGAACATCGCCGTGTGCACCGAATCCGCCTTCGACCTTGCCAGCCGGGCGGAGAGCCGGTCGTACATGAGCCATGGGGAAACGACCGGTATCCCCGTCCCGGCGGGCAGCGCCCGCCCGGACCGCCGGACCGCGGTGTCCACCCTGGTCTCGATGCTCATGCTGTCGTTCACCATTCGGGCGGTGAGATGCTGGAGCGGCGGGGCATCGGCCGGGACACCGACCCGAGTTATCAGCACATCGACGTCGGTCGGCGTGCCCGCCGGCGTCAGGGCATAGCTGGCGTGGCGGCGCAGCACCCTGGGGGCACGCCCCACCTGGTCCAGCACGACCTTGCCGCCACTCTCGCTGAATCGCTCAACACTGGTGGTGTCCCGCCCCAGTCGGACCAAGAATGCGCCAGACGCCTGAGCCTGGCTGGTGGCCGGGGCCAGACCGAGAAGGATGAGGGTGAGGGCCGCGAGCCTGCGGGACAGACGCATCGGGAAACTCCGGTTTGGGGATGGGATGCCGGATGTACGTCGCTCGGATTGCGGCGGTTCCATGCCTCGCGGGACGTCTCACAATGAAGCGGGAACTCGGAAAGCGAACGGGCGACCCTGCCGGATCGCCCGCATGCCGGCCTGAAACCGTACCCCGCTCAGGCCTTCTCGATCCGCATCCCGTAGAACGACCGATAGACGAAGAACATCGAAATCAGCAGGAACGCCACCGCGAAGCCATGGGTGAGGCCCGCGCCCTTCTCGGCGGTCAGGCTCACCGCCAGCTCCACCGCCAGGAGCCCGAACAGGGTGGTGAACTTGATGATCGGATTGAGCGCCACGCTGGAGGTGTCCTTGAACGGATCGCCGACGGTATCGCCCACCACGGTGGCGTCGTGCAGCGGGGTACCCTTCGCCTTGAGCTCGGTCTCCACCACCTTCTTGGCGTTGTCCCAGGCGCCGCCGGCGTTGGCCATGAAAATTGCCTG
Organism: Gemmatimonadota bacterium; assembly: GCA_041499215.1. GTDB lineage: Bacteria > Gemmatimonadota > Gemmatimonadetes > Gemmatimonadales > GWC2-71-9 > JADJOM01. Next base: position 12,375 of record JBGQJV010000019.1, on the reverse strand, counting down.
GTACAGCCCGAACAGGGCGATCGAAATCAGGTAGCCGATGAAGAAGTACGGCTCCGCGAACGCGAACGCGAGCGTGGCGAAGAAGACCGTCAGGAAGATGTTGAACATTCCCGACTGGGCGTACTTGGTGCAGATCTCCACCACCTTCTTGGAATCAGTCACCGAGGCTCTCTCCACGCCCTCGAGCTTGATGTTCGCCTTGATGAACTCCACCGCGCGGTAGGCGCCCGTGGTCACGGCCTGGATCGAGGCGCCGGTGAACCAGTAGATCACCGCGCCACCGGTGATGAGGCCGAGCAGGAAGGGCGGGTGGAGAATCGACAGGTTGGCCAGCAGCTCGGGCTGGAGGCCGTGGGTCAGCGCCACGATGATCGAGAAGATCATGGTGGTGGCACCCACCACGGCGGTACCGATCAGCACCGGCTTGGCGGTGGCCTTGAAGGTGTTGCCGGCGCCGTCGTTTTCCTCGAGATGGGTCTTGGCCTTCTCGAAGTTGACGTCGAAGCCGAAGTCCTGCTTCACCTGCTGCTTGATGTTCGGCACCGCCTCGATCAGCGACAGCTCGTACACCGACTGGGCGTTGTCGGTGACCGGGCCGTAGCTGTCGACCGCGATGGTCACCGGGCCCATGCCCAGGAAGCCGAACGCCACCAGGCCGAAGGCGAACACCGCGGGGGCCAGCATGATGTCCGCGGGAAACGTGGTGCTGACCCCGTAGGCGATCGCCATCAGGAGCATCATGGTCAGGCCGAGCCAGTAGGCGGAGAAGTTGCCCGCCACGAGGCCGGAGAGGATGTTCAGCGATGCCCCACCCTGCTCCGAGCTGGTGACGACCTCCCGGACGTGCCTGGAATTGACCGAGGTGAAGATCTTCACCAGCTCCGGGATGATCGCGCCGGCCAGCGTCCCGCAGGTGATGACGGTCGCGAGCTTCCACCAGAATCCGGAGTCCGCACCCCCCAGATCCGGAATCAGCTTCATCGACACGAGGTAAGTGATCACCACCGACACGATCGACGTGAGCCACACCAGCCGGGTCAGCGGGTGCTCATAGTCCATCTTGTCCTTGTCGCCGTCCTGCGACTTCGTCCATGCCTCGTTGATGAAGTAGGACGCCGCCGACGCGACGATCATCATGATGCGCATCACGAAGATCCACACCAGCAGCTGGACCTGGACGGTGGGGTCCTTCACCGCCAGCAGGATGAAGACGATGAGCGCCACACCGGTGACCCCGTAGGTCTCGAAGCCGTCGGCCGAGGGGCCGACCGAGTCGCCGGCGTTGTCGCCGGTGCAGTCGGCGATGACGCCGGGGTTGCGGGCGTCGTCCTCCTTGATCTTGAACACGATCTTCATCAGATCCGACCCGATGTCCGCGATCTTGGTGAAGATGCCGCCGGCCACGCGGAGCACCGCGGCGCCCAGCGATTCCCCGATGGCGAAGCCGATGAAGCAGGCGCCCGCATACGCGCCGGGGATGAACAGCAGGATGATCAGCATCAGCAGCAGCTCGACGCTGATCAGCAGCATGCCGATGCTCATCCCCGCCTGGAGCGGGATGGCGTAGCAGGGGTAGGGCTTGCCGATGAGCGCGGCGAACGCGGTGCGCGAGTTGGCGAAGGTATTCACCCGGATGCCGAACCAGGCCACCGAGTAGCTGCCCGCGATGCCGACCAGACTCCAGATCAGGATGATCGCCACCCGCCCGCCGGGGAAGCCCTGCAACACGCCGAAGTAGAAGCCGATGATCACCGCGATGAAGATCCAGAGGATCATCAGGAACTTCCCCTGGGTGATCAGATAGGTCTTGCAGGTCTCGTAGATCAGCTCGGAGACTTCCAGCATCGACTTGTGCACCGGCAGGTTCCGCAGCCGGCTGTAGCTGAACAGCCCGAACCCGAGCCCGAGGACCGCGACGAGGAGCCCGAACATCAGCAGGGTCCGGCCGTCGATGCCCCCGAGGAACCGGACCTGGCTCAGATCGGGCAGCACCAGGTTGGCCTCGCCGCCGGCATGCTGGGCCTGGACCGGAGCGTCCGCCGACACCGACTGGTCCTGCGCAATAGCGTACCGGGGCGCCAGCGCCGCGCCGGCAAGCACCAGCGCGGCCAGGAGCCACGGCGCCAGCCGGGAGCGAAGGGCGTCCATCGTCTTCATCATAGGGAACCTTCTCCTCGATGTGGAATTGCCTGGGCGGGCCGGCCGGCCCGACCGCCTGCTCAGTATGCGCCCCGGGCCGCGTGCGACGGCTCGGCGACCGTGTGCACCTGGGTGAGGAACCGCTTGGCGAGCTTGTCGGCCTCGCTCTCGCCCGGCTGATTGGTTTCCACCGTGATCAGCGTGTAGTGCCCGCCCTCGGCCTGGGCGCTGACCCCGATCTGACCGATCGTTCCCGAGAACCGCCGGAGGCGGGGGGCCTCCTCGGTCGGCGCCAGCCGGGCCCCGAAGAAGGCATTCGCCTGGGCCATGACGGACTCGGGCGCAAGGTGGGTGCGGTGGAAGTACTTCATTGCCAGGTCGGGCTCCGGTTCAGTGAGCAGTGAGAAGTGAGACGGTAGCCCTTCTCACTTCTCACTTCTTACTTCTGACTTGTCACTTCTCTCCGTATTCGTAGTACTCCACGCCCAGGTGGGTGATCGCCGCCTCGCCCACCAGCCAGCGCAGGGTGTTCTTGAGCTTGGTCTGCTGGATGAACAGGTCATGCTCCGGGTACAGTCCCGGCGCCACTTGCGGGCTCTTGAAGTAGAACGACAGCCACTCCTGAATGCCCGACAGCTTGGCCCGCTGGGCCAGGTCGAAGAAGAGGGCGAGATCCAGGACCAGCGGCGCCGCCAGAATGGAGTCGCGACAGAGGAAATCGACCTTGATCTGCATCGGGTAGCCGCACCACCCGAAGATGTCGATGTTGTCCCACCCCTCTTTGTTATCCCCGCGGGGCGGATAGTAGTTGATCCGCACCTTGTGGAAGAGATTGCCGTACAGCTCGGGGTACAGCTTCGGCTGGAGAATGTCCTCCAGCACCCCGAGCTTGGACTCTTCCTTGGTCTTGAAGCTCTCCGGATCGTCCAGCACCTCGCCGTCGCGGTTGCCCAGGATGTTGGTCGAGTACCAGCCCGCCACACCGAGCATCCGCGCCTTGAACATCGGCGAGAGCACGGTCTTGATCATGGTCTGGCCGGTCTTGAAGTCCTTGCCGCCGATGGCCACACCCTTGTCCTTGGCCAGCTGCTCGATCGCCGGGATGTCGCAGCAGAGATTGGGTGCGCCGTTGGCGAAGGGGACCCCCTCCATGATCGCGGCGTAGGCGTACAGCATCGACGGGGCGATCGAGGAGTCGTTGGTCTCCATCGCCTTCTCGAAGGCCGCCAGGGTCTGGTGGGCCGCGCCCGGAGCGATGAAGATCTCGGTCGAGGCGCACCACACCATCACCAGCCGGTCGCAGGCGTGCTTGGCCTTGAAATCGCGGATGTCCTTCCGGAGCGCCTCGGCCAGCTCCCTCTTGGTGCGGGCCTGCTTGACGTTCTTCCCCTCGAGCCGCTTCACGTAGTTCTGGTCGAAGGCTGCCGGCATCGGCGCGATCGCCTGCAGGAACTCCCTGATCGGCTCGACGTGCTCGTGCTTCTCCAGCACGCCGCAGTGGAGGCACGACTGGTAGGCGTTGTCGGGCAGCGGGTCCCAGGCGCCGAACACCAGGTCGTTGAGGTCGGCCAGCGGCACGAACTCCTTGATGAACGGGGCCCGGCCCTCGGTCCGCTTGCCCAGGCGGATAGTGCCCATCTGGGTCAGCGAGCCGATCGGCTTGGCCTTGCCACGGCGGATCAGCTCGACGCCGGCGATGAATGTGGTCGCCACCGCGCCCAGTCCGACGCAGAGAACGCCCAGCTTGCCCTTGGCCGGCGCGATCGGCCGGGGAGTGCCTGTTGCCACGCTCAGGGTCCTTTCGGCGCTTCGGACGCTCCTGCGCCCTCCGTCACCTGGTAGACGTATACGAAACGCTGCACGACGGTGACCACCGACGCGAGCGCGAGAACCGCCACGATCCAGAACAGCAGGAGTCCCTCCGGTCCCGCCCCGAACAGCACGGTCGGCACCCCCAGCCCCACGATCCGCTCCGCCCGCTGCACCAGCCCGACCTTGCAGTCGATCCCCAGCCCTTCCGCCCGGGCACGGGCGTAGGAGACCAGCAGGGAGGCAATGATCGCCACCATGCAGATGATGATGGCCAGCTCGCGGTGCGCCACCGTACCCGGCGCGGCCAGCAGGTAGAACACGGCGATGCCCATGAAGGTCGCGCCGTCTCCCACCCGGTCGAGGGTCGAGTCGTAGAAGGCCCCGAAGCGGGTGACTTGGCCCCGCGCCCGGGCCACGCCACCATCGAGGGTATCCACGATCCCACTCACCAGGTACAACAGACCGCCCAGACGCGCCCGCCCCACGCCGAAGGCCACCGCCGAGGCGACGACGAGCAGAGTGCCGACGGTGGTGATCGTGTTGGGCTGGATGCCCCACCGGATCAGGCCGTCGACGATCGGCCGAGTCACCGTGTAGAAGACCCGCTCGACCGGCTTGGTGATGAGCTTCACCTGATTGGGCACCCTCGATTCGAAGGGTCGGCTTCTGGCCGCTCCGGCCCCCCCGGAAAACCGCGCAAACTATAACCGCGGAAACGGGTTATCGGAAGCCGGACGGGCCTGAACGACATGGTTCCGAGTTCCGAGTTCGAGCTCCACGTGTTTCCTGAGGGAGGTGTCGGGACCCGACCAGCCCAGCACCACTTCAATACAGCAGAAACGGCGCGCGGCGGTTGAGAAACCGTGACCGTGCCTCGGCCCATTGACCGGGAAGGCTGGCCCAGGCTCCCGAGGCAAAGAGGCTGTCACCGACCCGCTCCGCCAGCAGGCGCTGGAAGTGACGCCGATCCGAGGGGAACAGCGTAGCGCCGGTGCGACTCACCGCCTGAAGGAGGGAGAGCGCGGTGATAGTCGGATCGTATTGCTCGCGGTCGAGCACCCGGAGCCGGATGCCGGCTACGAGCGTGTCGGCGAACTTCCCGTCACCGGGCCGCCGGGGAGTGAACGTCACGCCTTCGAACGAAACCCCGGGGAGCGCCGCCCCGCGAAGAGCGGCGAGGACCCGCGTGGTGTCGAGCCAGGGGGCACCCACCTGCTCGAACGCATGGTCGGTCCCCCGGCCCACGGAGAGCGTGGTGCCCTCCATCAGGCACAGGCCGGGATAGTGAATCAGCGCCTCGAGACTCTGCAGGTTGGGCGATGGGGGCACGAAGGGCAGCCCGGTCTGGTCGAAGTACATCGACCGGCGCCAGCCCGCGACCGGCACGACGCGGAGCTCGGTCTCGAGGCCGAAGTCGGCGCGGGCAAGGCGGGCCAGCTCGCCCAGGGTCATGCCGTGCCGCATCGGGATGGACAGCAGACCCACCGCGGTGCGGAAGGTGGTATCCAGCACATTGCCCTGGACCGCCCCGCCAAGGGGATTGGGCCGGTCGAGCACCACCACCGGAAGGTGCCGTCGCGCGGCCGCGCGCATCACCTCGACGGTGGTCCATAGATAAGTGTAGTATCGGGCGCCGGCATCCTGGAGATCGAGCAGGATCACATCGAGGCCCGCGAGCATCGAATCGGTCGGGGCGGAATTGCGACCGTAGAGGCTGTAGATTGGGAGTCCGGTGGCGGAGTCGGTGCTCGATGCCACGGCTGCACCGGGATCCGCGGTGCCGCGGACTCCGTGTTCCGGGCTGAATAGAGCCGCCAGCCGGACTCCGGCACCGAGCAGTCGATCCACTCCGTTCCGCCCCAGGTGGTCTACCCCGGCCTGATTGGTTACCAGCCCGACTCTGCGGCCCCTGACCAGGTGGAAGCTGTCGGAAAGCAGGACCTCGAGCCCGGGACGGACCGGGATCTGTGGCGCCGCAGCCGTGTCGCCGCACAGCTGTGCGGGGCTACAGCGCGGCGCCACCAGGGTCTGCCCCCGACAGCTCAGCCCCACAACCAGCAAGCCACCGAGCGCCCAGTGCACCGTCGCCATAAAGCCGGATTCCTCGCTCTTCTCTCTCTTGGCCTCGGTGTGGCCGCCGCTCCCGCAATGGCGCAGGACACGCGCCGGGACACGCTCGCGGTGGAGCGGCTGCTCGACTCGCTGCCGCTCCGGGCCAAGGTGGCGCAGCTGGTGATACCCTGGCTGGCGGGGAGCTACGCGGCGTTCGACGACAGCGCCTTCGTGGTGGCCCAGCGGTGGGTGGATTCGCTGCAGCTGGGCGGCCTGATCATCTCGGTCGGCTCACCGCTGGACGTGGCGATGAAGCTCAACCGCCTGCAGGAACGCTCGCCGCTGCCCCTGCTCGTCGCCGCCGACCTCGAGGCGGGCGCCAGTTTCCGGCTCAACGGCGCGACACCCTTCCCCACCAATATGGGCGTGGCCGCCACCGGAAGCGACCAGGATGCCTACGAGATGGGACGGATTACCGCGCTCGAAGGACGCGCGGTGGGGATTCACGTGGCCTTCGCGCCCGACGCAGACGTCAACAACAACCCGGCCAACCCGGTCATCAACACCCGCTCCTTCGGGGAGAATCCGAATCTGGTCGGCCGGCTGGTGGCCGCGACCATCCATGGGCTGCAGGACAACGGGATGCTGGCCACCGCGAAACACTTCCCCGGGCACGGGGACACCGAGGTGGACTCCCATCTCGCGTTGCCGGTAATCTCCGCCGGCTGGGCCCGGCTCGACACCCTGGAGCTGGTGCCGTTCCGCGCCGCGATCCAGGCCGGTGTCGCCCTGGTCATGTCGGGCCATCTGGCCATGCCGGCCATCGCGAGTGACCCGAAGGGTCCGGCTACCCTCGACCCGGCAATTCTCACGGGCCTCCTGCGCGACTCGCTCAAGTTCGAGGGGATGGTGGTCACCGATGCGCTCGACATGGCCGGGGTGGTCAACGCCTATGGCGCGGGCGAGGCGGCGGTGCGGGCGTTCCTGGCGGGCTCCGACCTGCTGCTGATGCCGGCCGACCCGGCCCAGGCGGTCGACGCCATGACCGACGCCATCGAGACCGGGCGGATCCCCTACGAGCGGCTCGACCGGTCGGTGCGGCGACTGCTGTGGATGAAGCGCCGGCTGGGACTGTTCTCCCGGCGCACGGTGCCGCTCGACAGCATCCCCGAAGTCGTGGGCAGCACCCGCTTCCTGCAGACCGCCCGGGACGTGGCCCAGCGCTCCGTGGTGCTGGTGGCCGACAGCGGTGGGACGGTGGACAGTCTGCGGGCCCATCCCCGCAACATCGCGCTGGTGACCTACGGCGAAGAGAATGCCGGCACGGTAGGCAACACCCTGCTCAAGCAGCTCAAGAGCGCCGGCCACAACGTCACGATCTTCCGCCTGTGGCCAGCGAGCGGGCCCGCCAGCTTCGACTCGGTCCGGGTGATTGCGCGCAAGACCCCGTACACGCTTTTCGCCCTATCGGTGAAAGTCACCACCGCCAAGGGGACCATCGGCCTTCCCGACCCGGTGGCGAAGCTGGTGGACCAGATCAGCATGCGTCGACGCAGCGCGGTGCTGTCACTCGGCTCGCCGTACGTCGGGCTGCAGGTGCCCCATCTCCGGTCCTACCTGATCGCCTGGGGCGCCAACCCGATCAACGAATGGGCGGCGGCCCGCGCCCTCGCAGGCCAGGCCGCGATCACGGGCCGGCTGCCCGTCAGCTTGCCCCCGAACTACCCGCTCGGCCACGGCCTGACCCGCTGGCCGCCAAACCAGCCCTAGACCGTGCGACCCCTGGTGCTGGCCCTGCTGCTCGCCGCCGAGGGATGCGGTGCCCGCCCCGCCCCGGCGGCGCCCCGGCTCCCGGGGTGGCCGGCGGTCACGGTGTTTCTCGACTCGGTGGTCGCCGCGGGGGCCGCGCCCGGCGCGGTACTGGGCGTGAGCCTGGCGGGTGAGCACCGCTACGTCGGTGCCGGGCATCTCGGCACCGACGACCCGACCCGCCCCGACAGCACCACGGTGTACGACCTGGCCTCGTTGACCAAGGTCATCGGACTCACAACCATGGTGATGCTCGCCGTGGATGAGGGCCGGCTCGAGGTGGATGCACCGGTCGCACGCTACCTCCCCGCGTTCGCTTCCGATTCGAGCCAGCCCGAACGCCGGAACGTCACCCTGCGCCTTCTGCTCACCCATTCGAGCGGCCTCCCGGCGTGGCGGCCGCTGTACCAGGAGACGGGGAGCCGGCCCGAGGCGCTGGCCTTGGCGGACACCACCCGCCTGGTCGCCGCGCCGGGCGAGAAGTACACCTACTCCGATCTCGGCGCGATCATCCTGACCCAGGCGGTCGAGCGAGTCCTCGGGCATCGGATCGACACCCTGCTCGCGGAGCGGGTCTTCGGACCGCTGGGCATGCGGGACACCCGCTACCTCCCGCCCGACGGCTGGCGCCCCCGCATCGCACCCACCGAGAACGACCCCTGGCGGGGGCGGGTGCTGCGAGGGGAGGTGCACGACGAGAACGCGGCCCGGCTCGACGGAGTGTCGGGACATGCGGGCCTGTTTTCGTCCGCCAGAGATCTGCTCAGGTTTGCGGATGTGCTCCTGACGTGGTGGGTGGACAAGGCGGACAAGGCGGACAAGGCGGGAAACTGCAGCCAATTGCCCGCCCTGCCCGCCCTGCCCGCCCTCCCGCCCTCCCGCCTTTCCGCCCTCAAGGAGTTCACCCGCGCCCAGAATCTCCCGCCTGGCTCCAGCCGAGCCTTGGGGTGGGATACCTCCACTCCAGGCGGGAGCGGCGGCAGCCGGCTTTCGGCCACCAGCTTTGGGCACACCGGTTTCACCGGGACCTCGCTCTGGATCGACCCAGAGCGCTGCCTCGCCATCGTCCTGCTCAGCAACCGGGTACACCCCACTCGGGATAACCCCCGCTGGGGACCGGTGCGCGGCCAAGTGGCGGACCGGGTGGTAGATGCGCTCGGGGCCGACTCGCTTACTCGTTGACGTGATAAGACTTAGAAGAAGTGGTGAAGCCAGGTCTGGATTGACAGCACGGCCCATCCGTCCGTACTTTCCAGCAGTGGATTGCGACCCCTCGTGGGCCAGACAACGGGAGCAGGGACAACATGGAAAGCACTGAACAGCAGGTGGGCGCCCCGGGCTTTGCCCTCAGGCTCACTGATCGCGCGGTGGAAGAGGTCCGGAAGTTCATGACCGCGGAGCAGGTACCGGCCGAGGTCGGCGGCCTCAGGGTCAGCGTCCTGCCTGGCGGCTGCTCGGGGTTCAAGTACAGCCTGAACATCGAGGAGCATTCACTCGAGGACGATGCCGTGATGGACATCAACGGCGTCCGGGTGTTCGTGGACGGATTCAGCATGCAGTACCTGAATGGCGTCACGGTGGATTACACCTCCTCGATGCAGGGCTCGGGCTTCACGTTCAGCAACCCCAACGCCACGGGTGGCTGCGGGTGCGGGAGCAGCTTTACGGCCTGAAGGCCGGGTGAAGGGTGAACGGTGAACCGTGAACGGGGGGAGTGAGACAGAGATCTCGCTCCCCCCGTTTCTCTCGGACCTCCCTGGCGACGACCCGTTCACCCTTCACCGTTCACCGTTCACCACCACCCACCCGAGGCTGGCCCCCTGTCCGCCCTCGACCTCGCCGTCATCCTCGTCTACTTCGCCCTGACCCTGGGCGTGGGAGCGTGGGTCTCCCGCAATCAGCGCACTGCGGGCGACTACTTCCTGGGCGCCCGCGACCTGCCCGCCTGGGCCATCCTGCTGTCGATCGTCGCGACGGAAACCTCGGCCCTCACGGTGATCTCGGTGCCGGCAGTGGCGGCGCGGGGGAATCTCACGTTCCTGCAGCTGCCGCTGGGCTACCTCGTGGGCCGGCTGGCGGTGGCCGCGTGGCTCCTGCCCGGCTACTTCACCGGTGAGCAGGAGACCGCCTACGCTCGGCTGGAACACCGCTTCGGCACGGCCACCCGGAGGGTGACGTCGGGGATCTTCCTCGTCACCCGCGCGCTCGCGGATGGAGTGCGGGTCTATGCCGGCGCGATTCCGCTCGCGGTCCTGGCCCGCTGGTACGGCCCCGATGGCGCGCTCCCGGTCTGGAATGTGCCGGCGGCGATCATCGTGATGAGTCTGGTCACCCTGCTGTACACCTGGCACGGTGGGCTCAAGGCCGTGGTCTGGGTCGACGTGATGCAGCTCGGCGTGTACCTGACGGGCGGGGTGGCCGCCCTGTGGATCGCGGGCCATCTGGCAGGCGGGCTGGGGCACACCCTCGCGGCCGCGGGGGCCGCCGGCAAGCTGCGGGTGATCGACCCGGCGCTCAATCTCACCCATACCTATACCCTGCTTGGCGGGCTGGTGGGCGGCGGGATGCTTTCGGCCGCGTCGCACGGCACCGACCACCTGATCGTGCAGCGACTGCTCGCGAGCCGGGGTCTGCGCTCGGCCCGGATAGCGCTGGTGGGCTCCGGTGTGGTGGTGCTGGCCCAGTTCGCGCTGTTCCTGCTCATCGGCATCGCCATCTGGGCCGCGGGATTCGCGCCTGAATCCATTCCGGCCGACCAGATCTTCCCCCGGTTCGTGGTGGAGCACTTCCCCACCGGCCTGGCCGGGCTCATGGTGGCGGCGGTCCTCGCCGCTTCGATGGCGACCCACAGCTCCGCCATCAGCGCGCTGGCGAGCTCCGTCACCCACGATTTCTACGCGGGCTGGACCGGGCGGACCGACCCTGCCCATCTTCTGCGGGTGGGCCGGGCCTGGACCCTGGTCTGGGGCGTGCTGATCACCATCGTGGCGCTCCTCTTCCATGCGGTGGCGGGTGGCGGCCAGACCCCGGTGGTGGTCTTTGCGTTGTCCATCGCCTCGATCACCTACGGGGGGCTCCTGGGAGCGTATCTGCTCGCCGGCGGCCCGTCCTGGGTACAGGGCCGGGACGTGATTGCCGCCATCGCCGTCACGGTGGTGATCATGCTGGTGGTGTTCTTCGCGAAGGGGCTGAGCGGGGTGGCAGGGCTCGAGTGGCTGGCGCCGGCCGGACGGCTGGCCTGGCCCTGGTACGTCCCGCTGGGATCGACGATCACGGTGGTAACCGGACTCGTACTTGGCACGCTACGCGGGAGGAGAGGAATATGAGCCGGCTGATCGTCGGTGTAGATGCGGGCGGGACCAAGACCGCGGTGATCGTGGCGCGTGACGGACAGGTGGTCTCCCGGAGCACCGGCCCCGGAGCCAAGATGCGGAGCGGCAGGGGCATCGCCTGCGCCGCCACGATCGCCGAGGTGGTCCGCCGCGCGCTGGCGCAGGCGGGAGCCAGCAGGGGCGACATGCTGATCGCCGGAGTGGCAGGCGCCGGGCGCGAGGCCGAGCGGGAGGAGCTGCGCCAGGCGTTCCGGGCGGAGACGCTGGCCGAGCGGGTGGTGGTCACGGGCGACACGGAGATCGCACTGGCGGCCGCCTTCGGTGACCGGCCGGGCATCGTGGTCACCGCCGGCACCGGCAGCATGGGGGTCGCGAGGGACCCGTACGGACGGATGCACCGCGCCGGGGGCTTCGGCTGGCAGATGGGGGACGAGGGGAGCGGCTACGCCATCGGCCGCGCCGCCCTCGGCGCGGTAGGTCGCGCGGCGGATGACAGGAGCCCCAAGACCGAGCTTACCCCGCTGCTCCTCAAGGCGACCCGGAGCGAAAACGTCGATGCCCTGATTCGGTGGGCCGCAGCCGCCGGCCCGGCCGAGGTCGCGGGCCTGGCCCCGGCCGTGTTCGAGGGAGCGCACCAGGGCGACACCGTGGCCGCCGGGATCATGGACTATGCCGCGCGCGAGTTGGCCGCGCTGGTGTTCAAGCTGCTGCCGCACTTCGGAGCAGACGAGCGGATGGGGGTGGAGGTCGCCACCAATGGAGGACTCCTGTTCCACGATGGCCCGCTGTACCGGATGCTCAAGACCAAACTGGCGGAGGAATCGCGGATCCGGTTCCGGGACATGCCGCTCGAGGCCGCGACCGGGGCGATGCACCTGGCGGAGAAGCAGTGAGGAGTGAGGAGTGAGGAGTGAGGAGTGAGGGGTGATGGGTGAGGAGTGGGCGGTGCGCGGGAAGGGAGGGTGTGGAACAGGAAACCTGTCATCCCGAGGGAGCAACGCGACCGAGGGATCTCAGAGGCAGCCCCTGCTCGGGCAACCTCGGAGATCCCTCGCTGCGCTCGGGATGACAAGGCCAGTCAGGTTAGTCGCCAGGCGGTTGTTGCCAACGGCCAACGGCCTCCTCACCCCGCCCGATTCCGCAGCCGGCTGTGGCTCGAACCGTACATGAAGTAGAGCACCAGTCCCACCGCCAGCCACACGCCAAACCGAATCCAGGTGATCCCGGGCAG
>JBGQJV010000018.1:0-32751 GCA_041499215.1 Gemmatimonadota bacterium | reverse complement strand
TCATCACCCCAACTGGAGAGTTCTCATGAAGCCATCGCGCAGAGTGCTCGCGTTCTCCCTGCTGAGCATCCTGCTCGGCGCCGTCCTGGGCATCGGCAGCCCGGGAACAGCCAGGGCGGAGAAGACCCCTGTGGACTGCTCGGGCCGGAGAAGTGACTGCTACACCTACCGTTCCTGCACCGAGTGGGCGGACCATCGGTGCCTGGAGATCACCACCCGCTACTGGTACTGGTACACCTGAAGTCGGGCCGGAATTTGATAGTTGGTTGACCACGCCACTCATCTTGGAGGACACCATGGTACGCGTCATGACCCTGAAGCGGTTCGGCACCGCTGCAGCCGGATTCCTCGCCGCAATCGGCCTTCTGGCCCTCGCCACCGAGGCGGGACACGCGGAAAAGGCGAAGGAGTGCACCAACCACACCACCTCGCTCTGCGAACAGGTCGAGCGCTGCACCCCGAATGGGTTCGAGGCGAATGGAACCTGCCACTGGATCTACACCATCCAGCGCTACTACTGGGGCTACTGACCAAGGTCCGATCGGAAGAGCCATGCCCGCGCCGCCCCGGGGACTCACCGCAGTCTGGCACCTCCTTCTCGGGGCGGGCCTCGCCCTGGCAGGCTGGGATGCGGTGGGTCACCTGCGGGCGGTCTCCGTGCAGGAGCTGGTGTATGCCGGGGAGGCCAGGGATCGGCGAACCGAGCAGGGACAGGGGTGGACCGCCGCGCTGATCTTCACGCCGCTGGAGTGTCCCGGCCTGATGGCCGTCGTCGACCGGCTCAACCGGCTCGCCGGGCCGCAGCTGACCGTTCGGGGGCTGCTGGTGGTGGACGCGAAAGCCTTTCCGGGTTGGCGGGACCTGATCGTGGCGAACCAGATTCACTTCCCGGTGCTTGCCGTGAGCGTCGACCGGGGCTCGCGCGCACTGGCGCAGGTCGGCAACCTCAACACCCCGACGGTCGCCATCTTCGACCCCGACCGGCGCCTGAGGCTGGCGACCAACCTCACGGGGGAGGAAGCCCTCGCCACCCTCATCGCGCGTACCCTCCAGACATCGAGCCGCGACAGACCCTCAGCCGGGAGCGCACCCTGATGCGAAGCCTGACTCGCCTCTTCACTGGCGCTCAACCGATCCTGCTGGCCGCCGGCCTCGCCGGGGGCTGCCTGGACCGGGGGAAGCGGTCGGAGGTCGTCTTCCCACCCGGGGGCATGGCCCTCGATTCGGCCGGCTCAGAGCGGCGGGTGTACTCCACCGATTCGCTCAGGCCAGTGGTTCAGGTCGGAGGCGCTTCCGATCAGGACACCACCCTGATCAACCCGTACATCATGGCCTCCGACGAGGGCGGCGTCTACCTGTTCGAGGCCGACAACCGGATTGTCCGGTTCGATACCACCGGTACTCGCCGCTGGGTTCAAGGAAGGGATGGCGGCGGGCCGGGGGAGTATCGCAATCCCCGTGACATGGAGATCGGACCCGACCGCGGGGTATGGCTGGTGGATCCGGAATCGGGACGGGTCACGGTGGTTGACGCGGAGCAGGGCCGGGTGCGGGCGATGTTCACCATGCGGGTGGCGTACTCGGCCCTGATCACCCCGCTCCACGGCGGGTTCGCCCTGTATCCCAGCGACCTGGCGCGGGACATCTTCTACTTCAACGAGCGGGGAGACACGGTCGGGACCGACACGATTCCCTGGAGCGGGTTTCGGCAGCTCGAATACCTCGCCAGAGGCCTCCACGCCGCGGTCGATCCGCAGACTGGCAGGTGGGTGCTCGGCTTCATGTACGGCAACGGCTGGTTTGCGTTCGACTCGGCCGGTCGGGGATCATCCCGACGCTACTACGTCGAACCGACCCGGTTCCCGCCGGTGCTCAAGGAGCACTTTGCCGATGGCAGCATCGGCACCAAGCTGGTGCGCACGGCGGGGAGCGCTCTCGATATGGATCTGCGGGGCGATACGGTGTTCGTCCTGTTTGACGGGCAGGAGCCGGACCGCCGCCGCAAACTCGACTCGTACTCCTGGCAAACCGGCAACTACCTCGGATCCATCCTCCTCCCGGAGCCCGCGGACGAAATCGGCCTCTGCGGCCGGTACCTGGCGGTGTTCTCCAGCCGGCCGGTGCCGAAGCTGACGTTCTATGTGCGGGAGAGGAAGCCTGATATGAAGTGAGCTCCCGAATCCTTCTCGTCAGCCTCGGCCCCCGGCCGGCTTCGCACCTTCGCGGTGACTCCTGTTCACCGCGAAGGCGCAAACAGGGCCAAGGGAATTCAGCCTCGGGTGGGGAAGGATGGGGGACATCCCTGGCGGGACCTTCGATGTCCAACGGATGCCGATCGTCCCGATTTGGAGGCCTTCGCGCCTTCGTGGTGACCTCCTGCTCCACCGCTGAGGCACAAAGAGAGGCTACCTGGCCACCGCGACCCCGCAGTTCTCGCAGAACCGGCTGCCGGGCACCAGCGGCGCAGCGCATTCGCCGCAGCCGCCGACCGTGAGGGACCGGCCACAGGTCGAGCAGAACAACGCGTCACCTTCGGGACGTGGTCCGCAGGCGGGACACCGGGCCATGCCCGTCTGCAGCTGCCGCACCCGGTCGGCGATGAGGGCCTCGACCGGATCGGAGGCGGGAGAGGCGGAAAAGCCGGGAGAGGCGGGAGGCTCCGAGGCCGCGGAGGGCTCCGGCGCCACTCCCGCCGTTTCCGCCTCTCCCGCCCCTTCCGCCCTTCCCGCCTCTTCCGCGCGCAGCACCGCCAGCGCCTCTGAGGTGTACTTGGCCTTGAGCCCGTGGTAATCCTCGTCGGAGAGCTTACCGGTTGCGCGGTCGAACTCGATCTCCCGAAGTGCCGCGAGTGCCACGCCTTTGGGTGTGTCCTCGAGATCCTCCGGCTCATCGATCGTGGCCGGGGCCGCACTGCCCTGCCCCGCCAGCGGTCCGACGATGAGGGCCACCACCGCGAGACCCACCAGTGCGGCCGCCACCGTTTCCAGGAGGATCATCCGTCCAGCTCCCTGAGCTCGCGATTGAGGCGCTCTAGCTCGTCCGGCGAGGCGATCGGCCCACTTCCCGCGGTGGTCACGACTTCCTGCGCCGGTACTGGCGAGGGCGGGGCCGAACCGGCGCCCGCGGCCGCCGCCGCGGCCCGCATCCGGGTCCGGCGCTGCAGAATGAGAAACATCACCCCACCCACCAGCAGGATCAGGCTGCCGGGCACGACATACCCGGCGATGTTGAACCCTTCGGGCTTCGGCGCCATGAGGATTTTCTCCCCGTACTTGGCGACGAAGGCCGCCACGATCTCATCGGCCGTCTTGCCTTCTTCCTTGAGCGCCAGCACGTCCTTGTGCAGCGCAGGGGAATAGGTGCAGGTGAAGTCGGTCGTCCGGCAGGTGTAGATGTCCAGGGTGCAGCCACAGGTACACTGCAGACGGTGCTCGACCGCGGTGACGAACGCGTCGTTGTCGATGGCGGTCATCCGCTCCTGCGGCCGCCCGGCCGAGCCCGGGTCCCGGAGCGCTCCGGCCTCCCCCTGGCCGGACAGCGGCACCTGCTGCTGCGCCGCCAGCCGCGTCGCGGCGAACGCCGCCCCTCCCAGGGCCAGGCCACCCAGCCGCCGGAGGAATTCCCGTCGGCGAGTCATCACTTGCTCCCGGCTCCCGCGAGCTGGACCTCGTAGCCCGCCTGAGTCCGCCTGGTGGTCCCGGTCCCGATGGTGCCACCCGGCCACATGGTGATCAGCCCACCCACCAGCAGCACCACGCCGCCGATCCATACCCACAGCACCAGCGGATTGATGGTGAACCGGTAGACCGCCTCCTCCGACCCGTCGACCGAGCCGGCGAAGACGATGTACAGGTCCTCCTCCAGGTTGCTCTTGATGCCGACCTCGGTGGAGGGCTCGAACGACTTCTGCCGCACGCCCGGCGCGGGCTCGGAGAAATGCTGCCGCTTTTCGGAGTTGATCACCCCGATCATCTTGCCGTCCTTCGACACCTGAACCGAGGCCTGGGTGACGACCCGGTTGAGCTGCTCGAACTGGGACACCCCGACGTGGGTAAACGTGTAGGTGTGGCCGAACGGGCTCCGGAGGGTGGCCGAATCACCCGGCTTGAGCGTGGCCTCCATCTCGGTCTTGAAGGCGTACCCCGCGAAGGCCACGAAGTAGATCAGCATGCCGAGATGCACGATGTAGCCGCCGTAGCGCCGTCGGTTGCGGGCCACCAGGCGGCCAAAGGCGAGCGGCAGCGACTCTGAATACATCCGCTGCCGCGCGGTTGTGCCGCGGGCGAACTCCTGGAACAGCGTGCCGGCGGTGAAGCCTGCCAGCGACAGCGCCACCGTGGCGTAGAAGTTCGCCATCCGGGCCACCAGGCATGCCGCCAGCACCACCAGCCCGGTCACCACCGGCCAGGTGAACTGCCGCTTCAGGTTGGCGGTGGACGCCTTGCGCCACGCGATCAGCGGCCCGATGCCGGTCAATCCCAGCAGCAGCAGTCCGAGCGGGACATTCACTTTGTTGAAGAACGGCGGCCCTACCGAGATCTTGGTGCCGCGCACCGCCTCGGAGAGGATCGGGAACAGGGTGCCCCACAGCACCGAGAATGCGATCCCGACGAACAGCAGGTTGTTGAACAGGAACGCCGCCTCCCGGCTCATCATGCTCTCCAGCTGCACATCCGCCTGCAGCCGTTCCCACCGGGTGTACAGCAGCGTAAATGACAGGATTGCAGTGCCCACCAGGAAGGCGAGGAAGAAGTACCCGACGTTGGACTGGGTGAAGCTATGCACGCTGGCGATCACGCCGGAACGGGTAATGAACGTGCCGAAGATGCTGAGCAGGAACGACCCGATGATCAGACTCATGTTCCACCGCTTGAGCATCCCCCGCTTCTCCTGGATCATGACCGAGTGCAGGAACGCGGACATCGTGAGCCACGGCAGCAGGCTGGCGTTTTCCACCGGATCCCAGGCCCAGTAGCCGCCCCACCCCAGCTCCACGTAGGCCCACCACATTCCCAGGGTGATCCCGATGGAGAGGAACAGCCAGCTCATGAGGGTCCACTTGCGCATCGCCACGATCCAGCCGGCATCCACCCGGCGGGCCAGCAGGGCCGCGATGGCAAAGGCGAACGGAATGGTGATGCTGATGTAGCCCAGGTACAGCATCGGCGGGTGGATCACCATGCCGATGTTCTGCAGCTGCGGGTTGAGCCCGTTGCCATCGGGCGGGGTGAACGGAAGGCGCTGGAACGGGTTGGAGGCGAACAGCATCACGGAGACGAAGAACATCACCACGCTGCTGGTCACCGCGGCGACGTAGGGCATCAGCGTGCGATAGCGCGCCGGGGTAAGCCACTGGGCCAGTGAGGCGAAGGTGGAGAGCACCACTGCCCAGAACAGCAGCGATCCCTTCTGGCCCGCCCAGAACGCCGAGACGATGTAGTAGCTCGGCAGGTTGCGGGAGGTGTAACTGGCCACGTACTCGATGTTGAAATCATGGGTGATCAGCCCCTGCCACAGGCAGGCGGCCGCCACCAGCAGCACGCCCCAGAGTGCGTAGACCGCGCGGGTCACCGTGAGTGCCAGCTCCGGGCGACCATGCCACCGCCCCGAGAAGCCGACCACGGCCGCCCACGCTCCGACGAGCAGAGCGGTCCACAGTGCGAACTGGCCAAGTAGCGTCATCGCTCAACTCCCTCCGCGTGCGCCGCGAGCCGCCTTGAGAAACTCCTCCAGCGCCCGGGGATGCTCCGAGTACTCCGGCCGCTTGGCGGCCTGCTCGGCGTCGTAGTGTGCCAGAAAATCGGCGTAGGTCTTGGCCAGTGCCTTGTCGTCCTTCTGGAACCGGGCGATGGTGCCCTTCACCACGTAGCCGAACAGGTGACCGGGCTGGGTCTTGAGGATGCTGTCCCCCTGCGCCCGTGCTCCGTCCACATTGCCGGTATGCAGCTCGATCAGCGCCAGATGGTACCGGGCATCGGCGTCCACGGTATCGAGCAGCCCGTACGCCTGAACAGCCATCGGGGCAAAGGTGGTGACGGTATTAGCGTCGCCCGACTCCGCCGCGCGCATGATCCGGTTGAACAGCGCATCGAACCGCTGTCGCGGAGTCATGTTGCTGATATCGGGTGGCGTCCCGCTGCCGTCGCCCCCGGCCGCGAACGGCGCCTCGGCCACGCTGGCCGGGGCTGCCGCGGGCGGCGCGCTGCCCTTCGACAACGCCAGCGCGAGCGCACCCACCAGGGCGACGACTACGCCGCCCCCCAGGAACCAGAGTACGCGCTCGTTGCGGCTCGCTGGCGAGCCTTGGGCGACACCAGCCGTCCCGCCGCATTGGGAACAGAACCGGGCACCGGCTGTGAGGGCCGAGCCACAGCGCCCGCAGCGATCGGCGCCCGCAGTCGCCCCGCAATGACGGCAGAACTTGCCACCGGTGGGTTTACCGCAGGATGAACAGAGAGTTGCTGGACCGGACATTGTGGCTCACACTGGCGGGAAAGTCCTTCGTGCGTACCGGAAAGGTAGGGAGTGGCCAGACGAAATGCGAGCGGAGCCGACCCATTTCGGCCCTTCATATCCTTCTCTTAGTACGAAGCTGAGACACTCTTCAGCAAATCCGGGGCAACTGGTCACCGGGCAGCAGGTCCACCACCCGGGTGCCCCCAAGGCCTGTGCGGAGGATCACAAACCCCGGATGGTCGTTCGTCACTTGGCCGATGATCGCCGCCTCGGCGCCCAACGGGTGGCTCCGCACGAGCCCGAGCGCCTCCTCCGCCCGTTCGGCCGCGACGAACGCGGTGAAGATGCCTTCGTTGGCCACGTACAGGGGATCGAGCCCCAGCATCTCGCACGCGGCAGCGACCGCTGCGGGCACCGGTATGACCCCATCTTCGAGTGTCACCCCCACCCGCGAGGCTGCCGCGATCTCGTTGAGAGCGCTCGCCACCCCACCCCGGGTGGGGTCCCGGAGCACGTGCAGATCCGGCCCCAAGCGCTCGAGCAGCGGTTGGACCAGGGGCCACAGGGCGGCGGAGTCGCTTTCGATCTTCGACTCGAACCCGATGCCCTCTCGCTCGGCCATGATGGCCATCCCGTGGCGGCCAATCGGCCCGCTCACCAGCACGCGGTCGCCCGGGCGCGCCTTGTCCGGCGCCGGCCCGCCGCCCGCCCGGCGCAGGCCGAGCCCGGTGGTATTGATGAACATCCGGTCGGCCTTGCCGCGCTCGACCACCTTGGTGTCGCCGGTAACCACCGGAACGCCAACCGCCCTCGCCGCCGCTCCCATCGCGGCGACAACCCGCTCGAGCACATCGAACGGCAGGCCCTCCTCGAGAATGAACCCGGCGGAGAGGCAGATCGGCTCGGCTCCCATCATCGCCAGGTCATTGAGCGTGCCATGCACCGCGAGGGAGCCGATGTTTCCACCCGGAAACTCGATCGGGCTCACCACGAAGGTGTCGGTGGAGACCGCCAGCTCGTTGCCCCGCACCACCACCAGCGCCGCGTCCCCCAGGGCGGCGAGCGCCGGATTGGCCAGGTGCGGGAGGAAGCGGTCGCGCAGCAGCGCCGCGCTCAGCTTGCCGCCGGAACCGTGGCCGAGCAGAACCCGTTCGCTCTCGCGGTGCGGCACCGGACAGACCAGGCCCTGGGTGATCGGTGTCGTGGTCATGGCGTGGTCCCGGAAACGGCGTGAGCCTGGCGGAACCGACCGTAGTTGTAGTAGGCGGCACAGGCTCCCTCGGAGGACACCATCGGCGCTCCGAGGGGGCGCTCGGGCGTGCAGCGCGTCCCGAACGCGGGACACTGGAACGGCTTGAGCTGGCCACGCAGCACGTCGCCAGCCCGGCACTCACCCGACTCCTCCTGGGTGACCTCGGTCAGTCCGAAACGGATCTCCGCGTCGAAGTCGGCATACTCGGCCCGGAGACCCAACCCGCTGCGGGGAATCTCACCGATGCCGCGCCACTTCCGGTCCACCAGCTGGAACACTTCCTCCACCAGGTGCCTGGCAGGGACTGTGCCATCGCGGCGCACGGCGCGAACGTATTGATTCTCCACCTCGTGCCGCCCGGCCTCCAGCTGGGCCACGGCGAGACAGATGCCCTCGAGGATATCGAGCGGCTCGAAGCCGGTCACCACGATCGGGACCCGGTACCTGGCCGCGATCGGCTCGTACTCGCGCCAGCCCATCACCGTGCACACGTGGCCCGCCGCGAGGAACCCCTGCACCCGGTTGTCGGGCGCGTCCAGCATGGCGCACATCGCCGGGGGCACGGTTACGTGAGAGACCAGTACGCTGAAATTGCGCACCCCCAGCTGCCGGGCCCGCCATACCGCCATCGCGTTCGCCGGCGCGGTGGTCTCGAAGCCCACCGCGAAGAACACCACCTGCTTGTCGGGGTTCTTGCGCGCCAGCTCCACGGCGTCGAGCGGGGAGTAGACGATCCGCACCTGGCCCCCGCGGGCGCGGACCTGCAGCAGGTCGCAGTCGCTGCCCGGGACCCGGAGCATGTCCCCGAAGGAGGTGAAGATCACGTCGGGGCGAGCCGCGACCTGCAGCGCCTTGTCGATCTGCTCCAGCGGTGTGACGCACACCGGGCACCCCGGTCCGTGGATCATCTCGACGGCATCCTCGAGCAGCTCGTCCAGCCCCTGCTTGACGATCGTGTGGGTCTGCCCGCCGCAGACCTCCATCAGCACCCACCGGCGGGTGGCCGTGCTCTTGATCCGTGCGAGCAGCGCCCTGGCGACCACCGGATCGCGGTATTCCGTGAGGTATTTCATGCGGCAGGCCCTCCCAGCGGGTCGAGACTCCGGTCCGCCACCTCGCGCATCCAGTCCAGCTCCTCCAGCTGGCTCATCTCCCGGAGCACTTCGAAGGTCCGGCGAGCCTCGGCTTCATCCACCATGGAGATGGCAAAGCCGACGTGGACCACCACGTAGTCGTCGGGCTTCACCTCTCCGGCCACATAGGCCAGGCAGACTTCCCGCCGGATGCCGCCGAAGTCCACCGTCCCCATCGCGAGACCCAGGTCGTCTCGCACGTCGACGACTCGGCCGGGTATGCCCAGACACATGGGATGTCTCCTTCTGAAGGCTATGACTCTTCGCTAACGATCATGGGCGACCACGCCCGCGAGCCTCGCCGCCGCCACCGCCGCCTGGCCATAGCTGATCGCCCCGTCCCCGGGGGGCAGCGCCCTGGGGATCAGCACCCGGAGCCCGCGGGCCTCCAGTCGCCGTCGCAAGGAAACCAGCAGCCGCGCGTTCTGGAAGGTCCCGCCACCGAGGGCCACCGTGGTGATTCCGGTGGTTGCCACGGCGCGGCGCAGCACCTCTATCGTGGCCCACGCGATGCTCGCGTGAAAGTCGGCGGCGAGGTCGGCCACGTCGTAGCCGCGCTGCCGGCGGAGACCCAGATCGACCAGCAGCGGGAGGGGATCGATCTCCCAGCCCCCGGCGCCGTCATCGTGAACGGCACAGGGGTATTCCGCGGCCGGGCGGCCACCCGCGAGTCCTTCGAGCTCCATGGCGGCCTGGCCTTCGTAGTGCGCCACCCGGCGCACGCCAAGGATCGCGGCCGCCGCGTCGAACAGACGGCCCATCGACGAGGCCTTGGGAGCGTTCACCCCGGTCTCCAGCTGTCGCTCCGCGAGGGCCAGCTCGACCGGGTCGACCCCGTCGAAGGCCCGCGCGAGGGCCGGCCGCGCGGCGTGGTTGAGGGCGCAGTATCCCAGGGCCACTCGCCAGATCCGTCTCGCGGCCAGGTCTCCCCCGGGGAGTGGCACGTAGCGGAAATGGGCCAGGCGGCGATAGCCGGCGAGGTCGGCGAGCAGGAGCTCCGCACCCCACACCGCCCCGTCCTCGCCGTAGCCCGTGCCATCGTAGGCGATGCCGAGCACCGGCGTCGTCACGCCGTGCTCGGCCATGACGGCCGCGATGTGAGCATGGTGATGCTGCACCCCGATCAGACACGGGATGCCCAGCTCCTGGGCCACGCGGGTGGAGAGGTACCCCGGGTGCAGGTCGTGCGCGACGGCTCCTGGCTCGATCCGGAACAGCCGCCGGTAGACCGCCTGCATGCCGCGGAAGTGCTCCAGCGACTCGAGACCCTCGAGGTCGCCGATATGGGGGCTGACGTAGGCCAGGTCCCGGTCGAGCAGCGTGAAGGTGTTCTTGAGATGCGGGCCCACGGCCAGGACCGGAACCGGGCTCGTCACCGGGATCCGGAGCGGCATCGGCGCGTACCCCCGTGCGCGGCGGAGCAGGATCGGTCCGCCGGCGGCGTGCCGCAGCACCGAATCGTCCGAGCGGGAGAGTATCTCCCGGTCGTGCAGCAGGAACCCGTCCGCAATGGCACCGAGGCGCAGCTGCGCCTCCTCGTTTCCGATGGCGATCGGCTCTTCGCTCAGATTGCCACTGGTCATGACCAGCGGCCTCCCGAGATCACCCAGCAGCAGCTGATGCAGCGGCGTGGCCGGAAGCATCAGCCCGACCCAGCGGAGGCCGGGCGCGATCCCCCGGGCCAGCGGCTGGTCGGGAAGGAGGGGGAGCAATACGATCGGCCGCTCCTGGCTCAGCAGCAGCGCCGCCTCTGCCTCCCCCACCTCCGCGATCTCCCGGGCGGCGGCGAGGCCGGAGACCATCACGGCGAGGGGCTTTGCTTCGCGGTGCTTGCGACGCCGCAGCTCGCCGACGGAGGCCTCGTTGGTCGCGTCGCAGGCCAGGTGGAATCCACCGAAGCCCCGGAGCGCGAGGATTCCACCAGATTCCAGCAATCGCACGGCCGAGAGTAGGGGGTCCGCAGATGTCGCAGATAACGGAGATGGTCCCTCCCGTGCGACATCTGTGAAATCTTCGTAATCTGCGGATAAGAACCACAGCTTCGGCCCGCACTCCGGACAGCTGTTCGTCTCCGAGTGGTACCGCCGGTCACCGGGCGTGCCGTACTCATGCAGACAGGCGGGACATTGTGCGAATGTCCGCATCGTCGTGCGTTCCCGGTCGTACGGCAGACTGTCGATGACCGTGAATCGCGGCCCGCAGTCGGTACAGGTGATGAAGGGATACCGGTACCGCCGGTCGGCGGGGTCGGCCAGCTCCCGCTCGCAGGCCCCGCACAGCCCCACGTCCGGAGGGAGCGGCAGCCGCCGGGAGGGATCCTCGGCGCTGGGGGCAATGCAGAACCCGGACAGCCCCTCGACCGGCCCGGGCTCGGTCTCGATCCGGTCGATCCGGGCCAGCGGGGGCGCCTCCCGGCCGATAGCGGTCAGGAATCGATCGACGTCCTCGGACTCGCCCTCGACCGCAATCTGGACATCTCCGGACGCGTTGCGAATCCACCCAGACAGGTGAAATCGCATCGCCAGCCGGTGCACGAACGGCCGGAACCCCACACCTTGCACCACTCCCGTGACCCGGAGACGGACGGCGCGAGCCTCCACTCCGGCGGGCGCGCTCATGCCGGCACCGCGACCCGGGCCTGCCGCCGAAGGAACTCGAACCAGCTCTCCATGCCGAGCCCGGTGTGAGCCGAGGTGAAGAAGAACTGGAGATCGGGGTTGACCTCCCGGGCGCAGGCCACCGCCCGATCGAGGTCGAACGGCACGTGTGGCAGCAGGTCCATCTTGTTGAGGACGGCGTAGCGGGACTGCTGGAACATCTTCGGGTACTTGAGCGGCTTGTCCTCGCCCTCGGTCACCGAGAGGACCACGATCTTGGCGATCTCGCCCAGATCCCAGCTGGCCGGACAGACCAGGTTCCCGACGTTCTCCACGAAGAGCAGCCGGGTATCGGCCAGATCGATCGCCTCGAGGGCCTTGAGCACCTGGCTGGCATCCAGGTGACAGGCGCCGCCCGTCACCACCGCCTGCACCAGGCGCTGGGTGCACCGCGCCAGCCGGTCCGCGTCGTTCTGGGTCTGCACGTCGCCGGTAACGACCGCGATCCCGAGTTCCTCGCCCAGCAGGTCGAGCGTCCGCTCCAGGAGCGTGGTCTTCCCCGAGCCCGGAGAGGAGACCAGGTTGAACATCGGGACCCCGGACACTGCGAGCCGGCTGCGAACTTCCGCCGCCAGCTCGTTGTTCCGGGCCATGAGCTTTTCGCGGACTTCAATCGTCCGGACGGCCATCATCGACCTCCAGGTACTCGAGCCTGAGGGTGTCCCCCTGGACTCGGTTGAGCACCGGCCGCGCTCCATCGAAGGGAGGGTGCGCCAGCACCGCTTCCAGACAGAACGCCAGGCTCTCGGGTTCCAGCCCGGCGTCGTCACCGATCAAGACCCCGACCGACAGCAGCCGGCCCGGGTGCCGCTCCATTTCCAGCTCCACCAGGCGCCCGACCTCGAGCGCGATGCTCATCTCATGCATCGACCGCCACCGCCTCCCGCCGGTGGCAGCGGTAGCCCCATTCGGCCAGCCGCTCGACCGCGGCCTGTACCACCTGGTCCACCCGCTGCTCCACCACCGGCGACAGGACGTCGGACATTTCCACCCGCTCCGGCTCCACTCCGATCACCACGATGCGCTCGGGCAGCTTGCCCCGGAGCTCCGCCACCGCGAGGACCTCCCGCAGGTCGATCTGATGGGGCGAGATCTTGTGGGCGAAATAGCGCGGCAGCTCGTGCCGCGCCAGCTCGATGAGGGTCCCGGGTGGCTGTCCGGCCCGCACCGCGTCGAGCAGGAGCAGTTCCCCCGCTTCCTCGATCAGCGGCAGCAGCATCATGCCCCAGGTGCCGCCGTCGGCCAGGGTTACGTCCGCCGGGAGGACCCACTCTGCCCGGAGCCGTTCCAGCGCGGCCAGCCCCAGGCCGTCGTCGGCCATGAGCGGGTTGCCCAGGCCGACGACGACGGTCCTGCAGGGGTCACATGTCATCGCCATCGATGTACTTCTCGTCCGCGGGGACGAACCGGCCGCCGGTGATGATCGACGAGATCACCCCGCTCCGCTCCAGATTGTCCGCCCGCAAGGCGAGGTAGATGTGCATCGGGATGAAGATCAGGAACAACCACGTGCACACGTGGTGGACGAACCGCACCACCGGCATCCCGCCAGCCACGATCCCGACCCAGTTGAACGCCTTGTAGAAGATCCCTGCGGGGTTGGACTGACCGTACATGGCGAACCCGGAGACGACCATGAGCCCGGCGAGGACGTAGATCCCGGTGTAGCTCAGCTGCTGCATCG
This sequence comes from Gemmatimonadota bacterium, assembly GCA_041499215.1. Taxonomy (GTDB): domain Bacteria; phylum Gemmatimonadota; class Gemmatimonadetes; order Gemmatimonadales; family GWC2-71-9; genus JADJOM01. The sequence continues at coordinate 19,569 of JBGQJV010000018.1, read as the reverse complement.
GGTTGTGGCCGAGGTAGTGGGGCGGATGCTCCTCCACCAGCATGTAGAACTTCACCTGTCGCCACATGTTTGCCCAGTCGCGGGGACGGAGCGGGAACAGTGCCGGCAGCCGCTCGAATTTGTTCCCGGCGAACAGCCAGTAGACCCGCACAATCGCGGTCATGACGAGCAGGGCGCCGGACGCGAAGTGGATGAAGCGCACCCAGCCCATCACGAACGGATCCGACGCCTCCGATCCGCCGGTGATGAAGTACGGCCGGCCGATGTACAGGCCGGTCACGGCCAGCGTCACGATGGCGATCGCCGCCACCCAGTGCATCACCCGGATGGGCGCATCCCACAGGTACACCCAGGTGTACTTCCCGCTGGGCGGCGGGACGCGGTGCCCCAGGGTGAACCCCTTGGGAGCCGGCTTGGAAGGGATGGCGGTCATTGCACCTTGACCTCCGTCACCAGGTTGCCGGTGGCATCCAGTACGTGCACGCCGCACGACATGCAGGGATCGAAGGAGTGGATGGTCCGCAGGATCTCGAGCGGCTGATCGGGCCGCACCAGCGGGTGGTTGTCCACCAGTGAGGCTTCGTACGGTCCCTTCTGCCCCTGACCGTCACGCGGCGAGCAGTTCCAGGTGCTGGGCACCACGCACTGGTACTTGGTGATCTTGCCGTCCTTGATGCGGACCCAGTGCCCCAGCGCGCCGCGCGGAGCGTCCAGCCAGCCGAACCCGCGGGCCTCCTCCTTGGGCCAGGTCGACGGATCCCACTTGTCCTTGGTGAAGGTCTGGGTGTCGCCGCCGCGGATGCGATCCACCAGCATGCCGTACCACTTCTCCATCCGCCGGGCGAGGAGCACCGTTTCCATGCCCCGTGCGGCGGTCCGGCCCAGGGTGGAGAACAACGCGGCGGGCCCCACCTGCAGGGTATCCAGCACCGCCTTCACCATCTCGCGGATCTCCGCGTGGCCCGCGGCAAACCCGACCAGCGCCCGGGCCAGCGGGCCCACCTGCATCGCCCGACCCTCGTACCGCGGCGCCTTCATCCAGGTGTACTTGGGGAGACCTTGGAGGTGCTCCCATGGCGGCGGCGGCCCGGTGTACTTGGCCTTGGTCTCGCCATCATAGGGATGCAGTCCCTTCTCGTCGCCGACCGAGTACTCGTACCACGAGCTGTTGATGTACTCCTCGATCTTCGCCGGGTCGAACGGGTGGACCTGGGAGAGGTCGCCACCGAGGATGATGCCGCGGGGGAAATACAGCTTGTCAATGTCGGCCAGATCGCCTTCGGGGAACTCGCCGTAGCTGAGGAAGTTGTTCACCCCGCCGCCGATCGCACCCCAGTCCTTGTAGAAGCCCGCGATCGCCACCAGGTCCGGCCAGTACACCTGCTCCACGAACCGGCGGGAGCGGACGATCATGTCCTTGATGTCCGTCAGCCGTTCGGCGTTGATCGTCGCGGTGTCGTTCAGGTTGATCGCCGAGGCCATCCCGCCCACCAGGAAGTTGGGGTGCGGGTTCTTGCCCCCGAAGATGGTGTGCAGCCGGATCACGTCCCGCTGCCAGTCGAGCGCCTCCAGGTAGTGCGCCACCGCCAGCAGGTTCACCTCCGGCGGGAGCTTGTAGGCCGGATGGCCCCAGTAGCCGTTGGTGAAGATGCCGAGCTGCCCGCTCCCGACGAACTTCTTCACCCGGTTCTGCACCTCGGCGAAATAGGTCGCGGAGTTGTTGGGCCAGGGCGAGATGGACTTCGCGATCCGCGCGGTCCCCTCCGGATCGGCCTTGAGCGCGCTCACCACGTCCACCCAGTCGAGCGCGTGCAGGTGGTAGAAGTGGATCACGTGGTCCTGGATGAACTGCATCCCGTGGATCAGGTTGCGGATGAGGTTGGCGTTGGGCGGGATCTTGATACCCAGCGCGTCCTCCACCGCGCGGCAACTCGCCACGGCGTGCACGACGGTGCACACTCCGCAGATCCGCTGAGTAAAGGCCCAGGCGTCACGCGGATCCCGCCCCTCCATGATCACCTCGATACCGCGGAACTGGGTCGAGGACGCCCAGGAGTCGGTGATCTTCCCGTTCTCGGCCTGGACCTCGATCCGCAGGTGGCCTTCGATGCGCGTGATGGGGTCGACGACAACTTTGGTCGCAGCCATGGTGCGGTTCTCCGGTCACGCGTTGGGGTTGCCGGGACGGTTGGCGCTGGGTGGCTGCTCCACCACGGGCAGCTGCCGCTTGCGTTCGCGCATCTGGTGGACACCGGTGGCGGCCGCATGGGCCACCACGCCCGCCGTCGCCCCGACCGCCAGGGCGGCGCCGATCAGGTCGACATTCCGCTCGACCCCGAAGCCGCCGACGTCGGGCAGCCGGCCGTAGAACGGCGTCATCGTGTCCCAGAAATGGGGCTCGGTGCAGCCGATGCAGGGATGCCCTGCCCCGATCGGCCAACTGGTCCGGGTGTTCCACTGGAAGATCGGGCAGGGGGAGAAGGTCGCCGGGCCCTTGCAGCCCACCTCGTACAGACACCAGCCCTTGCGGGCGCCCTCGTCGTCGAACACCTCCACGAACTGGCCGGCGTCGAAGTTCGCCCGGCGGGGGCACTGGTCGTGAATCCGGGCGCCATACGCGAACAGCGGACGACCGACCGGATCCAGGTCCGGCAGCCGTCCGAAGGTCAGGAAATGCACCACCGTGGCCGTGACCACGTCGCCGATCGGTGGACAGCCGGCGATGTTGACGATCGGCTTGTCTTTGATGATGTCCTGCACCCCGACCGCGCCGGTCGGGTTCGGGCGGGCCGCCTGGATGCTGCCCCAGTGGGCACAGGCACCGACGGCGAGAATCGCGGCCGCGCCCTTCGCCGCTTCCTCCAGGACCTCCTTCGCCGTGCGGCCGCCGATCATCGTGTAGATGCCGCCCTCCTTGAGCGGCACCGACCCGGTCACCACCAGGATGTACTGCCCGAAGTTGGCCTTCATCGAGTCCTGCTTGGCCGCCTCCACCGCGTGCCCCGCCCCCGCCATTAGCGCGTGGCTGTAGTCCAGCGACACCACGTCCAGCACCAGGTCACCGATCGTGGGCTCCGCGGTGCGGAGCACGCTCTCCACACAGCCGGTGCACTCCTGCAGCTGCAGCCAGATCACCGTCGGCCGCTTCACGGCCTGGAGCGCCGCCGCCACGCGCGGGGACGCCAGCTCTCCGAGCCCGAGCACCGCGGAAATCTGGGCACAGAAAGCAACGAAGTCGCGACGGGAGATCCCGCGCGACTCCAGGTGTTCCTCGAGCGTCTGGTCGTCGGTCCAGGGATGGGAGGTCGGGTAGAACATGAAGAATCCGCCTTCCGGCTTGGGTGTGGAAGCGCGGCGGCGCTGGAGGTTGCGCCGTCAGGGCCCTGCGTGACAGCACAGAAGAGCTGAGAATAACCGAGTGGCCTGCAAAGTTGCCCGTCACCGATGAAGACCCGCTTAGAACTTTGTTAAGATCGTCCCCGCGTTCGATGAGGGATTTCTCAGGAACCCACTAGTCAGATCTTCCACAAGGGAGACCCATATTGCGCCTCGGAACCCTCCGCGTCCAGAGCGTGCGTGCAAGTCAGCCGGTAAGGATGCCCGGCGCGACAGCGCAGCAAGGCGTGGAGCCCATCGCGGTGGCCGGAACTCGGGCATCACGACGTACTCGTGCGGCAAGACGCTTGAAGGCGGATGGCTGCTTCGACAGGAACTCTGCAATGGCACACGCCGGGCCCGCTCAGACGGTACCGACCGCCCCACACGGGGACCTGGCGCAATTGGTGGCTACGGAGCAGGAGCTGGAGAGTCGCCTGATCCGCGCGCGGGAGCAGGCCCGCGCCCTGGTCGAGGCCGCCACCTCCGAAGTGGAAGCGCGGGCGGCTGAGCATGAACGTGAGGCGGCGGAAGCTCACGCCCGTTTCCACGCCGAGGTGGAACGGGAGCGGAGCAGCCGGGCTGCCGAACTGCTCGCCGAGGGCCGGCGCCGGGCCGCGCGGTTCGATGACCTGCCGGAAAGCCGAATCGCGGACCTCGCCGGTGTGGTGCTCGAACGTCTCCTGAGCGGGCGCGAGCGATGATCCTCGCCATGGCGAAGCTCCGCCTCCTCGGTCCCCGCGACCGCCTGCCCGACGTCCTGCGTTCCCTGCAGACGCTTGGCATCCTCCACCTGACACCACCGTCGGCCGTGACCCCGCTCACCCACGAGAGTCTGTCGCCCCGGCAGGAGCGGGAGCGCCGCCACCTGCTGGCGGCAATCGAGGATGTCGACCAGGCGCTCGGGGAGCTGCTTCCATTCCTTGCCCCGGCTGGCCGATCCGCCCCGGCGGTCCAGGCCGGCGTCACCGACTTCGCGCGCTGGGCACGTCTGGCGTTCCGGACCCGCCGAGCCACCGACCGGCTCAAGACCAGGGCCACGCGACTCGACGAGGAGCGGGCCCTCATCCTCAAGTACCAGGGCTTCTTCTCCGCCTTCCGTCCGTTGTTGGAGAACGAGGCACGGTGGCGGAACGCCACGGTGTACCACGTTCTGCTCAAGCGCACCGAACAGGACGTCATCCCCAGACTCCGTGCCAGCCTCGCCAGCGTCATCGGGGATGCCTTCGAGCTCTACAGCCGGGAGCTGCCGGGCGGAGAGACCGCACTGCTGGTGGTGGTTTCCGCCGCGGCCGCCGCCCGGGTGGAGCGGCTCCTGGCGGAGGCCCGGGTCCAGGAGATCCCGGTCCCGGAGGCCTACGGCGGGTCCTCCCTTGCCGAGGCGATTCCCCGCATGCTGGCCCGGCTCGGGGACCTGCCTCAGGAGATCGAGGCGGTCCGCCGGGAACGCCAGGAGCTCGCCCGCGCGCACGGGACCGCGCTGCGCCGGGCCCAGGCCGCCATCGCCCACCGCCTGCAGGCGCTCAACGCGCTGCCGCTGTCCGGCGTGACCGCGCACGCATTCGTGCTGGAAGGGTGGGTCCCGGCGAATGCCCGGCGGGCGCTGACCGACCGGCTGCGGGCGGATGTCGGTGAGAGCGTGGTGGTCACCGAGGTGTCGCGGGAGGAGTGGCGGTCGGAGGAAGCCCCGGTGGTATTGAAGAACCCGCGCCTGTTCCGGCCCTTCGAGGCGGTCATCTCGCTGCTGCCCCTGCCCCGCTACGGCAGCATCGACCCGACCCCGTTCGTGGCGGTGTTCTTCCCGGTGTTCTTCGGCCTGATCCTGGGCGACATCGGATACGGCCTGGCGCTGGCGGTGCTGGGTCTGGTCCTCCACCGGCGCTCCCGGCCGGGGACCATGCTCCGGTCGGTGGCGGAGATCATCGGGCCCTGCGCCCTGTTTGCCATCTTCGCCGGCCTGCTCTTCGGCGAGTTCTTCGGAGACCTCGGCCGGCGCTGGTTCGGCCTGCGGCCGCTCGCCTTTGACCGGGAGGAGGCGCTGATCCCCTTCCTGCTGCTCTCGGTGGCCATCGGCGCGGTGCACATCCTCCTGGGCATGATCCTCGGCGTGGTGAGCGCCCGGCACCATCCGCGGGAGGCCGTAGGCAAGGGCGCGGCCACCATCGCCCTCGTGCTCATCGTCCTCGTGCTCCTGGCGGCGGTCGACGTACTGCCACGGGCTTTCTTCACTCCGGCCGTGATCGGCCTCCTGGTGGCCTTCCCGGTTCTCATCGTGGCCGAGGGAGTGGTCGCGCCAATCGAGTTCCTGTCCACCCTGGGGAACATCCTCTCCTACGCCCGTATCATGGCACTGGGCGTGGCCTCCGTGATGCTGGCGGTGGTGGCGAACCGCATGGTCGGCATGCTGGGAAGTGCGGCGGTGGGCGTGGTGTTCGCGTTGCTGTTTCACCTGGTCAATTTCGCCATTGGCCTGTTCAGCCCGACGATCCACGCATTGCGTCTGCATTATGTGGAGTTCTTTGGGAAGTTCTACAGCCCCGGCGGGGTCCGCTACGAGCCATTCGGCGCGTGGACCCGTGGCGCCGGGGTCACTCGTTCCTGAGGGGGGAGCATGGAAGGCGCGCTCACAATGCTCGCGGCGGCGATGGCCATCGCGGTGCCGGCCCTGGCAACCGCCTGGGCCCAATCACGCATCGGCCCAGCCATCGCGGCGAGTATGGCCGAGAAACCCGAGTTGAGCACCACCGCGATTCTGATGATCGCGATTCCCGAGACCATGGTCATTCTCGGCTTCGTGGTCGCGGCGCTCATCCTCTTTCGTGGCACCGGCGCCGCCTGATAGAGGCTTCCCATGGCCCTGGATAACCTGCTGGCCGTTCTGCTGCGAGAAGCGGAGGCCGAGGCGGAAGCGATTCTCGTCGCGGCCCGCGCCGAGTCGGAGGCGATCCGTGCCCGCGGCACGGCGGACCTTGCCGAACGCCGCCGCCGGCTCGACCAGGAGCTCGAGGCGGACCGGCACACCGCGGTCGAGTTCGCGCTGGCCGCCGCCCGGCGCGAGGCACGCCGGGACGAGTTGCTGGCCCGCGAGCGCATGATCGAACGGGTGCTCGCGGCCGCCCGCACCCGGTTTCCGGACGCACTGGTCAGGCCCGAATTCCGGGCTGCCCTTCCTGCCCAGATCCGCGAGGGCGTTGAATGCCTTGCCGGCCGGCCTGGGACGCTGCGGTGTCACCCCGATCTGGTCCAGGAAGTGACCTGTGTGGTTGCCGAGATGAAGGGAATTGAGCTGATCCCCGATCCGGCGGCGGGGGCCGGCTTTCGGCTGGCGAGCGCCGACGGCGCGCTCGAGGTCGACGGCACGCTTGCGGACCGGCTCGAACGGCTGGACCGGCCGATCCGGCAAGAGGTACTCCGCAGACTGGAGCAGGGGCTATGACCGCATGGGATGATCTCAACGCCCGTGCGAGAGGTCTCGCCACCCACCTCCTCGGACGCCCCACGCTGGAGAGCCTGGCGCACATTCGTGACCTGCCCACCGTCGCCGCCGAACTCGCGCGTCTGGGGTACCAGGTCGACGAGTCCGGCCGCAGGACCGTCGTGGACATCGAGCTGGCGGGCCGCCGCGCCGCAGCGCACCGGCTGCGGACCCTGTTGCGGTGGGCGGGGTCGCGCACCGAGACGCTCGCGGTGCTATTCGAGGACGAGGACCGGAGGAGCATCACGGCGCTCCTCCGCGGTGCGGTCCAGCGCGCGCCGGCGGATCTCCGGTTGTCGGGGCTCCTGCCGACTCCGGCCCTCCCGGAGCGCGCCCTGGAGGAGCTCTCCCGCCAGCCGTCCGCCGGGGCCGTAGCGGCGCTGTTGGCCGCCTGGAGACATCCCCTGGTCCATGCCCTCATGCCTGAGGCCGCCCGCCCGGAACCGGATCTGCTCCGGATCGAGGTCGCACTCAACCGCGCATTCGCTGAGCGGGCCCTCCGGGCCGCCCGGCGCGAGGGCCGCGGCGGCGTCCTGACCCGGTACGTCCAGCGGGTCATCGACCTCGAGAACGCCTTCACCGCCCTGGTGTTGTCCGAGGAGAAGGACTCACGCCTCGCCGAGTACTGGCTCCCGGGAGGCCGTGACCTGACGTCGACCCTGGCCGAGCGCGCCGTGGCCACGGGCAACGCGGCCGCGGCCGGCCGCGTGGTCGCCAGCGGGTTCGCGGGAACCGGCCTGGAGACGGTGTTCGCCGACCCTGACGCCAGCCCTGCCGGATTGGAATTGGCGGTGCTGGGCGCCCTGGTCGCAGAGCTCAAGGCACGCGCCCGCACCGACCCGCTCTCACCGGCCTTCCTCCTCGGCTACGCCCTCCGCCTCCGAGCCGAGGTGCTCGACCTCCGCCGGGTGGTCTGGGGCATTTCGCTCGGCGCGCCGATCGCTTCCCTGGTGAAAGGATTGGTCACCGTCCCATGAGCCTCTCCGTCCTGACTCTGTGCCGGCCCGATGTGGCCGCCGGATTCGGACTGGCCGGCCTGCATGCCATCGAGGCCATGGATTCCTTCGAGACGGCCAACCGGCTCCGGGAGCTGCGGGCGCGTCCGGAGGTCGGCGTGATCCTGATCGAGGACACCCTCTACGACAAGCTGCCGGAGGAGCTGCAGCGTGAATTCGGGCGTCGCGCGCTGCCCATGCTGGTGCCATTCCCCGGACCCCTGTGGGAGGTGGGGGCGGAGAGCGCGGAGGCCTACATCGTCGAGCTGCTGCGGCAGGTCGTGGGCTATCGGGTGAGGCTCAGATGAGCGACCCGCGAATCATCCGGGTGAGCGGCGCCCTCGCCGAAGCGGTAGGTCTCACCCAGGCCTCGCTCTACGAGCTGGTCCAGGTCGGCAGCAAAGGCCTGCTGGGCGAGGTAATCCGCCTGGAGGGTGACCGGGGCGTCATCCAGGTCTACGAGGACACCACGGGCCTCAGGGTGGGCGAGCCGGTTCGCATGACCGGCAGCGCGCTCACCGTCCGCCTTGGACCGGGACTCCTTGGGGGCATCCTGGACGGCGTCGGCCGCCCGTTGGCCGCCGTGGCTGAGCAGTCGGGCGACTTCATCCAGCCGGGCATCTCGGCCGAGACGCTGGACTCCACTCGCCGGTGGCGGTTCGAGCCGCTGCGGAAGCGTGGCGACGAGGTGGCGGGAGGAGACGTCCTCGGCACGGTGGAGGAGCGGCCCGGCATCGTCCACCGGGTGCTGGTGCCGCCCGGAGCCGCCGGCGGGCTGGCCCGCCTGGACGGGGGAGATTACACCGTGCTGGATCCGATCGGCGAGCTGGCGGACGGGACGCCGCTCCGACTGGCTCAGGAGTGGCCGGTCCGCCAGCCTCGGCCAAGCGCGGAACGGCTGGCCGCAGAGCGTCCCTTCGTCACCGGTCAGCGCGTGTTCGACTTCCTGTTCCCGGTGTCGGAAGGCGGCAGCGTGGCGGTGCCGGGCGGCTTCGGCACCGGCAAGACCGTGATCGAGCAGGCCCTCGCCAAGTACGCCGAGGCGGACATCGTGGTGTACATCGGCTGCGGCGAGCGGGGCAACGAGATGGCCGAGGTGCTCAACGAGTTCCCCCGGCTGGTGGACCCGCACAGCGGTCGCTCCATCATGGACCGCTCGGTGCTGGTGGTGAACACCTCCAACATGCCGGTGGCCGCCCGGGAGTCGTCGGTGTACCTCGGAATCACCATCGCGGAGTACTATCGCGACATGGGATACCGGGTCGCGGTCATGGCGGACAGCCTCTCCCGCTGGGGCGAGGCGCTGCGCGAAATCGCGGCCCGGCTGCAGGAGATGCCCGGCGAAGAGGGCTACCCGACCTATCTCGGCAACCGCCTCGGCAAGTTCTACGAACGGGCGGGCCGGGTGCGTGCACTGGGCCAGCCCGAGCGCAATGGCGTGCTCACCCTCATCAGCGCGGTGTCGCCCCCGGGCGGAGACTTCTCCGAGCCGGTGACTCAGGCATCGCTCCGGGTGGCGGGCGCCCTGTGGGCACTCGATCCGGCGCTCGCACACCAGCGGCAGTTCCCCGCGGTCGACTGGGAGACCAGCTACTCGCTCCACGCCGAACGGACCGCGCCCTGGTTCGCTGAGCATGCCGGCCCGGAGTGGCCGGGGCTCCGGCGGGACACCCTGGAGCTGCTCCAGCGCGAGCGCGAGCTCCGCGAGATCGCCGGGCTGATCGGCCCGGAAGCGCTGCAGGACAAGGATCGGCTGCTGCTGGAGGCAGCGAGACTGGTACGGGAGACGGTCCTGGCTCAGAGCGCCTTCGACCCGAATGACGCGCTTTCGCCGGTGGCGAAGACCTACCGCCTCGCCCTGCTGGCGCGGGCGGCGTACCAGGCCGGGCTCGCGGCGCTGGATCGCGGTGCCCTCTTCGACCGGCTCAACCTCACCCCCATCAGGCGGGCGATCGCCGCGGTGCGCTGGTCGGCCCCGGGCGATCTCGACGCCCGCGTGGCCGAGGCCGAGCAGGCGGTGCGACAGATCACCGGAGCCGGAGCAGCCGCATGACCGCGCTCGCCCGTCTCTATCATGGCGCCCAGTCTGCCGGGGGCCCGCTCATCTACCTGCGGGCCACGCCCCGGGTGGCCCAGGGAGAGTGGGTGATCATCCGCACGCCGGGAGAGCCGCCGCGGCGGGGTCAGGTCATCGATGCCGGCGAAGCGGTGACCGTGGTTCAGGTCCTCGAGGAGACCGTGGGTCTGCCCCCGGCCCGCGCGGAGATCACCCTCACGGGAGACGTGGCCACCGCCGTGGTGGGGCGCGAGCTCCTGGGGCGCACCTTCAACGGCATGGGCCAGCCGCTCGACGGCCTGCCCGCCCCCATCGGCGAAGCCATCCGGCCCATCTGGGCCGCCCCGCTCAACCCGGCGCGCCGCGCCCGCCCGTCGGACTTCATCGAAACCGGGGTCTCGGCCATCGACGGGATGAACACTCTGGTGCGCGGCCAGAAGTTGCCGGTCTTCTCCGGGCCCGGCCTGCCGGGACTGGAGCTCGCCTCGGACATCGTCGAAGGCGCCCGCGCCCCCCACGGCGAACCGTTTGCCGTCGTGTTCGTCGGCATCGGGATCACCGCCCGGGAGCGACAGGCCTTCCTCGAGCGATTCGAGCGGAGCGGTGCCGCGGAGCGCAGCGTCCTGTTTCTCAACGAGACCCGGGATCCGACCATCGAGCGGCTGCTCGCCCCGCGCGTGGCCCTGGCCCAGGCGGAGTTTCTCGGATTCGAGGCCGGGATGCACGTGCTGGTCGTGATCGCCGACATGACCCACTACTGCGAGGCCCTCCGCGAAATCGCCACCGCCCGGGAGGAGATTCCCGGCCGGCGCGGCTACCCGGGGTATATGTATACCGACCTGGCCAGCATCTACGAGCGGGCCGGCATCGTGGCGGGGCATCCGGGATCGGTCACCCAGATCCCGATCGTCACCATGCCCGATGACGACATCACCCACCCCATTCCCGATCTCACCGGCTACATCACCGAGGGGCAGGTAGTCCTGTCACGGGAGCTGCACCGCCGCGGGATCTTCCCGCCCATCGACGTGCTTCCCTCGCTCTCGCGTCTGATGAATGCGGGCATCGGCAAAGGCCGGACGGTACCAGAGCATCGTGAATGGGCCGACCAGCTGTACGCCGTCTATACCCGGGGTCGCGAAGCCCGGCTGATGGCCTCGATCGTGGGTGAGGCGGGGCTGGCGGAGGCCGACCGCCGGGCGCTCCAGTTCGCCCGCCAGTTCGAGGATGAGTTCGTGCGCCAGGAAGGCCATCGCCGGACCCTGGCGGATACCCTGGCGGAAGGCTGGCGGCTGCTGGAGACCATGCCGCGCGAGGACCTGACCCGGCTGTCGGACGCGAGCTGGGCGACCCGAAACGGTGGAGCGACAAAGTGAGCGTCGAGCGGCTCGCCCCGACCAGGCTCAACCTGATCCGCGCCGAGCGGCGGCTGCAGCGGGTGCAAAAGGGCGCGGCTCTGCTGCGCCGCAAGCGGGAAGCGCTGGTCACGGAGCTTTTCAAGCTGGCGCGCCCCGCGGCGGACGCCCGGCGCCAGATCGAAGACGGCTCCCGCCGCGGCTATGCCCGGCTGCTCGATGCGCTCGCGATCCATGGCCGCGCCGGACTCCGCGCCCTCGCCTGGCCCGAGCGGGATCTGCGGGTCGAGGTCCGGTCCGCGCAGATCTGGGGCGTGCCCGTGGCCAGCATCATTGGGCGTCCGTCGCTTACCCGGACCGTGGGGGCCCGAGGGACCGCTCCCGGCAGCGCCGGCCCGACCGCGGTCGCGGCGGCCGGCGAGTTCGAGCGGCTGGCGGAGCTGCTGCTCGACGCCGCCACCCGCGAGATGCTCATCCGTCGATTGGGGGAGGCGCTGTCGCAGGCCTCCCGTCAGGTACACACGCTGGAGCGGCGGGTGGCGCCCTCCCTGCTGGGCCAAATGGGGTCGGTCCGCCGCACGCTGGAGGAACGCGAGCGGGAGGAGCATCTGCGGCTCAAGCACCTCTCACGACGGAGAGCACGCTAGGGCCTGCCCCAAGGTCGAGAGCCCGTCAGATGAGTGCGACAGGCGGACCCGGGAAGCGTGAAGAGACTCGAAGGCCTTCTCTCACCATTGCCTTGCGAAACCGGACGAAACTGCCGCCCTATCCAAGCTCCGTGTAGTGAATTCTTTCACAAGCGGCATCTAAGACCAAGTACCACAGAAGTTTGAAGGGGATTTCATCGAAAATGTTATTGCGCATTATTCGGAAATGGGTACTGTAGCTCTACTTCCGTATTTCCCCGGGGCGACTATGCGCAACTCGACGTTCAATTCTCGGTTCGGTGCCGTGCTGGTGGGTCTGGCAGCGCTGGTCTGGCTGTCCGCGTGTACCGACACGGTCTTCAGAGACCGCCCACCGTTCACCCCTCCACCCGATGCGGCCACCGGCTTCCTCGGCTACTTCGACGCCTCCACGCAGCAGACCAACTGCGGCAACTGCCACGTCGAGCACCAGGCTGGGTGGGAGCAGACTAAACACGCCCAGGCCTGGGCCGACCTCCAAGCGCTGCCGCAGCCCGCTGACAAGAGTAGCTGCGTCGGCTGTCACACGGTGAGCGAGAATGGCAATTCGGCGACAGGTCCTGCCGGTTACCTCAAGGTAGCGGACCGGGCGTATCAGGACGTGCAATGCGAGAACTGCCACGGCCCGGGGTTCAACCATGTGCAGACCCCCGACGGTGGTACGGCGCCCCTGCCGAGCATTCACGTCGACACCACCCAGAATCCCGCATCAGCCCAATTGGCGGCCGGCTCCTGCGCTGCGTGCCACCAGGACACGCACCATCCGTTCTGGGAGGAGTGGCGGCAATCGTTGCACGCGAAAATGGGCCTCCACAACACCGAGCCGTTGTGTCTGCAATGCCACTCGGGCCAGGGCGCACTGGCGGCCTGGGGCGTCACGTCCGCCTATAAGGAACAGAATGCGGTAAACGAGGGAATCACCTGCGCCGTCTGCCACGACCCGCACGACGCCACCAATCCGGGGCAGCTGCGGTATCCGCTCTCGTCGACCGATCTGAGTCAACAGCTGTGCATGAAGTGCCATAATCGGCGCTCGGTGCCCATTGCCATGGACTCGACCCGGGCGGAGGAGGACCCGCAAGGCAAGAGCGGGAGCAACTCCCCGCACGCACCGCAGGGGCCCGTCCTGCTTGCCGCCGCGGGTTATCAAAACCTGACGTACCTCGACCCAACCGTGGTCCAGCCATCGAGCCACGGGCAGCTCGGCAAGAACCCGAAGCTCTGCGGCGGCTGTCACCTGTACGGCTTCCCGACCACGAACGACGCCGGGCAGGCCGTTACCGTCACTGGCCACCTCTTCCGCCCGATCCCCTGCTACGGGCCGGATGGCCTGCCCACGGACACGATCAGGACCTGCGCCTACACCCCGGCGGAGCGCTCGTTCAAGGCATGCGCAGCCTCGGGTTGCCACGGCGACGAAGCCACGGTGGCCGGGCTGCTTTCGGTCACGCGCAGCCGGATCCAGAGTCTGACGTCGGCGCTGTGGGTGAATTCGGGCACCGGTACCGGTAGCTCGACTAGCTCGATCGACACCCTGGACGGGGGGATCATCCCCGCGATTTACAAGAACACGTTCAGCCAGCGGGGGACGGTCAGTAACCTGAGCCTGCAGGTGAAGACCGCCGCGGTCGCGGGCGCGACCACCATCGACCTGAATACCGCGGGTACCGCCACGGTGACGGGCAAGCTGGCACCGACGAACACCTTCAAGATTGCCGGTGACGGGACGCTCTACACCGTTCAGAACACCGTCACGGCTGCCTCCAACACGCTCACCGGCGTGCAGATCTCTCCGGCTCTGGCGCAGGCCGGCGCAGCCGGGGCCAAGGTCACTGTGATCTACCTGGGGCCCCTGTTCGCTAATGACAGACAGGTCACGCCGGTCGACGGGGCCGAGTGGAACGTGCGGGCGTTCGGCGAGGACGCCACCGGCAACTTCATGCCTGGCGGGAACGGCACACCCAGCTCGAACACCGACAGGTCGCACACCGTACACAACCCGTTCTACGCGGAGGCGATGCTGCGGGCGAACATCGCGGAATTGACCGCCCTCTACGGGTCGCAGCCGTGGTTCCCGGCCCCGTCCGCGGCAGTTCGAGCCATCATGAGTGGCCCACTGGGCGCGACGGGCAGCGTGCCGTTCCAGGCGCCGCGGGTAAGCTCCAGGTAATGAAGGGGTATTCTTGTTCCGATTGAATGCTGGCCCCGGTGGCGTCCCGCTCGCCGGGGCCAGCTTCTTGCCCATGATCCAGCCGATCTCCGCGGCGTTGTCGCTCCAGGACAGCGCCACGGGGACGCGCTCGGCCGACTCCACGCAACTGCTCCAACTCCATCCGACGGACTCGCTCGTCGACAAGAGGCTCTTCGGCGACCGGATCACCACGATCATTCAGTTCTTGTTCCAGCAGTCACCCTGGGTCATGTGGGGTGGCGTGCTGCTGGCCGCGGTCATCGCCTTCTTCATCCTGCGCTGGCTGTGGCCGCGCCGGCAGGAGGTCCTGACCTGGTTCCGAACCCGCAGCCGGGAAGTGAAGTTCGCGATGTTCGCCGGCGTCGGGGTCCTCGTCGTGCTGGCGCTGGGCGTCGGCTACGCCGGATACCACTTCGTCGAGACCGACAAGCGGTTCTGCAACGGCTGTCACATCTTCGTCCCGAGCGGCCAGATCTGGGTCCAGCCGGACACCGGCAGCTACACCATGGTGCCCCGGATGGAAGGCAAGCACGATTCCCTGAGCTGCCACACTTGCCACCCGCTCAATCCGAAGAAGGAAGCGGTCAAGCTGATCTTCTGGATGTCCGGCCTGCGGCACGAGAAGATCCCCGAGCACGCCAGGGTCCCCCGGAAGATCTGCGAGCAATGCCACGTGCAGGGGGCCGGAAAGGAGACCTGGCAGGCAATCGCGGCAACCGCGGGACACCGGACCCACCTCGAATCCGACTCTTCCTCCCTCAAGGGCAAGGTGGAGTGCCTCACCTGCCACGCCCGGACGGCGCACCGGTTTCCGCCGATCAACCAGACCTGTGGCCAGCAGGGCTGTCACGAGACGGACAAGACCAAGATCGTGCTGGGCAAGATGGCGTCACAGGGCGATTTCCACTGCACCGCCTGCCATATCTTCACGGCCACCGTACCGCTCCTTGCTACCCGGGATTCGGCGGCGGGAACGCTCCGCCCGGCCCTGAGGCAGTGCTTCAAGTGCCATGCGATGAGGGAGCGGCTGCCGGACTTCGATGACGCGAAGGACCCACACAGAGGCACCTGCGGGATGTGTCATGACCCGCACAGGCAGAAGACCCCGGCGGAAGCCAAGGCCTCCTGCACCTCGGCCAAGTGCCACGCCGACTGGCGCAAGGAATCGTTCCACGTCGGGGTGCAGCACAGACGCTCGGGTGAGAAGTGCCTCACCTGCCACCCGCCGCACGCAGCACGGGTGGACGCCAGCGACTGCGCCGGATGCCATGAGGCCATACGCGCCCGCACGGGCGGAGTGCTCCGTCCGCCGCTGCCGTTCGACACTCTCAAGGCGCTCAAGAGCTCACTGGCGCCGGAGTCACCGACAGTCGAGCCGGAACGCCCCAGCAAGGTCAAGGGCGACGCCCCGCCTGGTGACGGCTGGCCCGGGCCGGCGCTCAACGCCCTCCGACCCCTGCCGAGCGACACCTTCCCACACCCCCGACACAAGAAGCTGGCCTGCCTGACCTGCCACTTGAGCAAGACAGGCGCGAAGCTCACCTTCGAACCGCCCCGTGGCTGTCAGATCTGCCACCACGAGAACCCGGCCAAGAGCGACTGTTCCAAGTGCCACGAGCAGGGCAGCCTTCCCGAGATCGTTGCGGTCCCGGTCAGCATCGCGGCCGCGCGCAAGCCCCCGCGCGAACGAACGGTGGCCTTCCGGCATGAGGTCCACGACACTCTTGCCTGCACGGCCTGCCACGGAACGGCTGTGACCATGGCACCGGTGGACTCCGCGGCGACCTGCCAGGGTTGCCATGACAAGCACCATGAGGCGGCGCGCCATTGCGCGGAGTGCCATCAGACCGCATCCATCACGCAGACCCATGCCAAGCCCGCCCGCGTCCATGTCGCCTGCGACGCGTGCCACGCGACCGCCGCCATCGCTCCGCTGGTACCGACCCGGACGTTCTGCCTGGCCTGCCATGACTCGGCAGTGGACCACTACCCGACCAAGCAATGCAGCCTGTGTCACCTGCGGGCCCCTCCCGAAGACTACCGGCCGCGGCTGCTCAAGCGGGGAAGCACGGGATGAAGGGCACTCTCGCAGTGGGCGTGGTGCTGCTGATCGGTGCCCCGGCCGCGGCGTCGGCGCAGGAATTCCTGGTCCGGCTGGACGCCCGGGCACAGGGGGCGACTTACCGGGGCATCCTGAAGGACAGCATTCCCGCCAGTCAGGTGGTGACGGGCCCGAGCGGCGGCCCAGAGACGCCGGATGGCTATGCCGCCAACTGTATCACCGGTCAGGCGGTCTGCCACTTCTTTCGTGCCGGCGCGGCCCGGCGCGGGGGCCCCTTTGTCACCAGTGCCGACGTCAGCGCCTGGGGGTTCGGCCTCCGTGGTCTGAGCCTGCACGCCAATGCCCGGCTCGGTATCGACCTGGGGGCCTCGGATGTGTGGCCGGGAACCGATCCCGCCGTGCAGTTGCTGGAGGGATACGCGGAGTACGCCTCCGAACGGGTCACCGGACGTCTGGGACGCCAGGTCGAGCGCGGGCGACTCGGCTATTACGGCTACGATGGTGGCCGCCTGGCATATCGCCTGCCTTCGCTGGGACTGACTGCCATCGGCTACGCCGGCTTCGGGCTGGCGCGAGCGGTCGCCCTGCCAGTGACCAGTGACGCCCTCAACCCGCTGGACGACTTCCAGCCCAGGCTCAGGCAATACCTGGCCGGAGGGGCCCTCGAGTGGCAGGGCAGCTTCGGTGATGCGCGATTCGATTATGAGCGAGAGATCGACCGGGACACCCGCAACTTCGTGTCGGAGCGGATGGCCCTCTCGGCAAACCTCCGGCCCCTGTCCGGGTGGAGCCTGACGGGTGGCGCGGACTACGATCTCGGTCGTGGCTGGTGGGGCAGCGGGGACTTGACGCTTCGGCACAGCGAGACCCGGTTCGGAGCCGCAGTGGGGGTCCGGCGTTACCGGCCGTACTTCGACCTCTGGACCCTGTGGGGAGTCTTCAGCCCGGTGCCGTACAAGGCCCTGAACGGGTCGCTCTGGCTTTCCCCGGTCCATGGACTCACGCTCCGCGGCGGCGGAGAACGCTACTGGTATTCGAATACGGAGACAGAGACCCCGCTGGCGAATGACGAGACCAAGGGGTGGCGCTGGAATGCGGGCGCCAGCTACAACATCTCCCCGGCGATCTCGCTCGACGGCGGATACCAGGCGGAATTCGGTCCGGGCTCGGCCTCTCAGGGTGGAGAGGGAGCGGTCAGCGTCCGGCCCGTCAGCCGCTTGACACTCACCGCGGAAGGGGGCCACCTGGTCCGGCCGCTCGAGCTCAGGCTCGAGGATCCGGCGCTGACCTGGTATGGGCTTTCCATGGACCTGCGGGCCACGGACCATCTGCGACTGGGCGTAGGCGCCATCCGCTATGACGAGAACCGCCGCAGGGGCGACGCGTCCACAATCGACTGGTCGCAGACCCGGCTCCGGGCAACGCTCTCGTGGCTCTTCGGCTCCAGTGCTGACCGGATGCCGCTTCCGCCGGCGGTAGGCCGCGAGGGCCGGCGATGAGCCTCCCGCGCATCCCATTCGCCTTCGGCCTGGTGATTCTGCTGGGCGCCTTCGGCGGCGCCGCGCTTCACCGGGACCGGGATGTGTTCGACCATGAGAAACACCACAAGGTGTTTCCCGAGTGCGTGACGTGCCACCAGGGGATAGTGCAGGAGGGCGAGCCGGTGTACCCGAGCGCCGAATCCTGCGCCAGCTGCCACGACGGGACGGTGGAGAAGAAGGTGGACTGGTCTGCGCCGCCCGCGCACCCGTCGAATCTCCGCTACACCCATGCCAAGCATGTGCGGGATTCCGGCAAGAAGCTCCCCGCCGATTCCGCCGTCGTCTGCAGCGATTGCCATACCCCCTCCGGCGCGGCGTGGCTCACTGTCCGTCGCACTATCCCCGGCCAATGTCTGACCTGCCACGGTGTCAAGGTCGCGCATTTCTCGGCACCCGACACCGCCTGCGGCAAGTGCCATTTCCCCCTGGTGGAGGCCAAGGAGCTGCCGGAGGCGCGGGTGGCCAAGTTCGAGAAGCCCGCATCGCACGACGACGCGGGTTTCCCCTCGTCCAAGGGCCATGGGGAGCAGGCCAAGCAGGGGAACCAGAGCTGCGTGGTCTGCCACGCGCGCGACTTCTGCACCCAGTGCCATGTGAACGCCCCGGAGGTGAAGGCCATCCAGGCACTCGCGCCTGATCCCCGGTCGCTGGCGATCAAGGCGGAACTCAAAGCACCGGCGTCCCACGAGGACTCGCGGTTCATCTCGCAGCATGGCGGCAAGGCCAAGAAGGACCCCGCGAGATGCGCATTCTGTCACACGCAGCAAAGCTGTATTGCGTGCCACCGGACCCGGCCGACAATCGTCCTTGCCCTGCCCGACAGCGGTCCCGGCCGGGGAATCGGCGCACGGATCGAACGGAAGAAGCCGGGCTACCACACCGTCGGGTGGGCCGACCAGCATGGCCCGCGCGCCAGCTCCTCCCCGGGCACCTGCAACGCCTGCCACGCCCGGGTGGAGTGCCTGGACTGTCATCGTCCGAACCCCGGCGGCAGTGGCAACTACCACCCGGCGGGGTTCCTTACCCGGCACCCTTCCGCCGCCTACAACCGGCAGACCGACTGCGCCACCTGCCACAACCAGGCCGCCTTCTGCACGACCTGCCACCAGCAGGCGGGGCTCCGGTCGGCCGGGCGGTTGGTACAGGGGTACCACGATGTGAACGGGGCGTTTCTCCTGAGCCATGGAACGGCCGCACGCCAGAACATCGAGAGCTGCATTGCCTGCCATTCCGAGCGGGACTGCCTCTTCTGCCACTCGGCTCAGACCCGGCGCTTCAACCCGCACGGACCCGGCTTCGACGCCGAGCGGCTGAAACGGCGCAACCCGCAGACCTGCGCGGCGTGTCACGGTAGGGACATCCCCTGAGGTTGACGGCGGGTGTGACGCAGACAGGGGGTGAGCCTCGGCCAATGAGACTCACCCCCTCTCTGCTGTGCAACCCTTGAGGACGTCCTGGGGACCGATTGCGCGGGGGGGGCGAGCCAGCGAGACTCGCCCCCTCGCCGTAGGCCCTGCCGCCGGGGACGATCGGACCGATGCGGCCCAGCCGCCCTCACTAGGTCGCTTCCGCGCGCCGGCCTCCGGGCTTACGCTCCCTTCGGCGGGGCTGCCGCAACGGCCGGCTTGATCTCCTTGCCCGTTCCGCCGGACTCGGGGCCGAGCCTGAACGGCGCTTCCCCAGCCTCACCATGCGGCACGAGTCCGGCGCCGCCCATCAGGCCCATGAGTGACGGGACATTCAGCGAATCGGCCAGCCCCGACGGGACCACCATCAGGGAGCCGCGCTTGACGATGCTCTCATAGAGCATGTTCATCGCCCGGAGGTTCATGG
>JBGQJV010000017.1:0-32972 GCA_041499215.1 Gemmatimonadota bacterium | reverse complement strand
GGGGGTAGAACGCGACACCGATCATTTCATGGTCGGAGTGCAATGGCATCCCGAGGTCTTCGAGATGACCGATCCCCACACCCGGCACCTGTTTCACGAGTTTGTGTCGCACGCGCGGCGGTTTAGAGGGCGGTAAGGCGGGAGCGGCGGGAAGAAGGTGGCAGGGTATGGGGCGTGGTCCCGTCGCTCCCTTTCCATGCGCTCGGAGCGGGCTCTCGGGACGATACGGCCGTGGGTGGATCGGTCCTCCCGCCCTCCCGCCATTCACCGCCCCGTATCGAACCCCATTCGCCGCGCCAGTTCCGCCATCGCCGGGTCGTCCGCGCTCCCCGCATGCCAGACCCGGTAGAACTGGGTCTGTGCCTCGAACGGCACCGCCTGGCCCATTCCGTCCAACAGACTCAGCAGCTCCACCACCGCGTGCCGGCTTTCCGCCCCGTGGTCCTGTGACAGACGCTGCACCTGCCGCACCAGGGAGCGGCGCAGGATCGGCCTCAGTTCCTCGCCCTGGTCCAGCGCCAGCCGCTCGGCCGGCTGCAGCAGTCGGGCCAGCACCTCGCCCCGCAGGACTCCGGCGATGGCGGTGCGTTGCCGTTCCGGCAGATCACCGAGGGCGAGCGTCACTCCGCCGGGCAGCGGCGACGACGTGGCGGTGACCCGGAGATCCAGGTCCTCCCGTTCCACCGCCAGGGAGATCCTGTGGGTCCGGCCGGTGCGGCGGTTGGTGAGCACGGCGCCGTCGTCCGGGCCGGCGAGCTGCCAGGCGGCACTGGTGGCGGCCTCCGGGGCGAGGGCCCGTGCCACGCCCAGTCCGGCGGCGACCCGCGCCGGCGGCGGCAGGTGCGGTCGGGCGTGCTGCAGGTAGATCTCCTTGCCGCTCCCCAGGGTCCGCACGTTGCTCTCGGCCGGCGCCAGCCGCTCGACCAATCCCTGCTCGATCCGGTCGGCCGAGCCCTCCGTCAGCTCGATGGCCCAGGCGGCGTACCGCAGGACCTGCAGCGCCTCGATGCCGCCGATGTCGTCGAAGAACCAGGCACAGGAGGTGAGGCTGCGAAGCGCTCCCCGCTCCATCTCCAGCAGTTCGCACGCGCGGACCAGACCCTCGGGGCCCATGCCTTCGCGGGCGGCGGCAATACCGTACTGCCGGACCGTCTCCGCTCCCGCCCCGATGACGCTGCCGTAGCCGACCAGCGCCGCCTCGGCATCTCGCAGGACCTGCGGGGCTTCGCGGTCGAACAAGGCGTGACATTCCGAGGTGACCCAGGCGAGCGCCTCGCGGAGCGGCGCGCGCCAGCGCTGCTGGCTGGGCTGCTCGGGGGCCATCTTGCAGCCGCAATCGCTCCGCCACCGCTCGACGCCATGGGGACAGCTCCACGAGCTGGGCGCCACCAGCCGGACCGGGTGAGTCGCAGGGTGTCGCGCCAGAAACGCGGCGAAGTTGTCGATCGTGACGCCTGGCAACCGGCGCAGCCGCTCGATGGTATGGGCCAGCGCCATCTCGCCGAACGCGTGGTGATGGCCGTAGGTCTCGCCATCGGTGGCGACCGAGACCAGCGCCGGAGGGGGCTCTCCGGGGGCAGTGGCCAGCAGTCGCTCCGACCAGGCGACCGCGTCGCGGACCAGCGGGCCGAAGGCGACATCGTGGGAGATGGGGCCGTCGTAGACGAAGACCACGATCGAGTGGCCCGGGCTGGTGGCCACCAGCCCGGGGAGGCCGCGCGGAGCCGGCTCCTCCACCTGGTGCGGGGCCAGGATGGTGAACCGGATGCCCGACCGCGCCAGGACATCGAGGGTTTCCTCGTCGACCGCAGTCTCGGGCAGCCACATCCCCTCCGGCTCACGGCCGAAACGGCGGCGGAAGTCGGCGATACCCCAGCGCACCTCGGTGACCTTCTCGCGGTGGCTCGAGAGCGGAAGGATGGCATGGTGGTAGGGCATCGCCACCGCGTTACCGTGGCCGAGGCGGGCGGCGCTCGCCCGGTCGGCGTCGAGCAGCGCCTGGTAGGTGCTGGGGGCCGAGTGCTCCAGCCACTCGAGCAGCGTGGAGCCGAAGTTGAAGCTGATCGACTCGTAGCCGTTGACGATGCGGGCAATCCGCCCGCCCGCTCCCGGCAGCCGCGCCGCCGCGACCGCGCGGTAACACTCCTGTTCGATCCGCTCGTTCCAGTCGTGGCTCGGCGCGGCCGAAGGCTCGGCCTCCACCTCATCCAGCCAGGGCTGTTCCCGCGGCGGCTGGTAGAAGTGGCCGTGGATGACGATGGAGCGGGGGATGGGGGCGGGCAGGGGCGTCAGGTGTCAGGCGTCAGGTGACAGGGGAAAGGCGACGCGGCGACGAGGCAAAGCCGCGGACCCACGACTCACCGCTAATGGCCAATGGCTCACGGCTCACGGCTCACTGCCCTTGCAGCGCGGCTCTCACCGACGGGAGAATCTCCGGGAACACATGATCCCGCTGCCACAGCTCGGCCGCGCGATTCTGGGCCGCGGCGAGATGATTGGCTCCGGGGGCCAGGGCGGAGATCAGGAACTCGGCGTCGGCGCAATGCTCCGTGAAGCGCTTCACCGCGTAGTCGGTGACTGCGCCGGTGGAAATGATGAACTGCCAGTCCGACGCCATCGCGAGGAGCATCTCGCGGGCGGCCTGGGCGAGGATCAGCTGCTGGCCCGGGACCCGTAAGGCGCCGGGAGCGGCATCCCAGAAAGTGGCCTCGATGGCCCACAGCCTGGGCCAGGTCCAGTCGGTGCCGGGGTTGAGCCACATGCTGAAGTCGCCGTTCGCTCCCCACGAGCCGGTGGTCAGATGCACGGCGCGGTCCGCCGACGAGTGGCGCAGATGTTCCCGGGCCGTGACCGGTACCACGGCCGACTGCCGCCCGAGCTCGCGATAGACCTGACTGAGGAAGTCCACCCCTTCGAACCACCAGTGACCGAACAGCTCCGTGTCGAAGGGGACGCTGATGACGGACGAGGCGGGAAGGCCGGCAGTCAGGTCCCCGACTGTTCCGCCCGTGCCGCGGCTTTCGCCCTGCACGGCAGCGATCCGGTTAAGCAGACTGACAAAATGCCGGGCGTGGGAGCCGGCGCGTTCCCGCGCGAGCGCCGGATCGTAAGGTCGCTTCTCCCCCAGGTCCGAGCCCGGCGCGCTCACCCGCCAGTACTTGAGCCCTCCGGGCCAGCGGATCTTGTGGAACTCGAGGTACCACTCGTCGCCCGGGTAGCCCTCCTGCCGGCTCCAGACTTGCCGGGAGGCTACCGGGTCGCGCACGAAGGCGCTCACCGGGCTGGGGCCGGCGTCACCGGCCACCCGGTACGCCCGGTAGGGCGAGTTGGCGACCTCGCCCTCTTCCGTCGGACCACCCGCGGCGCCGTAGAGCCGGAAGGCATGGCCCGCCGCGGCGAGGTGACTGTCGACGAAGAAGTAGCGGAATCCCGCCTGGGCCACGAACTCCTCGATCCCGGCCCGGTCGGCGATGCGCGGGCCACCGTCCAGGGGGCGCCACGATCCGCGCGGGCGGTACGCGCATTCCGGGAGCCACAGCCCTTCCGGATCCCGGCCGAAGATGCGGTGGTGCTCCACCCGGCCCAGGCCGAGCTGGAGCCGGATACTCTCGTCCCGGGAGAGGAGCGGGAGGAATCCGTGAGTGGCGGCGCAGGAAATCAGCTCGATCCTGCCCTGCTCCTCATGCCGGCGGAAGGCCGCTGCCAGGTCGCCGTTGAGCTGGCGGAACAGGCCCCGCAGGTCGAGCAGGTGCTGCTCCCAGAACCGGGCCAGGGGCAACAGGTGGATGTCGCCGGTCGCGGTGAGCGATTCCGCGGCCTCCGTGCAGGTGGCGAGCCGCTGGGCGAAGTAGGCTTCCTGCTCGTCCCGGAACACCGGGCTGGAGAGCTGGTTGGCCAGGATCGGCGTGATTCCGATGGTCAGCGGGGCGGCGATCCGCTCCTGTTCCAGCCGGTCGAGCTGGGCCAGGAGCGGCAGGTAGGTGTCGATCGCCGCCTCGCAGATCCAGTCGCTGCCATGGGGCCAGCGGCCATGGTTGAGGACATAGGGCAGGTGGCTGTGCAGCGCGAGCACGAAGTCCATGATCGCTCCTCAGGCCACCGGCGGGCCGCCGAGGACCCGGCGGTAGATCGCTTGATACCTCTCGGCCGAGCGGGCCCAGCTGAAATCCTTCGCCATGGCGTTGCGCATCATCGACTCCCATGCCGGCGGCTCGTGGTAGCGGTCCATCACATGGCGGGAAACCCGGAGCAGGTCCTCGGAGCTGTACTCGTCGAACAGGAACCCGGTGACCCCGTCCTCGATGGTGTCCGCCAGCCCGCCGACCCGCCGCGCGACCGGCACCGCACCGTAGCGCTCGGCCCGGAGCTGGGCCAGTCCGCACGGCTCGTACAGCGACGGCATGAGATAGATGTCGGCGCCCGCCATGAGCCGGTGCTCCAGCCGCTCGGAGAAGCCGAGATGCACGCTGATGCGCTCGGGCCAGCGAGCCTCGTACATCTTGAGCATGGCCTCGTACTTGGCCTCGCCGGTGCCCAGGAAGATGAACTGGGCCTCGAGCATGAACAGGGTGTACTCGCCGGTGATCAGCTCGAGTCCCTTCTGGTGGGTCATCCGGGCGGTCATGGCGAACAGCGGGATGCGGCGCCGCTGCGGCAGCCCGAAGCTCCGCTGCAGCGCGGCCTTGCAGCGGCCCTTGCCGGTCAGGTCGGTGATCGAATAATTGGAGGTGATGTGCGGATCACTGGCCGGATTCCACTCCTCCATGTCGATTCCGTTCACGATACCGCTGAAGCGGTCGCCGAGCCAGAGGAAGACGTCGTGCAGCCCGAACCCGCCCACCGGCGTGCGCAGCTCGTGCGCGTGCGTCGGGCTCACCGTGGTCGCCGCGTCGGCGAACTTGAGGCCGCCCTTGAGCAGATTCAGCTTGTCGTGCCACTCCAGGTAATGCCAGGTGTACAGCTCCCACGGCAACCCGATCTCCACCATGCCGTCCGCCGGGAAGTGACCCTGGAACCCGGCGTTGTGCACCGTAAGGACGGTCCGGATGCCGTCCGCGAAGGGCTGGTTACGATGATGGGTGCGCAGGTACACCGGTGCCAGCGCGGTGTGCCAGTCGTGGCAGTGCAGGATACAGGGTGAGCGGGTGACCCGGGGGAGCACTTCCAGGGCAGCCCGGCAGAAGAAGGCCCAGCGCTGCAGGTTGTCGGGATAGTCCATTCCCGATTCGCCGTACAGGCCTGCCCGGTCGAAGTAGGGGTGCTCCAGGCAGTACACCCTGGGCTTCCCCGGGTCCGCAGGTATCCGGAACAGGCGCGCCTCTTCCACCCGGGGCCCCACTTGAACCTGGAACGGACCCATGACCCGCTCGAGCGCCGGTGCTGCGCTGCGCACCGAGCGGTGCAGCGGGATGATCACCGCCGCGGGAATGCCCTGGGCCGCCTGGGTGGAGGCAATGCCCGAGACCGCTTCGGCCAGCCCGCCGGTGCGGGCCAGCCAGCCATACTCGGCCGCCAGATGTACCACGCCGACGGCATTGCCCTCAACGCCGCCCACGCCGGACTCCGGAGCGGAATACTCGCCCGATACGCGGGAATCAGGCCGGGGGGACACTGGGCGGCGCTTCTCCCCGGCTGGCCGGGGCGTAGTAGTGGTCGGCGTAGTCCTGCACCATCCGGCGGGCAGTGAATCGCTCGCCGGAAATCCGCAGCGCCTGCTTCATCCGCTGGAGCCAATCCATCGGCAGGCCGCGGGCGTCGCGCTTGTAGTAGAGCGGCACGACCTCCTGTTCCAGCAGGTCGAACAGGTGGTCGCCGTCCGACTGGTCGGCGTCCTCGCCCGGCTGAGCCAGCGGGATGGCCCAGCCGTTCTGCCCCATGTAGCCCTCCGCCCACCAGCCGTCCAGGGTGCTGAGCTGGGGGACCGCGTTGAGACCGGCCTTCATGCCGCTGGTGCCGCACGCCTCGAGCGGAACCCGGGGCAGGTTGAGCCAGAGATCCACGCCCTGCACCAGCCGGTGAGCCAGGTGGATCTCGTAGTCCTCGATGAACGCCACCCGGCCCTGCAGTCTCGGGTCGCGGGTGAAGGCGTACACCTGCTGCAGCACTTCCTTCCCGGGACCGTCCTCCGGATGGGCCTTGCCGGCGAAGATGATCTGCACCGGGCGCCAGGGGTTGACCAGCAGGTCGTGCAGCCGGTCGAAGTCGCTGAACAGCAGGGCCGCCCGCTTGTAGGTGGCGAAGCGCCGCGCGAACCCGATGATCAGCGCATCCGGGCTGATGAGGGTGCCGGCGCCCACGACGTGGGCCGCCTCCTTCCACCGCTCGGCCCACCGCCGACGGGCCTCCTCCCGGACGTAGGTCAGCAGGCCACGCTTCATTTCCAGGTGCAGGTGCCACAGCTCGCTGTCGTCGAGGGTCAGCACCGCGTCCCAGAACCCGGGCTGATCCAGCCGCTCGGTCCAGCCTTCGCCCAGGTGGCGGTCGAGCAGCCGGAGCATCCGGCTCGACATCCAGGTGGGCAGGTGCACCCCGTTGGTCACGTGGCCGATCGGCACATCTTCCACTTTGAGCTGGGGCCACAATTGGTGCCACAGCTCCCGCGACACCTCGCCGTGCTTCCGCGCCACGCCGTTCACCCGGCCCGAGAGCCGGAGCGCCGTCGTGGTCATGTGGAACAGGTCATCATCCGGCTGCCGCCCGATGGCCAGGAACTCCTCGGAGGTGATGCCCAGTTCGGTCCAGAGCGGATCGGCGCAGGCCAGCACCTGCTCGCGGCTGAACCGGTCGTGCCCGGCCGGGACCGGGGTGTGGGTGGTGAAAACGCTGCGGGCCCGCACCTCCTCCGTGGCCCTGGCGAACGGCATTCCTCCCGCCACCAGCTCGCGGAGCCGCTCCACCAGCATGAAGGCGGCGTGGCCTTCGTTGGCGTGCCACGCCGCGGGATCGAGTCCCACCGCCCGCAGGACTCGGACACCGCCCACGCCCAGGATCCACTCCTGCCGGAGCCGCATGGCGGGTCCCCCGGCGTAGAGCTTGGCCGACAGTTCGCGGTCGGCCGGGTCGTTCTCCTCCAGATTGGTGTCGAGCAGGTAGACCGGTACCCGGCCGACCTGCATGCGCCAGGCACCCACGTGCACCGGCCGTCCGAAGGTCTGCACCACGGCGAGGAACGGGTCACCCGAGGAGCCGGTCACCTGGTCGAGCGGGGTGGACTCGATCTCGAATCGGACATCGCTGTCCTCCTGCCACCCGTCGATCCGCAGCCGCTGATCGAAGTATCCCTTGGTGTAGAACAGCCCGACCCCCACCAGCGGCACGCCGAGGTCCGAGGCGCTCTTCAGGTGGTCGCCGGCCAGGATTCCGAGGCCGCCCGAGTAGATCGGCACCGAGTTGTGCAGTCCGAACTCGGCGCAGAAGTAGGCCACCGGCCGGGTGAGATTGGGATGGCGTTCCTGATACCAGGTGTTCCGGGAGGTGAGGGCGCGGTGAAAGGCGTCGAGCACCCGCTCATACAGGGCCAGGAACCCCGGGTCGCTGGCGCATGCGGCCAGCCTGGCGGGATCGACCCGGCGCAGCAGCTCGAGCGGGTTGTGCTTGGTCAGGTGCCAGAGCGGCTCATCGATTCGTCGGAAGACCAGCCGGGCGTCCAGTTGCCAGCTCCACCAGAGATTGGTGGCCAGCATGGCGAGACCTTCGATCCGGGGTGGAAGGTACGGAATGCGCACTCGGGAATGAGCCATGAATCCGGGTGATCGGTGGGGGGCGGCTGGCCCGGGGGAAGGTAGCCGGTTCCGGGGGGACGGGGAAGCAGTTCAGAGTTCCAAGTTCCGAGTCCCTGGGCTGCGAGGCTTCCCGGAGGAACTCTAAACTCTTGAACTCTGAACTCTGAACTCTGAACTATCGGTGCAACGGCTTGTACTTGATCCGATGCGGCTGGTTCGCGTCGACCCCCTTCCGCTTCTTGAATTCGGCGGCGTATTCCTGATAGTTGCCTTCGTACCAGACGACCTCGCTGTCGCCCTCGAAGGCCAGGATGTGGGTCGCGATGCGGTCGAGGAACCAGCGGTCGTGGCTGATCACCACCGCGCAGCCGGCGAAGGAGAGCAGCGCGTCCTCCAGGGCCCGCAGGGTGTCGACGTCCAGGTCGTTGGTGGGCTCGTCCAGCAGCAGCAGGTTGCCGCCGCTCTTGAGCAGCTTGGCCAGGTGCACCCGGTTGCGCTCGCCGCCGGAGAGGTCCTTCACCTTCTTCTGCTGATCGGAGCCACGGAAGTTGAATCCGGCGCAGTAGGCTCGGGCGTTCACCTTGCGAGTGCCGAACAGCAGCTCGTCCTGCCCGCCGGAGATCTCCTCGTACACGCTCCGGCTTCCGTCGAGTGATTCGCGGCTCTGATCCACGTAGGCGATTTTGACCGTCGTTCCCACGGTGAGCACGCCGGCGTCCGGCTTCTCGCTACCGGTGATCATGCGGAACAGGGTGGTCTTGCCCGCGCCGTTGGGCCCGATGATGCCCACGATCCCGCCCCGCGGAAGCGCAAAGTTGAGCTGCTCGAACAGGAGCCGGTCACCGAACCCCTTGGCCAGGTCCTTGGCGACCACGACCTGGTCGCCCAGGCGCTCGGGGACCGGGATGATGATTTCGGCGCTGCCCTCGGTCTGCTTCTCGCTCTCGGCTCGCAGCTCCTCGAACCGCTGGATCCGGGCCTTGCTCTTGGCGTGCCGCGCCTTGGGTGCCATGCGCACCCACTCCAGCTCGCGCTGCAGGGTCTTCTGCCGGGCCGAGGCCTGCTTCTCCTCGGTGGCGAGCCGCTTCTGCTTCTGCTCCAGCCAGGAGGAGTAGTTCCCCTCCCACGGGATGCCCGCCCCCCGGTCCAGTTCCAGAATCCACTTCGCCACGTTGTCCAGGAAATAGCGGTCGTGGGTGATCGCCACCACCGTACCGGGAAAGCTCTCCAGGTACTTCTCCAGCCATGCCACCGACTCGGCATCGAGATGGTTGGTGGGCTCATCCAGCAGCAGCATGTCGGGCTGCTCCAGCAGCAGCCGGCACAGCGCCACCCGGCGCTTCTCTCCGCCGGAGAGCGTGGCCACGTCCGCATCACCGGGCGGAAGCCGGAGCGCGTCCATCGCGAGATCGAGCTTGTGGTCGAGTTCCCACAGCCCCTGGTGATCGATCTGATCCTGCAGCCGCCCCTGCTTCTCGAGCAGCTTGTTCATCTCGTCGTCGCTCATCGGCTCCGCGAACTTCGCGGAGATCTCGTTGAAGTCGTCCAGCAGCCTGCGCAGCTCGCGGACCCCGTCCTCCACGTTGCCGCGTACGTCCTTGCCGGGATCCAGGGCCGGCTCCTGAGGCAGGAATCCGATCTTGGTCCCCGCCAGGGCCTTCGCCTCGCCGACAAAGTCCTTGTCGACGCCCGCCATGATGCGGAGCAGGGTGGACTTGCCGGCGCCGTTGGCGCCGAGCACACCGATCTTGGCGCCGGGGTAGAAGGAGAGATAGATCCCCTTGAGGATCTCGCGCGAGGGGGGCACGACCTTTCGCAGGTCGCGCATGGTGAAGATGTATTCGCCGGCCATAGGGCGGGGAATATGAATGGGGGTCGGGTTAGGGTGGTAGGGGTGGGGTTTGCGCTGTGGGCGCCGCCCCGCTGTGCGGCGCCCACAACGCAAACGCGAAGGGCGCCCCGACGGGAGCGCCCTTGGAAAAGACCGCGGTGGCGGCGAGGCAGCGCCGCCGTACGCGCGCACAGCTGTGCGCGCGCTACTTGACGTGCTTGCTCACCAGCTTGGTCATCTCGAACATGGAGACGGTCTTCTTGCCGCCGAACACGGCCAACAGCGCCTCGTCGGCGTTGATATTCCGCTTGTTCTTCTTGTCCTGCAGGCCGTTCTTCTTGATGTAGGCCCACAGCTTCTTGGTCAGCTCGGTGCGCGGAATCGCCTTGTTGCCGACGACTTCGGAGAGCTTGGCATCGGGCTGTACCGGCTTCATGAACGCTGCATTGGGCTTCCGCTTGCTCGCCTTCTTCGCCGCCTTCTTCTTGGTGGCCATCGAGTGCCTCCGTTGAGGGGATTGGTTCCGGCGCTCGAGCCGCCGCGCCGTGCGACAGCAAAACTAAGGGGTTGGCTCTCGAGTGCAAGAGGGAAAATCGCGTTTTTCCCTCTGAGAATCGGGATTTTCCCTCGGAAAACCGGCCCCTGGCCCATGACTGGGCCCCGCCGCGCGGCCGGGCTATGTTCCCGTCGAACTCCTCAGCCGAGCCAATACCCATGCGTCCCAGTCTGACCCTGCTCCTGGCCACCACCGTGCTGTTCCCCTCGGGAAATGGCCTTCGCCCTTCCCCCGCGCTCCCCGTGACCCCGCCTCCAGCCACCTGCACCCGGACCAGCGGTCTCCTGCTCCCCGAGGGGTTCTGCGCGGTGGTGGTGGCCCAGGGCCTGGACCATGTGCGGGGAGTTACCGTCTCGCCGGCGGGAGACGTCTTTGCGGCCCTGAGTGACGGGGGGGTCGCCGCCCTGCGGGACAGCGACGGTGACGGTACCGCCGACCAGCAACGACACTTCGGCAGTGAGGGCGGGACCGGCATCGTGTGGCGCGACGGCTACCTGTGGTTTGCCTCCAACTCCAAGGTGGTGCGCTGGCGGCTCCCCTCGGGGACGCTTGAACCGTCGGGTCAGGCCGAGGTCATCGTCGAAGGTCTGCCCACCAATGGCCACAGCGCCAAGACCCTGGCTCTCCTGGGGGGAGACACCCTCATCGTCAACATTGGCTCCGAGACCAACAGCTGCCAGCAGTCGGACCGCAGCTACCGCTCCCCGGGGATGGAGCCCTGCGCCGAGCTGGAGCGACGAGCCGGGCTGTGGCAGTTCAGCGCCGCGCGCCAGCACCAGCGCCAGTCGGACGGCAAGCGGTTCGCGACTGGACTCCGCAACGCGGAAGCGATCGCGGTGCAGCCGGGCACCGGCAAGCTGTTCGCGGCGCCCCACGGCCGGGACCAGCTGGGCGCGGACTGGGGCTTCAGCGACACCCAGAACGCCGAGCTGCCCGCGGAGGAGTTCCTGCAGGTGGAGCCGGGTGACGACTTCGGCTGGCCGTACTGCTATTTCGACTGGCAGCAGGGCACCAGGGTGCTGGCCCCGGAGTACGGCGGTGACGGACGCAAGGTCGGCCGCTGCAGCGAGAAGAAGGCGCCGCTTCTCGGCTTTCCCGGTCACTGGGCGCCGATGGCCATCGCCTTTGCCAGCGGGAAACAGTTTCCCGAGCGGTATCGCGGCGGGGCGTTCGTGGCCTTCCGGGGGTCGTGGAACCGGGCACCCCTGCCTCAGGCAGGGTACCGGGTCGAGTTCGTGCCGTTTGCGGGCAACCGCCCCGCCGGGACCCACGAGCGTTTCGCGACCGGCTCGGCGGGAGAGACCAGTCTCAGGGCCTCGGGCGTGGCTATCGGTCCCGACGGATCGCTGTACATTTCCGGAGAGAACAGCGGAACCATCTGGCGAGTGATGGCCCAGTGATGTCGCGCCGCACAGCTGTGCGGCGCCCCGATAAAGGGCCATCAGCCAACACCAATGAGGAGACTGCATGAAAACAGCTGTCATCGCGTTGACCATGGCCCTGGCCGCTCCCGCAGCCCTGGCGGCCCAGGACACCATCCCGCTGGCCGTCGGGACGGTGGCGCCGGACTTCACTCTCACCGGCGCCACCAGGGACGGGGTCGAGAACGCCCCGGTGCGGCTCAGCGACTTTCGCGACCAGACGGTCGTCATCGCCTTCTTCTACAAGGCACGGACCAAGGGCTGAACCATCCAAATGGACGCGTACCGTGATCAGTACGCGACGCTCTTTCGCAATGGCAGCAAGGTGGTGCTCCTCGCCGTGAGCGTGGATGCCGATACTGCCCTCGCCTCCTGGGCCCAGGACAAGCAGTACCCGTTCCGCTTCCTGAGCGATACGGGTGGCAAGGTGGGCAAGCTCTATGGGGCCTGGGAACCCAAGTACAAGCTGGACAACCGCACCCTGTTCGTGGTCGGGCCGGACGGGAAGATTGCCTATGTCGCCGACCCGTTTCAGGAGATCGATCCCAAGGCCTACGACGGACTTAAGGGCGCGATCGACCGGGCAGCAGGGACGTGATCCGCGTCACCGGCTTAACCGAAGCCGCTGGTCTCCGTCCAACAGGGTGAACCTTCACCTGAGGATCAGGCCATGCGGCTTCGTCTCGTACTCGGTACCCTCGTCCTGCTGGGCGGCCTCGCGGCGGCTCCCGCCATTGCCCAGCAGCCGTTCGGCCATGATCCCGGCCGGCGGGAATTGCGACATGACCGCCGGGAACTGCGGCGCGATCATCGTGACATCCGCGGCGATCGCCGCGACGCCCGCTCCGACCGCCACGAGCTCCGCCGGGAGCGGCGCGAAGGCGACCGGCGAGGCGTGCGCCACGAGCGGCGGGAGGTGCGCCGCGACGGCCGCGATTTCAGGCGCGACCACCGTGACCTGCGGCAGGACCGCCGGGAGCGGAGGCGTGATCGGGGGCGGATCTGAGCCGTCAGCCGTGAGCCATCAGCCTTCAGCTGCTTTCAAGACGACCCTCGCTGGCCTGTGCCAGGAGGGTCGTTTCTTCGCTCCATTGCTGACGGCTGACGGCTAACGGCTCACGGCTCGTAGCACCCGCTCCACCTCTCTCAAGTCCGGCTCGATCTCCACCGGCCGGTTGGCGCGTCCCGGCGGCGGCTCGGTGTCCTGGTGGTAGGTGATCAGGGCGCCCGGATCCTTGAGCACATGACCGGTCAGCACCGCTACCACCCGGTCGTCCCGACGGATCACGCCGGCGGCGGTAAGCTGGCGGGCTCCCGCCACGCTGGCCGCGCTGGCTGGCTCGCACCCCACCCCGGCAGCGTCGATGACGGCCTTGGCCTCCAGGATCTCCGCGTCGCTCACCGCGGTGACCACGCCGGCGGTTTCCCGGATGGACCGCACGGCGCGATCCCACGAGGCCGGATCTCCGATCTTGATCGCAGTGGCGATCGTCTCCGCCTTGACGGTGAGCCGGCGGGCGAACTGCTCGGCGAAGGCCGCAGCGAACGGCCCCGCTCCCGCCGCCTGCACCGCCGCCAGCCTTGGCACCCGGTCGATCAGCCCCCATTCGTGGGCTTCCCGCAACGCCTTTCCGAAGGCGGCGGTGTTGCCGAGGTTTCCCGCCGGCAGCACGATCCAGTCGGGTGACTCCCAGGAGAGCTGGTGCAGCAGCTCCAGCACGATGGTCTTCTGTCCCTCCAGCCGGAACGGATTGATCGAGTTGACCAGGTAGACCCCGAGTTTGACCGAGGCCTCCTGCACCAGCCGGAGACAGGCGTCGAAGTCACCCCGTACCAGCAGGGTGCGGGCTCCATAGGCGAGCGACTGGGACAGCTTGCCGAGCGCCACCTGGCCCGCCGGCACGAACACCAGGGCGGTGAGTCCGGCGTGGGCCGCATAAGCGGCGAGCGAGGCGGAGGTGTTGCCGGTCGAGGCGCAGGCCACCGCGGTGGCGTCGATCCGGCGCGCCTGGGTCACCGCCACCGTCATCCCCCGGTCCTTGAACGAGCCAGTCGGGTTGTGGCCCTCGTGCTTGAGCCTGAGTCCGGGAATCCCGGCCCACTCGGCCACCGAGTTGCGCCGCAGCAGGGGGGTGTTCCCCTCCGGGTGAATCACCGCCTGCTCGGCCGCGGTCGGCAGCACCAGCTCCCGGTAACGCCAGACCCCGGAGAGGTTGAGATCGTCATGTTGGCCCCAGCGCTCCTCGAACAGCCGCCGGAGGGAGACGCCGTCCTCGATGGGGCGGTCGTGCCGGACCTCCAGCAGGCCGCCGCAGGCGCAGCGAGTGGCCGGGTCCAGCTCGCCCAGCCGCTGGCCGCAGGCGGCACACACCTGCCAGGTGGCCATCAGTCCTCCTCGACCACTCGCGCGCCTTCGCCACTCACCTCGCTGATCCGGGTGGTGCAGGCGACTCCCTCCGCCTCATAGGCGGCCCGCATCGCGGCGGCAATCTCCAGCGCGTCCGCCTGGTCGCCGGCAAAGGCAAACGCAGTCGGGCCGCTGCCGGAAATGGAACAGCCCAACGCCCCTGCCTCGAGCGCCGCCCGCTTGGCGGCGCTGAACCCCGGGAGGAGCGGTGCCCGGGCCGGCTCGGCAATCCGGTCGTCCAGGGCCCGGCGGAGGAGCGGCAGGTCGTTGGTGGTGAAGGCGAGCACCATGGCCGCCACCTGTGCCGCCTGGTACAAGGCAACCTCGAGGGGCAGGTCCTGCGGCAGGACGGCACGGCCCTCGGCGGTCCGAAGCCGCTGGTCCGGCTGCGCCAATACCACCCGGAGACTCCGCGGCGCCTCGATCCGGACGTAGTCGAAGCTGGCGGCGTCGCGAATCAGCACGATTCCGCCGATCAGCGAAGGGAGGATGTTGTCGAGGTGCCGGCCGGCAACGTGGGATTCCGCCTCCAGTGCCGCCTCGACCAGGCGCCGCTCGGAGAGGCCCAGTCCGAGCAACGCGTTGGCCGCGACCGCGCCCGCCACGGCGGAGGCCGCGCTGCCACCCTGGCCGCCGGAGAGCGGGAGCCCCTTGGTGATTGTGAGGCTCAAACCAACCTCGCTCCGGCCCCCCAGCCTGAGGACCGCTGCCGCGGCCACTGCAGCGGTGTTGTGGGCTGCGTCGCGTGGCAGGTCGGGATGGCCGGGGTCCAGCACCTCGATTCCCGGGTTCTCCCGCAGCGCAACTTCCACCACGTCTCCTCGGCCAGTCAGCGCCATGCCCATGATGTCGAGCCCGGGTCCGACGTTGCCGACGGAACCGGGAGCAAAAGCTCGGAGGCGCCCAGGGGAGGAGTGCATGGGATCAGGCTGTTCCGCGTTCCGCGTTCCGCGTTCCGCGGGACATTCCCCCTCGGCACCCGGCCGTGCGGGCCGCATGCGCGCAGCACAGTTCGCACGTGGAACGCGGAACGCGGAACGCGGAACCTCTCCGGCCTACGTCCAGCATGACGTCCCTATCTCCGCGCCAGCGCCAGCACATCGTTCAGCACCCCCGCGGCGGTCACCAGCGGGCCGGCCCCCGGGCCGCGGATCACCAGCGGATGCTCGCGATACCGGGCGGTGGTGAATACGATCTGGTTATCGGTGCCCTGCAGCGAGGCAAACGGGCTGCCTGCCCCAACCGCCGTCAGCCCGACCCGGAGCCGCCGGGGCGTAACCGTGGCGATGTAGCGCAGCACCTGGCCCCTGGCGCGGGCGGTCCGGATCCGATCGGCCCACTCGGCGTCCCAGGTCGGAAGCCGGGCGAGGAAGGTCTTGAGCGGAAGCGTGCGGGCGCCATCCGGCACCAGTGACTCGGTGACCACCGACGCGGGCTCGCCCTTGAAGCCCATCAGCCGTCCCAGGATCAGCGCCTTGCGGGCCACGTCTGCCCCCGAGAGATCATCGCGGGGATCCGCCTCGGTGTAGCCCGCGTCCATCGCCGCCGAGAGCGCCTGGGAGAACTTCCGGCCGGACTCGAGCTGCGACAGCAGGAAGCCCAGCGTGCCGGAGACGCACCCTTCGATGCTGACCACTTCGTCCCCGGTTTCCTGCAGCTTGGCGAAGGTGTCCATCACCGGGAGTCCGGCGCCGACGGTGGCCTCGTGCCGGATCCGCCTGCCGTGCTGGGCTGCCAGCGCGAGCAACGCCTCCGCCTCGGAGGCGGGGCCTGCCAGCGGCTTCTTGTTGGCGAGCACCACGTCCATCCCGTGGGTCACCGCGGCACGGATCACCTCGATGGTCTCGTCGGCGGTCACGTCCACCAGCACGGGGTGGGACAGGGCGTGCTTGAGCGCGCGCCGCACCGCCTCCTCGGCCCGGTCTGCCCGGCCTCCCTCCATGTGCTTCAGGGAATGCCCCTTGGCCTTCTCCCGGGCAATGGTGGTGAGCCGATGCGGAGAGAGTCCCGCGGCGTCGAATACCACCCCGCTCCGGTCTGCCACACCCACGATCCGGACCTTGGGCCCGCTCACCGGCAGCTCGGCCACCAGGTCGGTGAAGCTGCGGCCGATCCGGCCGAAGCCGAGCAGGAAGATGTCCAGCCGGTCGCGTGGAGCGACCGAGCCCCCGCCGACTTTGCCCAGCTGGAACGCGGCATGAATGGCGCGCTGGGCCTCCTTCGACTGGGCGTCCTCCACCACCGCAGAAATGTTGAGCTCGCTCGAGCCCTGGGCGATCGCGATCACATTGATCGCATTCGACGCCAGGGCGGTGAATACCCGCTGAGCCACGCCCGGCGTCCCAGCCATCCCCAGCCCCACCACCGCGATGGTGGCGACGCCGCTCTTCACCGCCACCCCATCGATTTCCCGGTGGGCGATCTCCTCGCGGAATGCCTCGCTGAGGCACCGGCGCGCGCGCTCGGCACTCTCGGCCGGGACGCAGAAGCAGATGGAGTGCTCGGACGAGGCCTGGCTGATCAGGGAGACCGAAATCCCCTCCCGCTGCAACGCGGCAAAGGTGCGGGCGGCCACACCGGGAACGCCCAGCATCCCGTTCCCTTCCACCGTGACCAGTGCCTGGCTGGACGCCGCCGAGAGCGCCTTCACCGGCGCATCCAACCCGGTGGCCCGTTCGGACACTTCGGTGCCCTCGCTCGCCGGATCCCCGAACGGGCGAAGGAACAACGCCACCTTGCGGCCAATGATGGGGATCAGTGCCCGTGGGTGCAGGACCTTGGCGCCGTAGTACGCCAGCTCGGCTGCCTCGCGCACGTTGAGCTGGGGGAGCACCCGGGCATCGGGTACCACCCGCGGATCGGCGGTGAGCAGTCCGGGGACATCCTTCCACAGGCTCACCCGGGTGGCCCCCATGGCGCGGCCCACCAGCGAGGCGGTCAGATCGGACCCTCCCCGGCCGAGCGTGGTCACTTCTCCGTCGGCCGTGGCTCCGATGAAGCCGGTCACCACCGGTGTGATGCCCTGGTTGAGCAGCGGCTTCAGCGCCTTCCGGAGCAGCTGGTCGGTGACCTCCAGGTCGGGCGAGGCATTACCGAAGCTGGCGTCGGTTCGCACCACCTCGGCCGCGTCGAGGTACCGGGTCTTCACATTCGCGCTCTGCAGCGCGGCGGTGACCAGCCGGGCGGAAAGCCGCTCGCCTCGGGCCAGCAGGAAATCGCTGGTCCGAGGCGTAAGCTCCCGCAGGATGCTCAGCCCTTTTGCCAGGGTCTCGAGCTCGGCGATCTGGGCCTCGATGAAAGCCAGCAGCTCGTTACGCGAGCCTCCGGTTGAGGCGAGAGCCCTGGCGGCCCCCTGGTGGCGCTCCCGCAGCGTCTGGGCGGCGCCGGCCGCGGCCAGGAGGTCACCCGCCTTGGAGCGTGCCGCCGCCTCCAGCAGCAGGTCGGTGACCCCGGCCATGGCCGACACCACGATGACCCGGGGGAAGGGCCGGGCCTGGATGATGCCGACGGCATGACGGACGGCCGCGGGATCCGCGAGCGACGCACCACCGAACTTGTGGACCTCGGGAGCGGGGGCAGGGCGGGGCATAGGCGGCGAACGATACAACCCCCCTACGGAGCCGGGAAGCTCTGGTCGAAGGGTTCAGAGTTCCGAGTTCCGAGTGCCAAGTGGCTGCCTTTAAGACCGGTTCGACGGGGACTTCGAACTCGGAACTCGGAACTGTTTCCCGGCCCTCCCCCACTCCGGACGGCCCGCCTATAGTTGTCCGTATGCTCACGCTGCTGAAACTCCTCCAGTCCCTGTTCAAGACCCTGCACTCCGAAGGGACACCCGGTCAGGTTGCTGCCGGGATCGTGCTGGGGGCCGGGATCGGGCTCACGCCGCTCCTCTCGGCCCACAACCTGGTGCTGTTCGCCGCCATCGTCCTGCTGAATGTTTCCTTCGGCGGCGGCATGCTGGGGATGGCGCTGTTCACTCCGCTGGGGTTCGTTCTCGACCCGGTGTTCGACCGGATTGGCCTGGCGCTGCTCAACGCCCCTGGGCTCCGGGCCCTGTGGACCGACTGGTACAATATTCCGCTCCTGCCGTACACCAACTTCAACAACAGCGTGACGCTCGGGAGCCTGGTCTTCTGGCTGGTCTCGACGGTGCCACTCTACTTCCTGGCGACGTGGGCCCTCGCCCGGTATCGCGCCACCTACGGCCAACGGGTGATGAACTCGAAGTTCATGAAGGGGCTGCAGGCCTCGAAGCTCTACAACGTCTACAGCTGGTTCCGGCCCGAATGAGCCCCCAGCGTCTCCGGATCTTCCGCTGGAAAGCGGTCGGTCCCCTGCTCCTGTTTCTGCTGCTCCTGGTGGTCCTGTGGATCGTGTTCGCGGACCGGATCGCGCGGGAGCAGGCCGAGTCGAATCTGTCCGAGACCCTCGGCACCGAGGTCGACATCGCCAGTCTCCGGATCCGTGAGACGGACGCTGCGGTGGATATCGGCGGGCTCGCCATCGCCGATCCCCGCGACCGGATGCGCAACCTGTTCGAGGCGGGAACGATCACGGTCGATCTCGATCCTGTCCCGCTCACCGAGAAGAAGATCGTCATCGACGAGGTGCGCCTTTCCGGGCTCCGGTTCCTGACCGGCCGGAAGACTGCGGCCCGGCCGGCCGATCCCAACAGCCCTGCCGGGAAGCTGCTCAGCGAAACCCGGCAATGGGCCCGGGACAAGTTCCAGTTCCCCAAGCTGGCGCTGGGCCGGATCGACACGGTGAAGAGCCTGGTGCTCCACCCCGAGCAGCTGGGAACGGTCAAGGCCGCCAAGACGCTGCTCGGCACGGTCGATTCCACCCGCACCGCCTTCGAGCAGGGTCTCGCCGCGCTGCAGCTCAAGCCGCTGGTCGATTCCTCGACGGCGCTCGCCGGCCAGTTGGCCAAGACCGACCCGAAGACGCTCGGGCTGACCGGGGTGAAGAACAGCGTGACCTCGGTGCAGAAAGCCATCGACCGGATCAAGCAGGCCAAGGGCCGGCTGCAGACCCTGGAGCAGACCGCAAAGAGCTCGCTGGGCGAGCTGCAGAAGGGTCTGCAGGACGTGAACGCCGCTCGGCTCAAGGATTACAGTTTCGCCAAGGGCCTGCTGCAGCTCCCCAGCTTCGACGCCCCCGACATCGGGGCCTCGCTGTTCGGCGAGCAGAGCACCGACTACTTCCAGCAGGCGCTGTACTACGCGAAGATCGCGCAGAAGTACGTACCGCCCGGGCTGCAGCCGTGGAACCGTCCCGGGCCCAAGCGCACCCGGCTCGCCGGCACCACGGTGGAGTTCCCCAAGGAGAAGGAGTACCCCCGGTTCCTGCTGCGGCAGGGCGACATCGACCTCGCCACGGGGAGCGCGGCCCAGAATACCTTCAAGGCCAGCTTCGCCGGGATTACCTCGCAACCCGCGCTGCTGGGCCGGCCCGCGACCCTGGTCGCCAGTGGCCGGCTGGGTGGAGATAGCCCCGTTTCCGTCGATCTCTCGGCTCTGTCGCGGCACTTCGGCTCCTCACCCAAGGACTCCCTCCAGGCCCACGTCGCGGGAGTGAGCCTGCCGGCCATTCCGTTCCCCGGGCTCCCGTTCTCGGTCAACCCGGGAAAGAGCACGATGGGCTTCGGCTTCAGCCTGGCGGGAGACCGGCTGGCGGGATCGTGGGAGATCAGCTCCAACCAGGTGAGCTGGAAAGCGGATTCCACCCGCCTGCAGTCGGCCTCGCTGGTGGAGAGCACGGTTTGGCGGGTCATCTCCGGATTGTCCGAGCTACAGGTCCGGGCGGAGCTCGGCGGCACCATCGACAGCCCCACGATCAAGGTGCGGTCCAACCTGGACGAGGCGATCGCGGCCCGGCTGCGCGGGCTGGTTGGGGAGCAGTTGGCCAAAGCGGAACAGAAGGCCCGGGCGGCGGTCGACCAGCTAGTCGACCAGCAGGTCGCGGCGCTGCAGACGAAGGTGAACGACCTGCAGAGCCAGGCCCTGGCCCGTCTGCCGGTCGAGCGGACCCAGCTCGACGGGGTGCAGCAGCAGCTGGAGACCCAGCTCAGGCGGCTCGCCGGCTCCGCCGCTGGTGGTCTCAAGCTGCCCAAGCTGTGAGGCTGCTTCGGTGGTCGCGCGACTCCGCGGCCGCACCGACGTGGCGGTAGCCAACCGTTGATCGGTTCCAGCCTTTTTCAGCATCCTCGGCATGCTGAGGCTGACCTCGCTGTATCGCCCCGTCCCGGTGTCGCCAGCGATGCTGCACAGCGACACAGTGTGGATGATAGGGACCGCTCTCGCGCTGTTGCCGGTGCTGCGGAGCGGCAATGCGGGTCAGCCGATTCGAGGGCGCGCTCCGGTTAGTGGTATGCCTCCCTAGCGGGTGTCGCTGTTCGTGTGACCCGGGCCCATCTTCGGTTCATGGTAATTTCATCAGCCCCCACTAGCTTGGGCCCTTCCCCTCGCGCTTGCGACAGAATCTGATAGATTGGCCGACCTTGCCCTGCACGTGAGAGGCCCGATGCGCATAGCTGTCCTCAAGGAAGCCGCTCCCCGCGAGCGGCGGGTAGCGCTGGTTCCTGAATCCTGCAAGAAGCTGGTCCAGGCCGGCTACGAGATCGCCATCGAGGTGGGCGCCGGAGAGGAGGCTGGCTTCGGAAACCAGGCCTACCAGGAGGCGGGCGCGACGCTGGAGACGAACGCGGCCGCGCTGGTCGCCGCGGCTGACCTGCTCCTCAAGGTGGGTCCCCCGGCCTTTGGCTCTCCGCGGGACGAGGTCGGCTGGATGCGCCCCGGCTCGATCTATCTCGGCTCGCTGATGCCGCTCCGCAATCTGGATGCGGTGGCCGCCCTTGCGGCCCGGAAGGTCACCGCGTTCTCGACCGACGCCATCCCCCGGACCACCCGGGCCCAGGCCATGGACACCCTCTCCTCCATGGCCAACATCTCCGGCTACAAGGGTGTGCTGCTCGCCGCGGTGGAGCTCAACCGCTACTTCCCGATGCTCACCACCGCGGCCGGCATGGTCTTCCCCGCCAAGGTGTTCGTGATCGGTGCCGGGGTGGCCGGGCTGCAGGCGATCGCCACCGCGCGCCGGCTCGGCGCCAACGTCCTCGCCACCGACGTGCGGCCCGAAGTGAAGGAACAGATCGAAAGCGTGGGCGCGAAGTACGTCGGGATCGAGCTCAAGGACAGCGCCGCCGGCGGCGGCGGTTATGCCAAGGAGCTTTCTGCCGAGGACCAGGAACGGCAGCGGCAGATGTTGATCGACCAGTGCGCCCAGTCGGATGTAGTCATCACCACCGCGCTGATCGGCGGGGTGTTCGCTCCGCGGCTCATCACTGCGGCGACAGTCAAGACCATGAAGCCGGGCTCGGTGATCATCGATCTGGGCGCCGACGGCGGCGGCAACTGTGAGCTGTCGAGGCTGGGCGAGACCACGGTGGTCGGCGGCGTGACCATCATCGCGCCGCTCGACCTCCCGGCCACGATGCCGTTGCACGGCAGCCTGCTGTTCTCCCGCAACCTGGTGGCCTTTCTGCAGGCGTTCACCAAGGACAAGGCCTTCCAGCTCGACTTCAGCGACGACATTCAACAGGGCGCGGTCATTACCCACGACGGCGAAGTGAAGCACGCCCGGACGCGGGACGCCCTGCAGAAGGGGAAGCCATGAGTCCGTACCGCCGTTCCCCGCTCCCCGAGCCATCTCGGGTGGAAAGGAGTGACCGGAGGATGTCGCGATCGCCCATCATCCGCGCCGGCTTCCTGGCACTTGCCCTGGCCTGGGCCCCCGCCGTGTGGGCCGGACAGTCCGCCGACTCGACCGTCGCGGCCCACCCCGTGACCGACGTGGACCTCTGGTCGCTCCTGTTCGTCTTCGTGCTGGCCTCGTTCATCGGCCTGGGCGTCATCCGCCGGGTCTCCCGGCTGCTGCACACCCCGCTGATGTCGATCACCAACGCGATCTCCGCCATCGCGGTGGTCGGCTCGATCATCGTGACCGGGGGCGACTACCCCCCCACCATCCGGGCCCTCGGCGGAGTGGCGCTGTTTGCCTCGATGACCAACATCGTCAGCGGATTCCTCATCACCGACCGCATGCTCAAGATGTTCAAGACGGACGAGAAGCGGGGTGAGGGGGGCCACGCATGACCTACGCTATCCAGCAGCTGGCCTACATCATCGCCACGGCGCTATTCATCTTCGCGCTGCACTGGATGAACACGCCGGCCACCGCCCGCAAGGGGGTGTATGCCGGCGTGGCGGCTATGACCATCGCCATCCTGGTCACCTGGGCCCAGCCCGGTGTGGTGCACCATGGCTGGATCGTGGTGGCCATGCTCGCGGGAACCGTGGTCGGAATACCGCTTGCGAACGTGCCGCTCACCGCGGTGCCGCAGCGGACTGCCCTGTCGCACGCCTTCGGCGGCCTGGCGGC
This sequence comes from Gemmatimonadota bacterium, assembly GCA_041499215.1. Classification (GTDB taxonomy): domain Bacteria; phylum Gemmatimonadota; class Gemmatimonadetes; order Gemmatimonadales; family GWC2-71-9; genus JADJOM01. The sequence continues at coordinate 10,597 of JBGQJV010000017.1, read as the reverse complement.
GGGGTTGGTGGGAACCGCGAAGTACTATCTGTGGCTCTCCGAAGGGCCGGAGAATCTCACCACCTTCCGGATGGTGGCGATCATCCTGGAGATCCTGCTCGGCTTCCTCACCTTCACCGGCAGCCTCATGGCCGCCGGCAAGCTGCAGGAAGTGAAGTGGATCCCCCAGCGGCCGGTGACCTACCCCGGCCAGAACTTCATCAATCTCGGCCTGTTCCTGGTCGCGGCCGGTCTGGGCGCGGCGCTGGCCATGCACCCGACTGCTCCCTGGGCGCCGATGCTCTTCCCCGTGGTGGCGGGGATGGCACTGCTCTTCGGCGTGCTGCTGATCATTCCGATCGGCGGGGCCGACATGCCGACCGTGATCGCCATCCTCAATGCCTACGCCGGCCTATCAGCTGTGGCGATGGGCTTCGTGCTGGACAACAAGCTGCTGATCACCGCCGGCGCCCTGGACGGATCCAGCGGTCTGATCCTCGCCATCATCATGTGCAAGGCGATGAACCGCTCGTTCACCAACGTGCTGTTCGGTGCCTTCGGGCAGGTACAGCAGCTCAAGGCCGGCGGAGAGCAGAAGGTCTACAAGCCGGAGACCCCCGAGGGGGCGGCCCAGGTGCTGGAGCAGTCCAGCCTGGTGGTGATCATTCCCGGCTACGGCATGGCGGTAGCCCAGGCCCAGCACAAGGTGCGGGAGCTCTACGACCAGCTCAAGAAGCGGGGCATCACGGTGAAGTTCGCCATCCACCCGGTGGCCGGCCGCATGCCGGGGCACATGAACGTGCTGCTGGCGGAGGCGGACATCCCCTACACCGACCTGGTGGAAATGGACGCGATCAACCCCGACATGCCCCAGTGCGATGTGGCGCTGGTGGTCGGGGCCAACGACGTGGTCAACCCGGCCGCGCGCTTCGACAAGGCCAGCCCGATCTACGGCATGCCGATCATCGACGCGGACAAGGCCCGCACCATCTTCGCCATCAAGCGGAGCAAGAACCCCGGCTTCGCCGGCATCGACAACGAGCTGTACTTCTCCGACCGGACCTGGATGCTGTTCGGCGACGCCAAGAACGTGATCGGGGAGCTGGTGAAGCAGCTGGCGGGAGGGAGCGGGCATTAGCCGCCAGCCATTGGCCGTTAGCCGTTAGCCATTAGCAGTACGTGAACAAACGACCCTCCGCGCGATGAGCACGGAGGGTCGCTTCACGACGACACCAGCTAACGGCTAACGGCTAATGGCTCCCCCGGCCCAACACTTTCGAGCCGCCCCCGTATGCCGTCCTGTGGGCGCCCGGAACCGATCAGCCATCGGCGGTCGCCGATCACCGTGACGGCGATCCCGGCAGAGAGTGGGGCGACCATCGCGGTCAACGGGACGCCGGTGACCAGCGGGTCTCCCTCGGGCCCGGTGAGTCTCTCGGTCGGCAGCAATTCCATCACGATCCTGGTGACCGCGGCGGACGGCGGTACCACCCGGTCCTATACCGTCGTGGTGGTCCGCGCCGAAGTGACCGGGACCAGTTGCGTGGTGACTCCCCAGGAGACCGACGGCCCCTATCCGCTCTATGCGGCCCTGACTAGTTCGGCCCTGGTCCGCTCGGATATCCGTGAGGGAGAGGCCGGGGTGCCGCTGACCCTGGTGCTGACGCTGGTGGACCTGAGCTCCAGTTGCGACCCGGACGGCGAGTACTCCGGCTACAGCAACCAGGCCAACGGCGACCATCTCGGCGAGACGTTCCTGCGCGGCATCCAGGTGACCGACGCCGCGGGACTGGTCACCTTCACCACGGTGTACCCCGGCCGGTACCTGGGTCGGATCACCCACATTCACGTGGAGATCTTCCTGCAGAACAAGCTGAACGCGGCGGCCAAGGCCACCACCCAGATCGCCCTTCCGCAGGCGGTCACCCAGGCGGTCTACGCCTCGAGCCTGTACGCGGCGCATGGCCAGAACAGCTCGGTGGCCAGCTTCGCCCAGGACAACGTGTTCAGCGACGGCGAGGAGTTCCAGCTGGCCAACGTGACGGGCGATGTGACGACCGGCTTTTCCGCGAGTCTGACGATCGGGGTCGCGGTGTGAGCAGTCGGGCCCTTGGCCGTTGGCTGTTGGCCGCTGGATACAGAACAACCCCCGACGATGGACGCCGAGGGTTGTGGTACTCCAGGCCAGCCAACGGCCAACGGCCAGTGGCCCCTACGGCCTCTGCGGCATCCCCATACCCGCGGGCATCTTCATGAGGGTGTAGTCCGAGGGCACCGTGAAGGCCGAAGCGTCGACCGACTTGGCCTCGATCTTGGTGACGATCATTTCGTTCTTCACCTTGTCATCCTCGAGCTTGCTGATGCGGAGGGGGAAGAACCCGTCCTTGTAGAGCTTGGCGTACTCGGGATTGGCCGCGATGGCGGCGGCGATTTCGCCACCCTGGCCCCGCTCCCGCATCCCCATCGGGCCGCGGCTGCCGCCCATGAAGAAGCCCATGCCCTTGGCGACGCACATCTCTCTCGTCTCGGGCTTGCCCGCCTCCTCGGCGTAGCGGTACACCTGGCAGGTCTTCCCGGCGATCGTCTCGGTCTTGCCCATGTCGGTGAGCTTGGGCGGCTTGTGGTCCTCGTGGTTCATGTCCGACGTGTCGTTCAGGTTCATCTGCATGTACATCTTCTGCTCGGGCATCAGCATGGTCATGGTCTTGGCGGAGTTGTCCATGATCATCACGCCCTGCCGGCCCCGTTCGCCGGTCATCTCGGTCCGCACTTGAGTGCCCTTGTAGGTCTGAGCCATCTGGCCCTTTTCCATCTGCCAGGTGACCGTACCCTCGAATCCCTGGGCCGCGGCCGGGGCCGGGATGGTACAGAGCGCGGAAACCGCCAGCGGGGCGGCGACGCGAGTGGCGGCAACGATCAGTCGCATACGAAAATTCCTCGGAGGTGGGAAGGTCAGGCCCGGGCTGGGCCGGTCCAATGGCGATCCTCGATCGCCGAGTGCTGTTCGATCTCGTCCTGCGCCCTGCGATAGTTCGCCAGCCATTCGGGCTGCCATTCCGCCGGGATGTTGGCCCGGAACCAGGGCGCGGTCAGCAGCTCGGTCCCGGGGCCCCTGTGGGTGGCGTCGACATGACCCAGGAAATGGGTGGCGTAGCCCGCGTCCATGGTGTTGATCACCCGGAGCTCGAAGGCAGCGTAGCAGTCCTCGAGCACCGGCAGGCCGGTCTCGCCCCGTCGATGGGGGATTCCCGCCAGCTTGTCCTGATCCCGTCCACTCACGAACCCGAGTCGGTGCACCAGGTCCATCTGGCCGGTATGCAGCAGGTGAATGCACAGCCTCCCACTGTTCCAGATCAGGTCGTGGCTGAAGTGCCACTTGTGGATGTACACCGACAATCGCGGGACGTTCGGCGAGATCGATGCCCGCATGGCGCTGTCGGAGATCATCCCGTTGCTCCTGCCGCGCCAGCTCGAGGTGATGGCGACGACCGGTGAGGCAAACTGGCGCAGCAGCTCGTAGGCGGCGTCGGTTTTCATGCGCACGAAGTGTAATGCGTGCCCCGTCGGTGCGTAGTGATAATCCCGGGGTGCAAGCCCTGTCGCTCCGGGCGTCCCCCGCTCGGTGATCTCCAGCCTGGAACCGGCTCTGGAGCGTCCTCGGACAGCGCAGGAGGGCTCACCGTCATGGTGTTTTGTCGGTGTATGTTCGGTGTCGGCTGTGTATCTTCATGAAGGAAAATGACTTATGTGGTTGATTTCTTTTCGGGGTGTCGCAACATATATTTCGCGGTTGTCTGACCGCCCTCTGACGCTTCATCCCAAGCCCAAGGAGGGGCGCGAGTGACCATGCAGCCACGCCGGAAGCGGCGCACCGTGCGGCCGGCCCAGATCGCCAAGGCGATCGACGAGGGCCGTGAAAGCCTCGACCTGTACCTCGACGAGATCAGCAAGGTTCCGCTGCTCACGCGCGAGGAAGAAATGGAACTGGCCCGCCGGGCCTTTCGTGGCAACGTTGCGGCCCAGGAGCGTCTGGCCCGCCATAATGTCCGATTCGTCGTCTCCGTCGCCAAGAAATTCCAGAACCGCGGCGTCCCGCTGGTGGACCTCATCGGCGAGGGCAACCTCGGCCTGATGACGGCCGCGCGGAAGTTCGATCCCGACCGCGGGGTCAAGTTCATCTCCTACGCCGTGTGGTGGATTCGCCAGGCAGTGCAGGCGGCGATCGCCCGCCACGGCCGTCCCGTGCGGGTACCGCTCAACCGGACGGCCGATCTGAGCCGGCTGGGCCGGACCACTACCCTGCTCAAGGACAAGCTGGGCCGGATGCCCACCACCGAGGAGCTGGCCCGCGCGACCGGCCTTACGGTGGAGGCGGTCCGCAGTCTTGGCGCTCTCAATACCGAGGCCGTCCGGCTCGACCACCCCACCCGGGATGGCGACAACAGCGAGCGGATGGAGCGGTTCGCCGCTCTGGACCAGGAAGGCACCGACGCGCCGGCCATCGCCAACAGCCAGACCTCGGACATCGAGGCGGCCCTGGCGACCCTGCCGCCGCGCGATGCCAAGGTGCTCAGGCTCTACTTCGGCCTCGATGATGGCAACAGCCGCACCCTCGAGGAGATCGGCCGCATGATGGGGGTCACCCGCGAGCGGATCCGCCAGCTCCGGGACCGCGCGCTCAGCCGGCTGCGTGAAGGGGAGCAGGGGCAGAAGCTGAAGGATCTGGTGGCATAAGGCGGGAGGGCGGACCGACGGACCAGCGGACCGTCCTTGCGACAAACGGGTGAATCCCTCGTGGAATTCACCCGTTCTGCTTTTCTCGGTCCCCCCGTCCGCCCGTCCGCCCGTCCGCCCGTCCCCTCACGTCTCCTCCACCCGCTTCACCGCCACCACCCCGCCGTGCCGGAGGTGCGGGCAGGTGCGCGCGATCTTCAGGGCCTCGTCCCAGCTCTCGGCGCGGATGATAAACAGGCCTCCGAGGGGACCCGATGGTCCAGCCGTCGGTTCGGGTACCTCGCCCGAGCTGCCGGGCCGGAGCACTCGTTCGTCGTTCCCCAGCTTCTCGCCCAGCGACAACCGGTCCTCCCCCAGCGAGTATGCCCAGTCTCGGTACTCGGCTACCAGGCTCGACTCCGGGGCGGCGTGATCGAACCCCGACGGCTCGTATAACAAAAGGGCGTAGCGTGAGCCTGACGTGGTCGGTCTCTCCTGCCTGCCCCGTCCCACTGCGACACCGCTGGTGAACAGCACTACCCCGATGGCCGCCGTGGCAATCGACCAGGCGGCCGTCACCCACCCTGGCCGGGCGAGCAGCCCGCGGGAGCGGAGGCTGCGTCGCACTCGCCCCTTGAGGGCGGGCGGCGGTGATTGGTCGCGCCGGAGATGGTCCAGTGGTCCTTCACGATCGTCCGCCATGATTCAACCCTCCGCCGCCCGGCCGAGCGCGCGCCGGACGGCGGCGCGGGCGCGGGCGAGCTGGCTCTTCGACGTGCCCGGGACGATGCCCAGGAGCTCGGCAATTTCCTCGTGGGTGTAGCCCTCGACATCGTGCAGCACCAGGACGTGACGGAAGCCGTCGGGCAGCCCCGCGACCGCCCGTTCCAGGTCCACCCGGCTTGCGACCTCACGCAGGGCGACGTCCTCGCGCGGCGCCGCATCGTCGATGCCGGGCAATTCCCGGGCGTCCCGCCTCGCTCGTTCCCGCACGCCGTTGACGACGAACCCGGCGAGCCAGGTCCGAAGCGAGGATTCCCAGCGGAATCCCCCCAGCCGCTCCCCGGCGCGAATCCACCCATCGTGCACGACGTCCTCCGCGCCCGCGGCGTCGCCCCCAGTGAGCCGAAGGGCCAGGCCGTACAGCGCCGGCGTGTGTCGGTCGTACAGCCGGTCAAACGCACGGCCGTCGCCGTCGCGCAGGAGCCGGTCGACCAGCTCCCGGTCGTCGGAGTCTGTCAGTGCCGGCTGCTCCGGGAGGGACCGCTGGTGTCTGCACCGGGATCCACGGCCTTCGGCACGACGATCATGATGTTCGACATGGGGCTGCCGGGACTCACGACGATGCCGGCAGTGAGGTCCCGGTTGGTTCCGGTGCCAATGCCTTCGGCCGTGAGGTAGGGAAAGTAGATCATGATGTGCGGCCGCCAGGCCCCCACGCGCTTGCCGTCGTCGTCATACAGGACCTGGGCGGAGGAGAGCATCCAGCTCATCGCCGGCCGCTGCGGGAGGCGGAACCGCCCGGAGGCGATCCCCGCCGCGATCTCCCGCTCGACCGAGTCAGTGGAGACCCCCCGGTGCAGCAGCTCGTCCTTACGCATTTCGATCGGCATGATCGTCCGGGCCCCTTCCTCGTCGAAGCAGTGCGGTTCGAGTGCCTGGGGCCAACCCCGGCCCACGCGGCACTGCACGACGTTGCTTCCCGAATCGGCGATCACGTAGGTGCCCGCGGCGAAGATCCAGACCCGCGCCCCCGACGCGACCGACGGCGGCGCGGCGCTGCGGGCCAGGGTGATCTCCTGCCCGCGTGGCAGCAGCAGGCGCGGTCCAGGCGTTCCGGACACCTCCTGCGCAGTCAGGCTGTGGACCCCTGCGCCGAGCAGGGAGAGGACCGCGACAACGGTCGAGCGCATAGACACCTCGAGGACGGAGTTGCCCTTGGTGGCACTCCGTCCTCGAAAGGTTGCATGGGCAAGCCGCCGCGCCGCCTATCTGCGTGTTTCTGACGGCACTCGGGAATGCGCGTTTTGGCCGCACCCGCTGAAGCATTCTGGCTACGCCGGAGGCCCCAACGCCGCCGATATTCCCTCATAGGGGGCGGAGGCCTCAGATGGGTGTCTTTCGTCCACCGAGCTGGTGAGTCTACGCCTCTCCCCTCGCGAACATGCGGAGCACCCGCTGGAGGATGCCACCGTGCCGGTAGTAGTCGAGTTCCACGTCGGAATTGAGCCGGACGACCGCGGGGAACACCGTCTGCTTCCCGTCATCGGCGGTGGCGGTGACGGTAACGCGGCCGCCCGGAGTGAGCCCCTGCGTAATGCCCGTAATGCTGAACCGCTCCCGCCCGGTGAGGCTGAGCGTCTGCCGGGTGGCGCCTGGCTCGTACTGCAGCGGCAGCACCCCCATGCCCACCAGGTTGCTGCGGTGGATCCGCTCGTAGCTCTCGGCGATGACCGCTTTCACCCCCTGCAGTGCCGGCCCCTTGGCCGCCCAGTCGCGGCTGGAGCCGGTGCCGTATTCCTTGCCGGTGAGGATGACCAGCGGAGTCCCGTCCTTCTGGTACTTCATCGCGGCGTCGAAGATGGACATCACCTCGCCGCTCGGGATGTGGACCGTCCAGTTGCCTTCCTTGTCCGGAGTGAGGGCGTTCTTGATCCGCACGTTGCCGAAGGTGCCGCGCATCATCACCTCGTGATGGCCGCGCCGCGCCCCGAAGGTGTTCCAGTCCGCCTGCTGCACTCCGTGCTCCAGCAGGTACCTGGCCGCCGGGCCGTTCTTGGGGATCGAGCCGGCAGGCGAAATATGATCGGTGGTGACTGAGTCGCCGAGGACTGCGAGCACCCGCGCGTTACTGATGTCCTTGAGCGGCGGCGGCTCAACCGGGAGGTTCTGGAAGAACGGTGGCTCGGCGACGTAGGTGCTCTTCGGATCCCAGGCGTAGCGGCTTCCCTGGGGTACCGGCAGCGCCTGCCACACCTCGTCGCCGTCGAACACCGAGGCGTAGCGTTCCCGGAAGAGCGCCGGCTTGAGCGACATCGCCATGGCGTCGGTGATCTCCTTGGGCGAAGGCCAGATGTCCCGGAGGTAGACCGGCTTTCCGTCCTTGCCGGTGCCGAGCGGTTCGGTGTCGAGGTCCATGTCCACTCTGCCGGCCAGCGCGAAGGCCACGACCAGCACCGGGGAGGCGAGGTAGTTGGCCCGTACCAGCGGGTGGACCCGCGCCTCGAAGTTGCGATTGCCGGACAGCACCGCCGCCGTGACCAGGGCATGCTCCTCGATCGCCTGGGTGATGGGATCCGCGAGCGGCCCGCTGTTGCCGATGCAGGTGGTGCAGCCGTAGCCCACCACGTTGAAGCGGAGCTGCTCCAGATACGGCAGCAGGCCTGACCCCTTGAGGTATTCGGTAACCACCCGCGAGCCCGGGGCGAGGCTGGTCTTGACCCACGGCCTGGTCTTGAGCCCCTTCTCGACCGCCTTCCTGGCCAGCAGGCCCGCGCCGATCATCACCGACGGATTCGAGGTGTTGGTGCAACTGGTGATCGCGGCGATGACCACCGAGCCGTCGCGCAGCTCGCAGGCCTCCCCGTTCAGCACCGGCTTGGCCACCGGCGGATGCTCGGCCACCGTGACCATCGTGCCCGAACCGCCTTCGTTGATCCAGCGCGAGTAATTGGCCTGGGCGATCTCCCGCCGGGCCGCCGGCACCGAGGGAGTCATCAGCTCCGGCAGCGACACCTGGAAGTTCCGCTTGAGCTCCTTGAGCGGCACCAGGTCCTGCGGCCGCTTGGGGCCCGCGAGGCTCGGCACCACGGTGGAGAGATCCAGCGTCAATGAGCTGGTGAACTCCGGGTCCGGCGTGGCGTCGGTGCGGAACAGTCCCTGCTCCTTGGCGTAGCGCTCGACCCGCTCGACCACCTTCGGCTCCCGGCCGGTGCGCTCGAGGTACCGGAGCGTCTCGGCATCCACGGGGAAGAACCCCATGGTGGCGCCGTACTCGGGCGCCATGTTCGCGATGGTGGCCCGGTCCGCGAGGCCCAGGCTGGAGAGACCCGGTCCGTAGAATTCCACGAACTTGTCGACCACGCCCTTCTTCCTGAGTATCTGGGTGGCGGTGAGCACCAGGTCGGTGGCAGTCGTGCCGAGCGGCAGCTCTCCGACCAGTTTCATGCCGATCACCTCGGGGATGAGCATGAAGTACGGCTGGCCCAGCATCACCGCCTCGGCCTCGATGCCGCCCACACCCCAGCCCAGCACGCCGAGACCGTTGATCATGGTGGTGTGCGAGTCGGTACCGACGCAGGTATCCGGGTAGGCCGTCAGCGTGCCGTGCTGGTCTCTGAGCTGCACCACCGGCGCCAGGTATTCCAGGTTCACCTGGTGGACAATGCCCGTGCCAGGCGGCACCGCCCGGAAGTTGCGGAAGGCGCGCTGGGCGAACTTGATCAACTGGTACCGCTCCCGGTTGCGCTCGTATTCCAGGTCCACATTGCGCTGGTAGGCGTCGCCGGTGCCGGAGAAGTCCACCTGTACCGAATGGTCGATGACCAGATCACAGGGCACGATCGGGTTGATCCGCTCGGGATCGCCCTGCATCCGGGCCATGGCGTCGCGCATGGCGGCGAGGTCCACCACGCAGGGCACGCCGGTGAAGTCCTGCAGCACCACCCTGGCCGGCATGAAGGGGATTTCGCCCTGACCACCTCCGGCCGCGGACCAGCGGGCCAGCTGGGTCACGTGCGTCTCGGTCACGACCCCGTGGCCGGCGAAGCGGAGCGCGTTCTCCAGCAGCACCCGGATGGAGAAGGGGAGGCGGTCCAGCCGGGCGACCCCCTTACGTTCCAGTTCGGGCAGGCGGTAGATCGTGGCGGTCTCGGAGCCCAGGGTGAGCTGGCCGCGGGCGCCGAACGGGTTGGAGGGGGTAGCGGTCATGGCGGGATTCGGGTCGGGGATGAATGGCATCGTTGCCCAAGTATAAATCGAGGAGGGCGGTACCGGCATGGCTGTGACACCCGTGGTGCCCTACGCGATCACCCGGCGGGACGAGGGGATCCATATCGAGTGGATTCAGGGAGGTCACGCCGGGTTCTTCGCTGCGCGGGCCCTCCGCCTCGCCTGTCCCTGTGCCGGCTGCGTGGAGGAGATGACCGGCCGCCCGCTGATCAATCAGGCCAGCGTCCCGGCCGACGTGCGTCCGCTCTCCCTGGCGCTTGTCGGCGGGTACGGTCTCCGGATCAACTGGAGCGATGGCCACGGTACCGGCATCTACACCTTCGAGCGGCTGTTCGCGGGCTGTCCCTGTCCCGCCTGTCTGGCCGCTCGATCGGGTGGCCGACCGGGCTGACCGGGTGGCAACCGCTCCTGGGGAGGAAACCGCCACTTGCCAGAGCCGGTTCGGACCCCATAATCGATAGAGCATGTGGTGTCGGGACCGGGACACCGCAGGCGGGCCAGACCCTCCGGTCGTCGGAGGCATCATAATCATGATGCGCAAGCACTCCCTGCTGGGCGAAGCCACCGACGCCGGCTTTCTCGGCGCCTCGGCGGTGGCGCTCTGGTTCCTGGTGCACGACAGCCTGCGCGGTCGCCCGCTCCTCACTCCCAGCGTGCTGGGCCAGCTCTTCCTCCTGGGGAATCCCCACCCGGTGACCACCAGCATCGACTTCGGCGCGATGATCATGTACACGGTGGTGCACTTCATCGCCTTCCTGCTCTTCGGGCTGCTGCTCGCCTCGGTGTTCCGCCACTGTGTCGAACACGCGGTAGCGCGCTTCGGGGTGCTGGTCCTGTTCGCGGTGTTCGAGTTCTGCTTCTATGTCGTGATCAACGTGGTTTCGACCGAGGTCGGGTCACTCTTCCCGTTGTGGACCGTGGCCGGTGCCAACCTGCTCGCCGCGGTGGTGATGGG
>JBGQJV010000016.1:0-33117 GCA_041499215.1 Gemmatimonadota bacterium | reverse complement strand
TGCAGCAGCGGCGCGGTCTGTCCTACCTGTTCATCGCCCACGATCTGGCCGTGGTCCGCCAGCTCGCCCACCGGGTAGCGGTGATGTATCTCGGCAGGATTGTGGAGTACGGACCGGCCGAGACGCTGCTGGAGGCGCCGCGGCACCCCTACACCCAGGCGCTTATTTCCGCCGTGCCGGAGCCGGTTCCCGGCAACCGCGAGGCGCGGATCATCCTGGCCGGCGAACCACCCAGCCCGTCGGATCCACCCCCGGGGTGCCGGTTCCACCCACGCTGCTTTCACCCACTGAAAGATGCCCGGTGCCACTCGGAGGAGCCGCTGCTCCGCCCGGTTGGCGGCACCATCGCCGCCTGCCACTACGCCCGGCCGGACCCCTGAGTCGCGCGGGCGGCGTGAGGCTCGCGCGGGCCGGTTGACACCGCTTCCTGCCAGCGGTTCAGGGCGGCCAGCGCCTGGGCCACCTCCTCGCCGAGTTGCGCCGACTCCGGCGTGACCCGGGCCCCGGCGCCATCCGCGGCGGTCCGTTCCAGCCGCCCGCAGAGGTCGGCCACCCGCATTGCACCGAGGGTGGAGGCGGCTCCACGAAGGGTGTGCGCCTGGCGGGCGACCTGTGGCCACATGCCCGCGAGGACTAGGCGCCCCATCTCCTTGGCCTGGGCGGCGGCATCACGCCGGAAGATGTCCACCAGCCGGCCCACCAATCCCACCCCTTCCGGAGTCGTGCCCGTGAGGCTCTGGAGCAGCGCCTCATCGAGTACCGGCAGCTCCACGCTGCCGGACGCCGGGGCGCCGGCCGCGACCTGAGGCCCATCGACCCGCCGGAGCACCGCCGCAAGTTCCGCCTCGCGGATCGGCTTGCTGACGTAGTCATCCATCCCCGCGTCGAGGCAACGTTCCCGGTCCCCTTGCATGGCGTTGGCCGTCATGGCGACGATACGAACCCGACCCAGCTCTCCGCCGAGCAACCGGATCTGGCCGGTGGCCTCGTAGCCGTCCATCTCCGGCATCTGGCAGTCCATGAACACCAGCTCGATTCCTCCCCGGGCGACCCGGTCCACAGCCTCCCTGCCGCCGGAGACCGTCTCCACCTCGCAGCCGAGCCGACGCAGGTACTCTCGGCCGACCAGGCGGTTCAGCTCGTTGTCGTCCACGATGAGCACCCGGCGCCCCGCCACCGGCGCAGCCTCATGCGCGACCACCTCCGCCGTGGTCTCCGTCGCCTCGGTTAGCGGGAGTCGCGCGGTGAAGCTGAAGGTGCTCCCCCTGCCCGGCTCGCTTTCGACCGAGACCACGCCCTGCATCAGCCGGACCAGCTCCCGGCAGATGGTCAGCCCAAGCCCGGTGCCACCGAACCGGCGGGTGGTACTGGTATCGGCCTGGGTGAACTTCTCGAAGATGGCACCCAGCTTCTCCGGCGGGATGCCGATGCCGGTGTCGGTCACCCGGAAGCGGAGCAGCCCCGGCTCTCCGGCGACCGTCTCCACCCCGAGCCTGATCTCGCCCGTCTGGGTGAACTTGAGTGAATTGCTCAGCAGGTTGATGAGCACTTGGCGGAGCCGCCCCGGGTCGCCCAGCACGCAGCGCGGCACTTCCGGGGCGATGGTGGTGTTGAGCACGAGGCCCCGCTCTCTGGCGCGAGTGGCGAAGAGCATCATGGTCTCGCCCATCACCCGGTGCAGGTTGAAGGGGATTTCCTCCAGCACCAGGCGGCCGGCCTCGACCTTGGACAGGTCCAGGATCTCGTTGATCAGGGAAAGCAGCGCTTCGGCCGAGTTCTGCACCAGCTCGGCGTACTCCCGCTGCTCCGGAGCGAGCGGACTCTGCCGCAGCAGGTCCGAGAATCCGATGATCGCGTTCATCGGAGTGCGGATCTCGTGGCTCATGTTGGCCAGGAACTCGCTCTTGGCACGGGTCGCGGCGAGCGCTTCGTCGCGCGCCAGCGCCAGCGCCCGTTCGGAGGCTTCCCGGGCCTCCGCCAGCTTGTTGAACTGGTCGATCAGGAGCGTCCAGTCACGGGCCGGCGCCGGGCCCGGTGGCAGCCTGGTCAACCGGCCGTCCTTGCGCATCCGCCGGAACTCACCACCGAGCCACCGGAACGGCCACACCACCAGGCGCGCGACCAGCAATGTGGCGAGTCCGAGCAGGCCGAAGCTCAGGGCCAGCACGATCAGCATGGACCGCTGGATCCATCGTTCCATGCCGGCCAGGAAACTGCGTGACGCCCGGAGCTCCAGCTCGATTGACCGCCGGCCGAAGAAGTTGGGGACCAGGAATGCGGTCGACACGGTATCGCCCGCCGCGATCTCCCGGCGGGTGGTGTTGTCCCGCGCATCGGCGGCGGCCGGGCGCAGGTGGACATCTTCCTGCAGCGACTGGGCCAGGTCTCTCAGCCGGTCCTGGCTCACCCGTCGCGCCGTTACCAGGTATCCGCGGGATGCCGTTCGCTGGTCGCCGCCGCTGCTCGGCAGGATCAAGGCGCCGGTGAGGAAGTAGAGCTGCCCGCCGATCGGCACGATGCCCGCCGCCGAACGGCGGTCATCGAGCCGGTTGAACAGCGCCTCCGTGGGGAGCAACGTGTCGAGCCCGGCGGATCCGTTGGCGACCCAGCGGAACCGGCGCGTCCGATCGGCCCGCCAGATCCCGATGTATTCGTCGCCGTACTGTTCGGGCAGCCAGTCGACGAAGTTCTCCTGCAGAAACCGACGGGCGCCCGGGCCGGCCGGCCGGCCCATGTAGGCGTAGGCCTCGTCCCACCATGCCGTCTCGGTGATCCGGCGCCGGTCGCTGTCGATGCTGCGGGTCAGCGCCTCCCGGGCACGACGGACCGAATTCTGCTCCTCCTGTCGATCGAACTGATCCCGGGCCCCTCTGAGCAGCGCGTTCTCCGCTCCGAGCACCAGCAACAGACCGGCCACGGCCACCAGGCCGAGTAGCCAGAACTGCGTCCGGACCGAGGCACGCCGCATCATGCAATCGGTCCCCTGGCGAGCGCGGCCTCGAGCTCGGCCTCATACATCGGGCGCAGCTGCGCGAACTCATGCGCCAGCTCGGCCACCTGGTCCATCGCCCCTTCCAGCCGGCCGGCGTTGCCCTGCCGCTCGAGCTCCGTGGCGAGCAGGCCCATCCTGCGGGCGCCGAGAATCCAGCAGGTGCTCTTGAGGGCATGAGCCGAGAACCCGGTCCGTTCGGGGTCATCCGCCTCGGCGGCGGTAGCAAGGTCCTCCAGGCGGCGCGGTGTCTCCTGCAGGAACAGCCGGCATAGCTCGGCCACCAGCGTGCCCGAGTTGTCGTACATCTTGAGCTGATTCACCGCTTCCTGGTCGAAGCCGACCGCCGACGGTTCCGCGGCCGGTGCCCCGGCACCGGTGTCGGCCGAACGGCGGCGCCCCGCCCAGCGCTCCAGCATCCGGCCAAGGTCGTCGGCCTTGATCGGCTTGCTGACGTAGTCGTCCATTCCCGCCGCGAGGCACTTCTCCCGATCGCCCCGCATGGCGTTCGCGGTCATGGCGACGATCGGCACCCGCGCCGCCGGAGTATCGGAAGCCCGGATCAGCCGGGTCGCCTCGTAGCCATCCACCTCGGGCATCTGGCAGTCCATGAAGACCAGATCGTACGGCAGCTTTGCAACCATCTCCAGGGCTTCGCGGCCGTTGCCGGCCAGGTCGGCGCGGCATTCGAGCTTCTCCAGCAGCCGGAGTGCCAGGCGCTGGTTGACCGCATTGTCCTCCACCAGAAGCACCCGGGCCTGCGCTGGCGCGGAGCGGGGCGGGTGCGGGCCTGCGACCCCTGGCTCGGGCCGGGTTGCGGCGCGGGCCTCCGCCAGGAAATGGCGGGTGATGAGGGCAGGCCTCGGAACGGTATCTCTTCCGTTCCAGGCATGTGCCAGCGCGTCGAGCAGATCGGCGTTGCGCAGGGGCTTGAGCAGATAAGCGGCGAAGCCGGCTTCGTGAATACGGCGTCCGTCGCCCGGCTGGCCGGTGGTCGCCAGGTACAGCAGGACGCTCCGATGGTTGCGCGCGTCGGCCTTGAGCAGCCGGCCGAGCCCTTCACCATCCATGTCGGGCAGCCGGGTTGCGATCAGGGTCAGCCCAAAGGGATCCCCGGTCTCCGCGGCCTGTGCCAGGCTGCTGAGCGCCTCTTCTCCTGACACCACCGCCATGGGCCGGAGCCCGGCCGTCTCCAGCTGCTCGGTGTACACGTGACGGCTGGTCGTGTCGGGGTCCACCACCATCGCCCGCACACCCTTCAGCGATTCGCGTGAAGCAGCCGCGGGACGCGCCTCGGGATCGGGAGCGAGTGGCAGCTCCACCCAGAAGGTGCTGCCCTGGCCCGGGATGCTCTCCACCCCGACCCGTCCGCCCATCAGCTCGGCGAGCTGCCGGCAGATGGCGAGGCCCAGCCCGGTCCCGCCGAAGGTCCGGTTGGTGTTGGCATCGGCCTGGGTGAACTTGTCGAAGATGTAGTCCAGCTTGTCCGCCGGGATGCCGATGCCGGTGTCTTCGACCGCGAAGCGCACCAGCCCCGTGTCGCCGGCCTGCGCGCCTTCCACGTTGACCAGCACGTGTCCGGTGGCGGTGAACTTGACGGCGTTGCCGGCCAGATTGGTCAGGATCTGCCGGACCCGGCCCGCGTCGCCGATGACGTAGCGCGGCACCTCCGGGGCGACCCGGACAACCAGCTCGAGTCCCTTTTCCGCCGCGCGGCCCGCCAGCAGGTCGGCCACCTCCTCCACCGCCACGCGCAAGTCGAACGAGAGCGGCTCGATGGAGAGCTTCCCTGCCTCGATCTTGGAGAAGTCCAGGATATCGTTGATGATGCCCAGCAGTGCGTCGGCGGAGCGCTGGATGGCAGCGGCATACTCCCGCTGTTCCCCGTTGAGGTCGGTGTCCAGCAGCAGGCCGGCCATGCCGATCACGCCGTTCATCGGGGTGCGGATTTCGTGGCTCATGCTCGCCAGAAAGTCCGACTTGGCCTTTACGGAGCTGAGCGCGGCATCGCGGGTGCCGGCGAGCTCGCGGGCCTGGTGGGCAAGCAGGGCCGCCTGGACCTCCATCGCCTCCTGCGCCTGGAGCCGCTCGGTCACATCCTGCAGCGTTCCGGACACGCCGACCGGCTGTCCCCGGGCATCCACGGTGAGGCACGCGTGGACCTCGAGCCAGCGGAGGCCGCCATCACTGGTGCGATACCGCAGCTCATGACGGCACTCGTCGCGTTCCCTCCGGATGAGCGACTCGATAAGCTGGCGGCTGGATTCGCGATCGTCCGGGTGGACGTACTCGAGGAGGGCAGTGCCCAGGGATTCGGCTACGGTGAAGCCGGTGATCCGCTCCCAGGCCGGATTCAGGAAGGTCCAGGCGCCCGCCTGGTCGGTGCGGAAGATGACCTCCCCTACCGCGTTCACCACCGACCGCAGGCTGTCGGCGCTCTCCCGCACCGCCCGTTCCGCGTTCAGCCGCACCGGTTCTGCCACCAGGCGCCAGAGGGCCAGTCCGCCGGCCAGCGAGAGAATGGCGGCGTCGAGCAGGCCTTCCAGCCACGGTCCGGCGCGGGGGAGCGCCCGGGGCAGGACCAGCATGATGCCCAGTTCCACCACGAACATCGCGAGGACCACCAGCAGGAGCCGTTTACGCATGAGTATTGATCCCCTGGCTCAGCCCCGCGCGCGCTCGGTCGAATTCCTCGGCCAGTTCCTGCACCAGAATGAGCCCCGCCGACGGTGCGACGGTTGCCGCTTTGGCTTCGAACTGGCGGCAGCGCTCGGCCAGGAGGCCCGCTCCAACCGAGCCGGCCGTCCCCTTGAGTGCGTGCAGCCGGGCCGCGAGCTCTTCGCGCTCGCCGGTCATCACGGCCACCCGGACCGATTCGAGCAGCATCCGGCCCTGTTCGGCGAAGAGTCGGGTGACGTCCGCCATCAGCCCCGGCTGGCCATCGGCCTCGAGGTCGCGCAGGCCGCGGAGCAGTTCGGGGTCAATGGCGTCTCCGGCGGGCGTCCGCTCTCCTCCGGGGGCGCCCTCCGCGGCCGGCTGGGCCGCGACAACGCCGCCGAGCCAGCGGGTGACCATCGCCTCGAGGGTGTCGCGCCGGATCGGCTTCGAGAGGTAGTCGTCCATTCCCGCGTCGAGGCAGCGCTGCCGGTCTCCCTGCATCGCGTGGGCGGTCATGGCCACGATCGGCACCCGCAGGCCGGTGGTCAGCTCGCGCTGCCGGATCGCGCGGGTGGCGTCGAAGCCATCCATCTCCGGCATCTGGCAGTCCATCAGTACCAGGGAATAGGAGATGCTCGCCGTACGCTCGACCGCTTCACGTCCGTTCTGGGCGAGGTCCACCGCGTAACCCAGACGCCGGAGCATGCTGAGGGCGACCTTCTGGTTCACCAGCGTGTCCTCGACCAGCAGGATGGGTCCCCGGCCCGTCCCCCCCGGCCCGGCTGACGCCGGCCGAGCGCCCTCCCCCCCGCGCGGAGCGCCGGCGAGCGCGAACAGCAGCTCCCCCCGGCGGATCGGACGGGTGACCACGGGCAGGCTGCCGGCCGGGCGCTGTCCCGGATCGACCAGCAGGACCACACGGGCGCCGGGTGGCACCACGCCGACCTGCGCCTCGTCGGCGATGACCAGCTCTCCGGCGGCGGCAGCATTGAGCGGGCCCTCCCGGACCTCGGCCCCTTCCGCCTGGAGCAGCTCCAGCACCACCCGCCGCTCCAACCCGCCCGGTATGCACAACAGCACCCGGTGGCCGGCGAGGGCTGGAGGCGCGGCGGGCTCATCCTTGGCGATCGGCAGGGAAAGGGTGCACCAGAAAGTGCTTCCCGTCCCCGCGGCGCTTTCGACCCCGATGGTGCCGCCCATGATTTCGGTCAGCTCACGGCTGATCGCGAGCCCCAGCCCGGTTCCGCCGTAGCGCCGGGTGGTGGAGGCGTCCCCCTGCGTGAATTTCTCGAAGATGTGGTCCAGCAGATCGACCGGAATGCCGATGCCGGTGTCCTGGACCTCGAGTCGCAGTACCACCTGGTCGGGCAGCCGCTCGATCAGGCTCAGGTTCACGTAGATGTGTCCCTGGCCGGTGAACTTGACCGCGTTCCCCACCAGGTTGATCAATAGCTGCCGCAGCCGTCCGCAGTCGCCCACCAGCCGCGGCGGCAGAGCGGGGTCCACCCGCGCGGTGAAGACCAGCCCCTTCTCCACCGCGCGCACCCCGAGCAGCGCGCCGACCTCCTCCACCAGAGCGCGCAGATCGAAGGGGAGCGGTTCGAGGACCAGCTTCCCCGCCTCGATCTTCGACAGATCCAGGATATCGTTGAGCAGGGACAGCAGCCCGTTGGCCGAGTGGTGCAGCGTGTGGGCGAAGTCCCGCTGCTCGGCGGTGAGCTCAGTGTCGAGCAGCAGCCCTGCCATACCGATGACTCCGTTCATCGGAGTGCGGAGCTCATGGCTCATGTTGGCCAGGAACTCGCTCTTGGCGCGGTTGGCCGCCCGGGCCTGCTGGTTGGACAGCACCAGCTCGTGGGTCCGCTCCTCCACCAGCCGCTCAAGCCCTTCGCTGTAGGAAGCCAGCTCCCGGTAGAGCTCGCCGCTTTCGAGCGCACTGGCGACGTTGCCCAGCAGGATCGACAGCAGCTTCTGGTTGGCGTCGGCTGTCTCGGCCAGGGATGCGCCGCTCATGCCGAGGAACATTCCCAACACCCGTGAGCGGGTGGCCAGGGTATGGAGCATCACGGTGCCGCCCGCCAGGGTTCGCGCCGGCACCTGCACCGGGGCGGTGCGCTGGGCCGCGAAGGCGAACACTCCGGCGGCGATCTGCTCCTCGATCTCCCGCTCCAGCAGCAGCTCCGCGGCCGAGGGTTCGATGTCCACCATTTGGAAGGCAAGCCCGTCCGGATCGAGCAGCAGGAACGCCGACTGGTCGAACTCGAACAGCCGGCGGAGCACAGGACGGGCGGCGGCGATGACGGCGGCGGGAGTCACCGCCTGGGGCTGATCACCGCGGAAGGTGCCCAGCGACGCGACCATATCGAGCGCGTCGACCAGCCACAGGTCCTTCCGGGGCGCGGTCATACGCGATCCACCGCGATGACCTGCACCGCGGCCTCGTAATGGCGTTCGCACTCCTCCAGCAGGTCGCCCAGCACGGCCGGCGGGAGTCCGATCGCATCCCAGGCCGCGGGGACGAACGGCGGAATGCCGCCTTCGCCGCTCGAGCCGAGGCTCAGGGCATTGGCCAGCAGGTCGGCGACGTGGACCACCGCGGCCTCGACCGGGAACCGCTGGGCCCGCTCCGGGTGATGGTGGTGGGCTACCGCCTCACGCAACGCGGGCGGCAGCTTCCACAGCTCCATGAGCGCGTGGCCCACGTGGCTGTGATCGAACCCGAACAGCTCGTGTTCCACCCGGAACAGCGGCACCCGTTCCTCGCGACTCCGGGTGACTGCGATGCGTGACTGGTCCGGCATCTGCATGTACATGATCGGGCGGCCGATGTCGTGCAGCAGCCCGGCCACGAAATAGCGCTCCACGTTGGTCTCGCGCCGCCGGGTGGCGAGCGCCCGCGCCGCCACACCGCAGGCGACGCTGTGACGCCAGAACGACTCCATCGTCACCAGCCCATGCGGCATGCTGGCGAACAGCCGGATCACCGAAGTCGCCAGGGCCAGATCCTGCAGCTGCGCCGTCCCCACGATGCTGATGGCGTGGCTCACGGTCTCGATGCGCGAGGGGAAGTTGTACATCGCGCTGTTGACCAGCCGCAGCAGCCGGGCGGTGAGTCCGGGATCCTCGGCGATCACCCGCCCCACATCCGCGGCGGAGCTGTGCGGGTCGCTGACGACCTCCGACAGGCGGAGAAAGACCCCGGGGAGCGACGCCACGCTCACCACGCCCTTCAGCAGGTCAGAGGCCCTAGCCATGCTGCCGCTCCTGTGCCAGGCGGCGCGCCTCGCGCACGGTGCAGAGCCTCACCAACTCGGCGATGAACGGATGGGCCGGGTCGGTCTCGCGGAGCCGGCCCCGCACCAGCGCCTCGCCCTCGCTCAGCTGCTCGGGCGTGAGCGGCAGGTCGGCGGGATCCGGCTCGGCGTTCGTGGCCCGGATCCGGACTGTCAGGATGCCCCACAGCTGAAACGCCCGGAGATGCCGGGCCGTCAGCTCGGCGCCAGCCGGCACCAGCAGCCGGCCCTGCTGGTCGCGGACCTCCTCGGCCAGGAGCATCCCCGGCTCGAGATCGTCGACGCTCACCTGGGGCGCGCCGCGCGCGGGAGCGGCCGGGCGGCTCATATCCCGCCCTCCGGCGCGCGGCCCCGGACGACCCCGTCCAGCTGGGGCCGCAGGTGGCGTTCATAGCAGTCGGGGCAGATGCCGTGCGAGAAGGTCGCTTCCGTGCGGTGCGAGACGTACTCCTCCACCTGGCACCAGTGCTCCTGCTCGTCCCGGATCTTCTTGCAGTAGGAGCAGATCGGCAGCAGGCCCTCGAGCTGGCGCACCTCCTTCTGCAGACCCAGGATCCGTTCGGCCACCCGGAGCCGCGCGTGCAGCTCCTCACGATCGAGCGGCTTGGGAAGGAAGTCGTCCGCGCCGGCCTTCATCCCGTCGAGGTAGCGGTCCCGGCCGGTGAGTGCGGTCAGCATGAGCACATAGGTGTAGCGCTCACGCGCCTCGGCGCGGATGCGGCAGGTGAGCTCGATCCCGTCCATCCGAGGCATCATCCAGTCGGTGATCACCGCGTCCACCGGTTCGAGGAGGAAGTGCTCCCACGCGGCGGCGCCGTCGACCGCCGTGACCACCGAGTGGCCCAGCTGCTCGAGCACCGCCACCAGGATCCGGCGGGAGACCGGATCGTCCTCCACCGCGAGCACTCTCATGCCGGCACCTCGATCCGGTCGAACCGGGCCGACAGCCGCGGCTGGAAAGCCGTCGCGGGACCGCGCTGAATGCGGACCCACTGGTCCGCGACAGTCGTGGCGGTCTCGGCGCTGCCGAGGAAGAGCACCCCGTCCGGGCTCATGGCCCGGCGGGTGCGCTCCAGGATCAGATGACGGGTGGGCTCGTCAAAGTAGATCAGCACGTTGCGCAGCAGGACCACGTCCGGCCGGTCCAGATCGGGCCAGGGACCGGTGAGGTTGAGCTGGCGGGCATGAACCAGACGGCGAAGCGCCGGCTCGATCCGCCAGTGGGTGCCTTCCCACGCGAAATGCCTCGTCAGGAGCCCCGCCGGGAGGCCCCGGTTCACTTCCACCTGGTCGTAGCGTCCTTCCCGGGTGCGCTCCACCATCGGACGCGACAGATCCGTGGCCAGGATGGTCACCTCCCAGTCCGCCAATTCAGGGAAGTGCTCCGCCAGCAGCATCGCCAGGCTGTAGGCCTCCTGCCCGCTGGCCGATGCCGCGCTCCACAGCCGCAGCCGGCGCACCCGGGCCCGGCGGGCAATCAGTTCCGGAAGGATGCCGGTTCGGAGCGCCTCGAACGGATGCCGGTCCCGGAAGAAGCACGTCTCGCTGGTGGTCATGGCCTCGACCACCGCACGCTCGAGATCCGAGTCGGCGAACGTCTGCAGTGCCCGCACCAGCTCCCCCAGCGAGGCGAAGCCATGACTCCCCCGGAGGGGCTGGAGCCGGCTCCGGACCAGGTACTCCCGGTCCGGGTCCAGCGTGATGCCGGAGTGCCGGCGCACCAGGCTTCGCAGAAAGTCGAATTCGGTCGCGGTGAGCATCGCTGGTCAGCGGGTTGGAGTGGGAAGCGGCATCGCACCGGGAAGTCTGACCAGCCGCCCGGTCTGGGCCACGCGGGTCAGTTCCGTGGCGACACGATCGAGTGGCAGCACCAGGTCCGCGAGCCCGGCGCCCACCACAGCGCCCGGCATGCCCCACACGACCGAGGAGGCCTCGTCCTGTGCCAGTACCAGGCCGCCGGCCTGACGGATCTCCTCGGCGCCCCGCAGCCCGTCATGCCCCATGCCGGTGAGAATCAGGGCCAGGGAGCGGTTGCCGTACAGCTGGGCAGCCGAGCGGAACAGCGGATCCACCGCCGGCCGGCAGGAGTTCTCCGGCGGTTCCTGGTTCAGAACCAGCCGGACCAGATCTCCCTCCCGGCGCAGGGTCATGTGGTAGTTGCCCGGAGCGATCCACACCACGCCGGGCCCGACCAGGCCGCCATCTTCGCCTTCACGCACACTGAGCCGGGACATCGACCCGAGCCGGTCGGCCAGGAACCGGGTGAAGATCGGGGGCATGTGCTGCACCACCACGACCGCCAGGGGAAACTCGGCCGGCAGCCGGGGGATGATCTCAGCCAGCGCGTTGGGGCCGCCGGTGGATACGCCGATTGCCAGTAGATCGGCCCGGATCGGCAGCGGCGACCGGGGCGGCGTGGCGACGCGGGGCTCAGCCTCTGGTGTGGGCGCGCTCGGCGGAGTGACCCGGGGCAGCCGTTGGCGGCCGCAAAGCGCCTTGATCCTGGGAATCAGCTCGTCGCGGATGCGCTCCTGCGCCTGCGTCACGCTGCCGACGTTGGCGGGCTTGGTGACGTAGTCGGAGGCGCCCCGGGCGAGGGCGTCGAGCGTGGCCGCGGCGGCCCGCTCGGTGAGCGTGCTGAACATGATCACCGGCAGCCGGGGGTGACTCTTGCGGAGCTCCGCCAGGGTCTGGAGGCCATCCAGCTCCGGCATCTCGATGTCAAGCGTGACCAGGTCCGGCGCCAGCTGGGCCACCTTGGCGAGCGCCAGGCGCCCATTGGCCGCGGTGCCGACCACCTCGATCTCGGGGTCGGCAGCCAGCACGTCGGTCACGATGCGGCGGACGACGACGGCGTCGTCCACCACCAGCACGCGGATCCGGGTCATGGTCAGGCGGTCGCCAGGCCCACGAGCTGGAGCTTCTCGCGCAGCACGTCGCGGGTGAAGGGCTTCATGACGTACTCGTTGGCCCCGGCGTCCAGTGCCCGCTGCATCAGGCTCATCTCGGTCTCGGTGGTGACCATCACGATCACCGTGTCCTTCCAGGCGGTGTTCTGCCGGGCCGCAACCAGGAAATCGAAGCCGTTCATCTCGGGCATGTTCCAGTCGACCAGGATCAGCTCCACCCGGCCCGCCTCGGCCAGCCGGTCAAGCGCCTCCCGGCCGTGGCCCGCCTCGAGCACCTCGAAGCCCAGCTCCCGGACGGTCTTTCCGATGATGCTGCGGATCGCCCGCGAATCGTCGACAACCAGCGCGCGCACTGCGGCCTCCTTCTCAGAGTGATCTCGCCCGGGCGCCGCGCCCGGACGGCCGTTAGGTCCGTCCCACCTCCGCCTGGCGACATTCCGGGCAGTTCCCCGCCGGCCGCGACCTGACCGGGATCGACGCCAGCTGCCGCAGCGTGAGCCAACGCCCGTCTTCCCGCGGCACCCGGCGGCACTCAGGGCAGCAGTCCACCATCTGCTCGAGCTGGCTCAGCGCCCGCTCCATGCCGATGATCCGCTCCGCCACCCGGAGCCGGGTCACCAGTTCATCGGGGTCGAACGGCTTGGTGAGGAAGTCGTCGGTCCCGGCGTCCATCGCCTCCAGGTAGTTCTGCTTGCCACCCAGCGCCGTCAGCACGATCAGGTAGGTGTACCGATCGTGATCCGACCCCGCACGGATCCGGCGACAAAGCTCGAGCCCGTCCACCCGGGGCATCATCCAGTCGGTGATGACCACCGGCGGATACTCCCGCTCGAACAGGGTGAGCGCCTCCACCCCGTCCCGGGCAGCGAGGACCCCATAGCCCAGCCTGGTGAGCGTCCGTTCCAGCACCGTGCGGGAGGTCGCGTCATCTTCCGCGATGAGGATCCGCATCTAGGATCCCACCGATCCGCCGGCTCTCCGGAATTGCCCTGCCCTCCGGTGCCCGGCCGACCTGCACGAGGGCCTCCGGGCAGGACCCAACAGCCCCAGGCCGGCCGGCCTGCACAACGGGAGCGACTGCAGTTTGCGCCGAATGGTCCAGGCCACGTCCACGACTCCGTCAGCGGGATGCCGGTATCCGGGAGGACCCGGAACTCACGTCCCAACTATCGGCAGATGAACCGGTTGGCTTGACCGCGGGGCCAGCTGGAAGGGGGGAGTCGCGGGCGGGCGGCGGCCCCCGGAAAAGCCCGGGAGCCGGTCTTGGAATGCCTGGGTGACGCTACTCCGGGCGTCTCAGGCCCAGATGATCATGAAACTCCTGTTCCACCTGCTGGGGATTGCTGGTATTGAACAGGATGAGGTTCCGCAGGTGCTCCAGGCTGTCCACCCCGATGATCTCGGTAAACTGGATGGCACACCCGGCCGGCCCGGCGCGCACCACGAACCCCTGGGTGTGGACCGTAACGTCGGTTCCATCCAGGTGCAGCCGGACATCCACCGGAACGCCGTCACGCGGCGAATCCGCGGTGCGAAAGAACCCGCCCTTCAGGCTCAGGTTTTCCATGGTGCCATCCTGATGCACCCGGCCATTGGCGGTAATCTCCGCCCTGAGGTGCACCGGCACCCGGCTGAATTCGCGCCGCTGGGGCGACTCTGAGTCAGACATAGTTTCTCCGGAAGTTCCCAGCTCCCAGTTCCCAGTTCCAGGTTCCAGGGTCCGGGGCGCTTTCCGCACTCGGAACTTTGAACTCGGAACTCACTGTGGCTCGGTTTTCTTGAGAAGCCGCACAACCATCGGTGCTCCGTGACAATCGAAGGCGACGCTGGTGATCGGCTCGCAGCCCAGCAGCCTGGTGCTGAGGTCGGTGCCCAGGACCACGGTCGGCAAGGACAGGTGGCAGGGCTCGGGCAGCAGGGACTTGACGTTGCCCCCTGTCATGTTGGCGAGCTCACCGATGGCGTCCTGGGTATCGGCCACGGAAGCCGCATCGGGATCCACCCCGAACATCGTGGCGGCGGCCTGGCGCGCGAAGTCGGCCGAAGTTTCGATGGTCACCGCGCCCTCCCAGGCGCCACTGAACTGCACGCATCCGGCGACAGCCCGCTCCGGAGCGGGCGGCACATCCGCCCGGCGAACCAGGCTCATGCCGAGCACCGATTCCCATACGGTGTTCGCCACCTGGCTGATTTCCTGCTCCAGGAACTGCATCCGATCCCCCTAGCTGCTCTTGAGCCGGTAACAGCCGGCCCGGTCGAACTGCACCCGCTCGAACGTATCGCCCAGGTTGATCGTGGTCTCCGCTCCACCGAGGAACAGATACCCCCACGGCTGCAGCACCTTCCGGACGTTGGCCAGGATGCTTCGCTTGGTCTCCACATCGAAGTAGATCAGGACGTTTCGCAGGAACACCACGTCCATCGGCGGCAGGATGCCCCAGGGTTCGATCAGGTTGAACTCACGGAACTCGCAGAAGCGCTGGACCTCGGGCCGCACCACCCACTCCACGCCCTTCTTCTCGAAGTACTTCACCAGCAGGTTGGCCGGCAGGCCGCGGTTCACCTCGATCTGGCCGTACCGCCCGGCCCGGGACCGGGCGACCATGTCGCTCGATAGATCGGTCGCCAGGATCCGGATGTTCCACCCCGCAAGCTGGGGGAAGTGCTCCAGAATCGTCATCCCGACGGTGTAGGGCTCCTGCCCGCTGGAACAGGCGGCGCACCAGATGGTGAGCTGGCGATCGGACTGGCGCCGCCGGAGGACATCGGGCAACACCACCGCACGGAGCGCCTCGAACGGATGCAGGTCGCGGAAGAAGCTGGTTTCGTTGGTCGTCATCGCCTCGACGACCTTCCGATGCAGCCCGTTGAAGGGCTGGGCCCGCATTTGCGCTACCATCGCCTCGATGCACGCGAATCCCTCGGTTCGCGCGAGCGGCGAGAGCCGGGCCTCGAGCAGATAGCTCTTCTCCGGCTCGAGCACGATCGCCGAGCGCTGGCGCACCAGCGTGCTGACGAACTGGAAATCAGCAGGACTCAAGGCCACGGCCCCTCTCAGATTCGGGTGGCTAGCGCCCGGCCACCCCGCACGCGCTCTGCGATCTCATCCGCCAGGTCGCCGAGCGGCAATACCATGGCTGCCAGGCCGGCCCGAGCCACGGCCCCCGGCATCCCCCAGACCACGCTGGTCGGCTCGTCCTGCACCACCACCTGGCCCCCAGCGAGAACGATTCGCTCGGCCCCAAGCAGGCCGTCCTGGCCCATGCCCGTCAACACCACCGCGAGAACGCCCGCCCCGTAGACCTCGGCCAGCGACCGGAACAGCACGTCCACCGCGGGCCTGCAGGAATTCTCGGGTGGTTGACGGTTGGTCTGAAGCCGAACACCCTCGGCCGATCGCTCCACCACCAGATGCCGGTCACCCGGAGCGACCCAGATCTGCCCCGGCGCCAGCACACTTCCCGGTGTCGCCTCGGCTGCCGGAAACGGAGTATTTGCGGTCAATCGGTTGGCGAGCAGGCGGGTAAAGCCTTCCGGCATGTGCTGCACGATGACGATCGGCAGTCCGAAATCGGCAGGCAACCGGCGCAGGACCTCTTCCAGCGCGTTGGGCCCGCCGGTGGAGGCGCCGATGCCGAGCACCGCCGGCCGCCCGGTGGACCCCCGAGGGGCCTTGATCGATGCCGCCAGAGCGGCAAACCGGGCCCGGACCGCCGGTGTGCCCGGCTCGAAGCTGGGCCGCGCACCGAGACTCTTGAGCGCCGGTGCGAGCTGGTCGCGCACCCACCCAATCGCGTTCCGCATGTTCCCCTCGTGCGGAAGCTTGCGGAGCGCGCCCGCGGCCCCGAGAGCCAGCGCCTCCATCTCCCGGGGGCCGGGATCGGTCATGCCGGTGAAGATGAGCACGGGCAGCCGGGGCCAGCGCTGCCGGATCTCCCGGAGCGCCGTGATACCGTCCACGTCGGGCATGTCGAGATCGAGCGTCACGATATCGGGGTTCAGCGCGGCAATCCGCTCCAGGGCGATCGCGCCGTCGGACGCGGAGCCCACAACCTCGAAGGCCGCGTCGGTCGAGAGCGCCTGCATGATCAGGCGCCGAACGATGACCGCGTCATCGACGATGAGGACCCGGATCGGGATGCTCACGAATCGGGACGTTCCACCTGGCCGCCGCCGTCTTCCAGCTGCGCCCGGAGGGAAGCCAGCCGAGCGGTGGTAGCCGAGCTCTGCCGGAGCACCTCGGATGAGGCTTGAGCCCGGCTGGACAGCAGTCGCACCCGCTCCACCAGCCCCCTGCCGAACGCACGGGTCTCCGCCACCAGCTCCGAAGCCTGGGTTGCGGCCTCATCCTGTACGGCGAGGAGGGCACCATCCAGGGCCAGCCGGTTGGCGCGGCGGGCAATGCCCGTGAGCGTCGCCAGCGCCCGGGCAGTCTCCTGCCGCCGGGGATGACCCTGAGGGACTTCCCGTGCGGCCGCCAGTACCGCAAGGGCCGCCTCCGCCACGTGTGCCGTTTCCGTCCCATTCCGAGCGGCCGCCTCGGCGACCTGCTCGGGTTCCGTCGGCGCCGCGTGGATCTGTCCGTCCGTATCATCCGCCACGGCCAGGAGCAGCCGGGTGAGCAGCAGCAGCTCCTGGGACGCCGCCTCCAGTGACCGGGCCTCGTGCCGGAGCTGCTCCGAGGCGGGCGAGGGCGGCTGGACCGGTTGCGCGGCAACAGTCGGCGCCGGCGGCTCGGGGGCCGGGCGCTCCACCGGCGTCGAGACCTCCGAGGAGGGCGCCGGCACCGCCCGCTCGGGCGACGCAGGTTCACGAGTGAAGTGCACGATCTCCCAGGTGATCTGGGGGCCGAGGTACCGCTGCTCCTCGTCCAGCACCGGGGCCACGAGAACGGAAATCGTCTCCGGTCCGATGCGGACCCGGGTCTTGAACGGCAGCTGCGAGGGGTCGGCGAACAGCGCCTGACGCTCGGCTTCGTCCGGCAGGAACAGCTTGATCGGTACCCCCTCGAGGGGATTCACCGGCCGCGCGAGGTGTGGCGCCAGCCGCTCGAGCGCATGTTCGCAGGCGGCGTTCCCGAACCAGCGCTCCAACGTGGCGTCGGGGAACATCACCGGAACCGGGAGGTCCTCCGATTGGGCCCGGAGTCGCTCGATCGCGGCGCGCGCCCGGTACAGGTCGCTCTCGTCCAGCCAGGCCATGGCGAAGCCGAGTGGCTCACCGGTCTCACCGCGAAGCGCGTGGAGGCTGGCCTTCCAGACCACCCGGCCGAAGCCCCAGACGGTCTCCTGCGGCAGTCGCGAACCGTCGCCCAGGAGGCCCTGCAGTCGGGTCGGCGCGGGATGGAACCGGAGAATGGAGTTTCCTACCAGCTCCCGCGCCCCGAGACCGAAGGCACGGCGCAGCTCGGCGTCACAGGCCGCGGCCGCCACGCCCGCGGCAGGACTCTGGTGCACCAGCATCAGCTCCGGGTTGAGCACAAACAGATTCCACTCGCCCAGTCCCGCTTGCTGGAGCGTCCGCTGGGCCATCGCGACGATGTCCGGCGCTGCCGGGGGAACCCGCGGCTCCGTCGTGACCGGCGCGCCGGCCAGGCCGAGCGATGCTCCGAGCCGCTCGAGGGCAATCCGAGCCTCCTCCAGGCTGGCGGGATCGGCGGCTTCCACCGCGAGACACGCCAGCGTGTGACCGAGCAGCGCGCGCCACCCGGCGGCGTCAATCCCATGGCTGCTCCGGAGCTGTGCCAGGTCGGGACCGTCGTAGGCCATCGGGCCGCCGAGTCGGTCGGTCAGGAGCAACTGCAAGCCCCAACGCAGGTCGTCGTGTCTGCCGGACGGCAGCAACCCGGCCACCGAGGGATCGCTCGCGATCCGCGGGAGGAGGCGGCCCACCGCCCGCTCGATCGCGTCGTAGCCCCCCAGGCGCTCGAACAAACCGTTCTGGGTCGACGGATCCCGTGCCGTGGCGGTCATGTCGATTCTCTCCTCCGGTCCGCACCTGGCTGCAGAGCGATCACCGTGCCTCCTAGTGCTTGAACCGGCCAACCAGCCGGCGGAGGTCGGAGGCCATGGTGGCCAGCTCGCCGGTGGCCTTCTGGCTGTTCCCGGTGCTCTCGCTGGTAGCGAGCGCGGCTTGGGCCATCGAAGCGATGGTGCGGCTGATCTCGTTCGAACCCCGAGCGGCGTCGGAGATGTTGCGGCTCATCTCGTTGGTCGTGGCGGTCTGTTCTTCCACCGCGCCGGCGATGACGGTCTGAATGTCGTTGATCCGGGTGATGATGCCGCCGATCTCGCGGATCCCTCCCACCGCCCTCCCGGTATCCCCTTGGATCGCCTCGATTTTCCGACCGATGTCCTCGGTGGCGCGGGCCGTCTCCTTGGCCAGCTCCTTCACCTCGTTGGCCACGACCGCAAAGCCCCGGCCCGCCTCTCCGGCCCGTGCCGCCTCGATCGTGGCATTGAGCGCCAGCAGGTTGGTCTGCTGCGCGATCGACGTAATCAGCTTGACCACCTTGCCGATCTCCTGGCTCGACTCACCCAGCTTGGCCATCAGGGCATTGGTGCGTTCGGCGGTGTGTACCGCCTCGCTCGCAACTTTGGCGGCGTCGGACGCGTTCTTGGCGATCTCGCGGATGCTGGTGCCCATCTCCTCCGTGCCAGCCGCCACGGTGGTGACGCTCTGGCTCACCTCGGCCGAGGAGGCAGTGGCCACCTGGGCCTGGGCGCTGGTCTCGGCGGCGCCCTCGCTCACGTTCCGGTTGACCGCGGACAACTCCTCCGTGGCGGTGGCCAGGGTGTCCGCGTGCCGCGCGATCTCGCCGATACTCTGCCGGAGGTCGGCGAATAAGCGCGCCAGCTCGGTGCCAAGCTGCCCGATCGCGTCACTGCCGCTGACCTTCACCTCCCGGGTCAGATCGCCGGCGGCAGCGGCGTGCACCACCTGGAGAATGAGGTCCACCTTGGCGCGAAGCTCCGCCGCTTCCCGCTGCTCCCGCTCTCGCGCCTCGGTGACGCTGCGTTCCACGGCGAGCCGCTCGGTCATGACTTCCCAGGTCAGCATCGGGCCGATGTAGCCCTTCTGGTGATCGAAGGTGGCGGAGACGGTGAAATCCACCGTCTCGGTGCCGAAGGTGCTGCGGGTCTTCCACGGCATGTTCTTGGGCTCGGCCAGGATCTTCGCCGCCTCCGCAGGCTGCTCGAAGAACAGGGTCATCGACTTGTCGTTCAACCCGCCGGCCTGGACCGGCAGCACCCGTCCCAGTGCTTCCAGCGACCGGCGGCCGGCGGGATTGACGTACCGCATGGTGAGGTCGGGGTCGCCGCAGATGATGAACGTGGGGCAGCTCTCGATCATCGAGAGGACCCGGCCAAGCTCAACTTCAACCCGCTGTCGCTTGGTCTGGTCTTCCCACCCCACCGCGAATCCGGCCAGACTGCCCACCTCGTCCTTCACCGCGGTCACTACCGCCTTGTAGACGGCTTGGTCGGTCTTGATCTTGTGCTCGAAGGGGAGCTGCGCCGGATCCTCCAGCGCCGCGCGGAATCCAGCGGGGTTCCCGTGCACGGCGGCCAGCTCGAGGCCGTCCAGCGGACCGGAGCCGAAGCCGAGCTTCTGCACCGCGGCGACCGCCGCGTCGCTGGCCGCGACGATCCGCTGGTGACGGTCCGCCAGGAATGCGATGGCGGAGAGCCGCGCCAGTCCGCCGAGCAGACGGGAAGTCGAGAGCGGGTCGGATGTGACGGCGGGGTTCGCCGCCCGGACCGGGGAAACAGGAGAGTCGGACATCGGAACGCGCTCCTTGCGTTACTTGGTGATCGCCCTCGGGCCGGACAGTCTGGCCCTCAGCGTAAAGCGGTCGGCTCCAGGCCGAGGGCCTTGTCGGTGTCCAGCACGAGCAACAGGCGATCCGGTTGCTTGTAGACGCCTCGAATCAGCTGTCGCGCGGCCTGGGACAGCGTCTCCGGCGGGTCCTCGTAGTTGGCGGGGTCGGTTTCCAGCACGTCCCCGATCTCGTCGACCAGGAGGCTCACAGCTCCCTCGTCGGTGCGTACCACGACGTTCATCGGCTCGCGGCCATCGGCCAGGGCCGGCAGCCCCAGCCGCTCCCGCAGGTCGATCGCGGTGACGATCTGGCCCCGCAGGTTGATCAGGCCGCGGATGGCCCGCTGCGCCAGGGGCACCCGCGTCATGGCCTGGGCCCGGATCACCTCCTGGACCTTGAGCACCTCGATGCCCAGGAACAGGTCGCCGAGCGAGAAGGTGCAGAACTGCCGTTCGATTGCCATGGCTCAGACCCCCGCGCCCGCGGGCTCCGCGACGCCGGCGAAAAGGAGGACGTCGGCACTCTCGATGAGGGCCTGCACATCCAGCATGTCGGTGACCTTCTCCTGGATTACCGCGGTGCCGTAGACTGCGCCCTGCCGCCGGCGGCGGTGCACGGTGAGGCACTCCTCGACGATGTCCACGATGTTATCCACCACCAGGCCGACGTCCTGACCGTCGTGGGCGTAGACCACCACCTGCAGCGTCTCCGGCTCGTGCGCCCCCACCGGCTCGCCCAGCAGCTGGTTGAGCCGGAGCAGGGGGAGCAGCCGGCCGCGGTACTGTACCACCTGGTGCTGTCCGGCCCGCTCCACCGAGGCCCGCTCGAACTCCTCGAGCCGGGCGACCATCGAGAGCGGGATCGCCATCCGGCGGTCGGCGCCCAGCCGGAAGAGCAGCATCATCTGCCGCTCCTCCGCCGCCTCCGCACGGACGGTGGTGCGCTCCGCCTGGGCGCGCCCGCGGGCCTCGGACACCACCGCCGCGCGCTGCGCCAGCCCCAGCACGTCGAGGATGAGGGCCACCCGGCCGTCACCCATGATGGTGGCGCCGGCAAAGGCATTGAGCCCCTTGAGCTGCTTGCCCAGCGGCTTGACCACGATCTCTTCAGTGTCGTTGATCTCGTCTACCACCAGACCGAAGGTGTGCTCGTCCGCCTGCAGCACCACGATATTCGCCGCCTCGTCGGTGCGGCCGCGGGGACCCCAGAAGTCCTCCTGCAGCCGGAGCACGTGCGCCAGGCTCACCAGCGGCAGCAGCCGCCCGCGCAGCCGGCACACCGGCGCACTGTACACCATCTCGATGCCCTTCCGCGCGTCGTCGCCCTCGAGCCGCACCAGCTCCAGCAGCGAGACCTGCGGGATGGCGAACCGGTCGCCGGCGGTGGAGACCACCAGCGCCGGGATGATCGCAAGGGTGAGCGGGATCTTGATCTTGAGGGTGGTGCCCTGGCCGGCGACGCTGTTCACGTCCACCGTTCCGCCGATCTTCTCGATATTGGTCTTCACCACGTCCATACCGACGCCGCGGCCGGAGATGTTGCTGACCTGGTCGGCGGTGGAGAAGCCCGGCGCGAATATCAGGTTCACCAGCTCCCGATCCGCCATCCGCGCGGCCTGCTCGGCCGTGATCAGACCCTTCTGGATCGCCTTGGCCTTCACCCGCTCGGCATTGACCCCGGCGCCGTCGTCCGAGATTTCGATATTGACCTGACCGCCCTCATGATAGGCCCGAAGCAGCAGCCGGCCCTCCGCCGGCTTGCCCCTGGCCACCCGCTCCGCCGGCAGCTCCATGCCATGGTCCACCGAGTTGCGCACGATGTGGGTCAGCGGGTCCTTGATCGCCTCGATGATGGTCTTGTCGAGCTCGGTTTCCTTACCCTCCATCTCGATGCGGACCTGTTTCCGGCACGCCAGCGCCAGGTCGCGCACCACCCGGGGGAACTTGGCCCACACATTCCCGATGGGCTGCATGCGGGTCTTCATGACCCCCTCCTGCAGCTCGGTGGTGATGAGGTTGAGGCGCTGCGATGTCGCCACGAATCCGGAGTCGTCCTGGGTCGCGGTGTACTGCAGGATCTGATTCCGCGCGAGAACCAGCTCGCCCACCAGATTCATCAGCTTGTCGAGCAGACCCACATCCACCCGGATGTTGGAGTCGCCTGCGGTCGGGCCCCTGACCTCGGTTCCCTCAGTGGCGGCAGGGGCGGAAGCGGCCGGAGACTCCGAGGCGGCGGGGGCGGGAACCTCCGCAGCGGAAGGGGCGGGAGAGGCGGGAGGGGCGGGAGCAACGGACTCCGTGGCCACGACGGCCGCGGCTCCGCGCTTTCGCGCCTTTGCCTTTCTCGCCCCTTCAACTTTTCCCGGCGGTCCCGCCTCTTCCGCCGGCGCTGCCTTCTGCAGCCGGGTGAGCAGCTCCACCAGCGGGACAAAATCCTCCTGCC
This sequence comes from Gemmatimonadota bacterium, assembly GCA_041499215.1. GTDB lineage: Bacteria > Gemmatimonadota > Gemmatimonadetes > Gemmatimonadales > GWC2-71-9 > JADJOM01. The sequence goes on along the minus strand of JBGQJV010000016.1, from coordinate 11,004 downwards.
CATCCTGGCCCGTTGCCTCGATCGCCGCGAGCATGCTGCGCACCGCGTCCACCAGCTGGAGCAGCGCGCTAATGATCTCCGGAGTGAGCACCTTCTTCCCGTCGCGCAGGTCGGACAGCAGGCTCTCCCCCACGTGGGTCACCGACTCGAGCCGCGAGAAGGCGAGGAACCCGCTGGTGCCTTTGATGGTGTGAATGCAGCGGAAGATGCCGGCGAGCAGTTCCTTGTCGCCCGGCTTCTGCTCCAGTGCCACCAGGTTGCGGTCCAGCTGATCGAGACCTTCGGTGCTCTCGACCAGGAATTCCTTGACGATCTCATCCATATCGCTCATGCCCAGATCTCCCCAGCCAGGAAGGGGTAACTCCTTGGAATGAGCCGAGTATCGGCTGCAGAACAGGGTTGTTTGAGGCGGCGATTCCGGCGGGAGGCCGCGCTGGCGGCCTGACTCAGTGGCGGGAAGGGCGGAAGGGGCGGAGGTAGTTACAGTAGCGCGGTATAGCTCCCGGTGACTCGGGAGCTCTCACCCAGGTGGTCAAGCGCCACGGCCAGCCCGATGGTGATCACCAGGGTGAGGACCAGGGCGAAACCCGCATGCAAAGCCTGCCGCACAGGACTCTCCGGGGGCCAGGTGCTGGAGGCCGCGACCCGACGCCGGGTCAACCGGACCAGGGTCTGGGAACTCGCGACCGGGAACTCCTGTAGCGACTATCGGCCGGTTCTCTGCAAACTTGAGGCGACACGGGTTCCCTCCCGCGAGAGCCTTCTGACCAACTTCACCCGGGCCTTACCATCGGGCGGAGTACCCGAGAGCATGAGGCCCCGGTGGTCCGGGGCCATCTGGCGCAAAGTGGATCGGGACGGTCAGGCGCGACTGGCGGAGCCTGCCACCCGCTGGCGTAGGGCACCGGGGGGCCTATCTGGCGGAGCATCCCCTTGCGTCCGGTCCCGGTAACGGAACCGGGCCACCAGCACGGACAGCGCCTCGGCGGCCGTGGCCAGATCCGCCGCGGCCAGGCGCGCCCCTTCCGCCGCGCCACGGGTGGTCTCGGACGCCTGGGCCACGCCGCCGATCCCGGCCGCGATCTCCTGGATCCCGCGCGCCGCCTCGGTGACGTTCCGGCTCATCTCGTTGGTCGTCGCGGTCTGTTCCTCCACCGCGCCGGCGATCGAGGTCTGGATATCGCTGATCCGCCCGATGATGCCGCCGATCTCGCTGATGGCGCTCACCGCCTCGCGAGTGTCGATCTGGATCGCCTCGATCCTGCCACCGATCTCCTCGGTGGCCCGCGCGGTCTCCTTGGCCAGCTCCTTCACCTCGTTGGCTACCACCGCGAAACCTCTCCCCGCCTCTCCCGCCCGCGCCGCCTCGATCGTGGCATTGAGGGCCAGCAGGTTGGTCTGCTGGGCGATCGAAGTGATCAGCTTGATCACCTTGCCGATCTCCTCGCTCGAGGTGCCGAGCGTTTCGACCGTGCGGTTGGTCCGGTCGGCGACCGCGACGGCCCGCTGGGCCACGTCGACCGCCTGGGCGGCGTTCTGGGCGATTTCCCGGATGGCGGTCGACATTTCCTCGGTTGCAGCGGCCACCGTCTGCACGCTCCTGGACACCTGTTCCGCGGCGGCAGAAACCACCTGGGCCTTGTCGGAGGTGGTGGAAACGCCCAGGGTCAGGCCGTCGCTGACGTCCTGAAGCCGGCAGGACGACCGCGTCAGCCCGCCGGCCATCCCGGCGATCTCCACGATGCTGACCTCCAGATCATCCGCCATGCGATTGACGCTGGCCTTGATCGTGGCATGATCGCCGCGGTAGTCCCCTTCCACCCGGGCCGTCAGATCGTGGTCGGCGATTCTCTTGAGGGCCGCCGTGCCCGCGGTGATCGGCTGGACGGTCACATCCAGCAGGTCGTTGATCCCCTGCACCAGGGCGCGGAAGCCGCCGTCGAAGCCGGTGGCGTCCCCCCGGCTGGCGAGCGATCCCCCGCGCGCCGCCTCGGTGAGTCGCGCTGTTTCGGTCACCAGCCGGCCGAGAGTCTCCTGCAGCCGGGCGAACGCCTGGCCCAGGATGTCGTCGCTCCCGCGCAGCTCGACCGCAGTGGAGATGTCGCCCGCCGCGATGCGCCGGGCCCCTTCCGCCAGCCGTCGTTCCGCTTCGAGGATCCGGGAGAAGGCGTGGCTCAGCTCGTCCTTGGCGCTGCGCGGACGGACCTCCGCGGTGAGATCGCCCGCGGCGATCCGGGCCGCTCCCTGGGCCAGCTCCCGCTCCGCCGCCACGATCCGGGCCACCGACGCGCTCAGCGTGTCCTGCTCGCCGCGCGAGGTTACGCTCACGCCGAGATCACCCTCCGCGATCCGCTTGGCCGCATTGGCCAGCTCCCGCTCGGTCCGCACGATGGCGTTCATGGCCTCGCCCAACCGGTCATTGCTGCTGCGCAGCCGCACCTCGGTGGAGAGATCACCCGCGGCGATCCTCCGCGCCGCCTCAACCACCTCCCGTTCAGCCGAGAGGATAGCCGCCGCGGCCTGTCCCAGCACGTCGCGTTCCCCCCGGGCCTGGACAGTGACCCGGAGGTCACCGGTGGCCAGGGTGGCCACCGCCGCCGCCAGCTGGCGCTCGGCCTCGATGGTGCGCTGCAGCGAGCGCGCCAGCCGGAGGATCTCCTCATCGCCGGTCTGCCGTACGTCGGTCGCGACGTCCCCCGCCGCCAGGCGCTCCGCCGCCTCCGCCAGTTCCCGGATCGGTCCGGTGACTTCATGGGCGCTCTTCCGGACCCGGGCGAGCGTGAAGGCGAGCACCGCGATACCGGTGGCGAGCAGGCCGCCGATCAGCCAGAGCAGGGTGGTCCTGGCCGCTGAGCGGGCCCCGGCGAACTCGACTTCCGGTGCGTCGGCCACGACTACCCAGTCCCAGGGCTTGAAGTACGCCGTGGCGGCGATGTGGGGGACCTTCCCTTCCCTCGCGACGTACCGCTGAATCGTGGCCTCTCCGGCCGGACGGACCACCGCGGAGTCTACCATGCGGCCGTAATGGGCGGTGCCATGCACATCGGTGAGGACCAGCGCATCGGTCCCATCCTGCGCCGGTGTCGTACCGATGGTGAACTTGCCGCGCTGATTGCCGGTGCCTCCCAGCACCACCACCCGCCCGGTCTGTCCCACTCGGGTGCTCAGGATCGAGGTGCGGAGGCTGGGGATGTTCTCCTGCTTCACACCGACGTAGAGCATGCCCACGACCCGGCCTGCGGCGTCACGCACCGGCTGATACACCGTCTGATACCACGCATCCACCACGAAGGCACGGCCGGCGTAGCGCTGGCCGTCGAGCACCGCCCGGATCACCGGGTTGGGGGAGCCGTCGGCATTGAGCGCGGGAATGTAGGTGCCGATCGCCCGCTTCCCTTCCTGATTCACCACTGTGGTGGCCACCCGGAGCATGTCCCCCGCCGGCGACATCCGCTGGAACACCGTGACGGTGCCCCCCACCATCCGGGTTACCTCATCGACCACGGGGGTACGCGCCGCGGAATCGGTGTTCTGGCCGAGCCAGGTTCCGCCGATGTTCATCGGGAGAAGCGCGACGGTGCTCTGCTGGCCGGTGAACTGGTTCCGGGCGTGCCAGGTGACGGTACCACCGCCCTGGTGCAGCCCCCCACCCCGGCGGACCACGTCCTCGGCCACACTCAGATTGGCGAGCAGGATCTGCTGGAGCGACTCGTACTGGGCCTGCAGCATCGCGGTGACGCCACGGGTCACGCCGGTGAGGCGATCACTGACGTCCTGTTCCAGCGTGGCCGAGAGCCGTTCATCCAGCCGCCACATGAGCAGCAGGCTGAGCGCCAGCAGCGCCGCCACCGGGATGGCGGCGGCACGGCCGACGAGGCGCACCAGGCGGCGTTCCAGGGACTTCGGAGTCGGGACGGAGGCTGTCATCAGAAGCGGGCTCTCTCGAGTTCTGGTCATCTAGGCCGTGCGGGTCGCCAGCGGCGTCCGGCCGGCACCCGGGACGCCGGCACGGGTCGCGGATTCCCCGAGCGCGTGCGGCCTCTCGCGGCGCCCGGAATCCGGACATACGGTTCAATGAAGAATCCACCCTCGGTTATCGGTCAGGGAACCGGCGATTGTGAGAGCAGCCGCCAATGACGTCGCTGCCATTGCCGGTGCCGGGGAGATCCCGATCGGCCGCCACCGCGGGACTCTGGTGAGGCGGCGGCCGACCGACGCGGGTGAACCACGCCTTCTCTACGAAACGCTCGCTGAGCGACCCGAGCCGACCCGACTTCAGGCGGCTGGCGGTGACCTCGCCCGCCGAGGGAGCCGGCGCCGCGCGCGACGGCCTGGCCCTCGTAGCGGAACTGGGCGACCAGGTCCTGCAGCGCCACCGCCCATGCGGAGCGGGAATGAAAACGAATGCCCCCCGCCCGACGGCGGGGGCACGAAAGCCGACGCCGGAATCAGAGACTCGGGTCAGTGGCCGGAGTGGTCCGGCTGGGCCGCCGCGGAGCTGAACGGGTGCTCGAACGAGAGATAGAAGAAGTAGTCGTGCACCGTCTCCCCGCCGCTTCGCGTAAACGGCACGGCCAGGCCGGGCACGACCTGGAGACTGCCGAAATTGAGCGCGGCCCGAACCCCGGGGCTCAGGATCCACGAGGTCGCGTGGTCGATCCCACCCCCCGCGGTGATGCTGCTCTCGAAGGTCACCAGGTTCTCGAACATGAGCTGCACCGGGAAGCGGGTCGGTGCGATGAGGCTCGCCCCGACAAAGCCACTGGTGAGGGTCCGCTTCGGCCGCTTGCCCGTCACCACCGGTCCCTCGGCCCATGGGAGAATGGTGCCTCCCGCGTTCAGGTGCGTCACCAAGTCGTGGCTCAGCCGGTAGCTGAAGGGGAAGTTCACCTGCAGCCCGGGACTTCCGTCACCTCGGCCCCGGCTGACGCTCCCGGTGGGCAGCACGGCACTCAGCCTCGGTGCGGAGGCCCAACGGCGCTCCCCGCCTCCCAGCTGCAGCCGGTAGTTGAGGACGACATCCCCGATGCCGGCCGTCTGGCCGTCCAGCCGGGTGAGCGGAATGCTGTAGCTCAACTGGTGCCGCTGGCCGCGAAACGGCCATTCCTGGGTGAAGCTGTAGAACAGATCCCGCCGGGACGGCCCGGTCACCGCGAAGGAATTGATGTGCTGCACCACCCCGGCTTCCTGGTTGTAGGCCTCCTCGATGAAGAACGAGTTGTCCTCGATCGCAGGCTCCTGCTTGTCCTGGGCGGCAGCACGCCTCGGAGTCAGCAGCCCGACGAGCGCGACGAACGCCCATAGCAGCCCGCACCGGCGGCGACCAGACCAGCCCGTCATTGTCCCGTTCCTTGGAATCAGAGATTCGACCTGAGTTCTCGTCCGGCAATCCCGGCCGCTTGAATGAATTACTGAGTCCGCCCGGAAGGTCCAGCGTGTCCATTTCATACCACTGTCCTGGCGGTGCCGCAACAGAAGTGTCAGTCACCCTGGTCAGGCATAGCTGTATAAGTCGTTGTTATTGAGAGTCTTATGAGATGCGACCGGAGTTGCGACCCGTCCGCGTGCAATTTGGCGCCGAATTTGCGTTCTATAGATATGGAAACGGAAGTTCGGCGTCTTCGGGGGGAGGTGGGCGCATGATCAAGGCCTTGTTCACGATGATCCTGCTGAGCAACGACTACGCGGCACGTCTGGTTGAGCGGTTCCAGCGCCTGAGGGCGTAAAGCCGGACCCATCCCTGCGAGGTACCCGGACAGCCTGAACGGGGCGGCCTATCGGTCGCCCCGTTCCGTTTGCTGGACCGACATCAGGCCAGGAACGTCCGCGCGCTTTCGGCGATCCCCGCCACCTCCTGCAGCAGTCCTTCCGCCTCCCCGTCTGCCGCACCCAACTCGCCCAGCACATCAGCGGAAGAGCAATCGGCCGGCCCCTCTTCCGGGAGCCCCGCCCCGGCTTCGGCACAGAGTACCTCGGCGGCCTGCACCACCCGGCAGACCGTTTGGTACTGGTCTTCGGCCTGATGCGGGTGATGATGGTTGGTTACCGCCTCTGCGATGAAGGCGGGCAGGGACCAGCGACCCAGAAGAAGCCCGCCGATGGCGCCGTGGTCCATGCCGAGCTGGTCCTCCTCCACCTGCCACAGGTGAGAGCCCTGGGCGGCACGGGAGCTGAGCACCTCGGTGAACTCCCGCGGGAAATGCTGCTCCACGACCAGGAGGCCGGCGTCGTGCAGCAGGCCGGCGACGTAGATGTCGTCGCTGCTGATGGTCGGATCCCTCCCGAGCCGTTCCCACAGCCGCCGGGCCATCATGCCCACCGCCGCGGAGTGGATCCAGAACTCCTGGTGGTCGAGCCCCCCCGCCCGGCTGCTGAAGGCCTTCACTACCGCGAGCACGATGCAGACAGCGCGGACCTGGTTGATCCCCAGGCGGGACACTGCCGCCGACACCGAGCCGACCCGGTCACCGCCGGGCCGGGCAAAGGCCGCCGAATTGGCGGCCCGGAGCAGCCGGGCGGTCAGGGCAGGGTCGCGTTCGATGATACCGGCGACATCGCGGGCCCCGGCGCGCTCGTCGTCGAGCACCCGGTGCAGCTGAAAGACCACGGTGGGCAGGGTGGGCAGGTTATCGCCCTTGGCCAGCAGATCCCGCATCCCGTTGATGATGTACGGCACTCCATTGCCTCCCCTGGGAACCGGGCCCCTCCGGGACCCGTGGCATCTCAAGGTATCGGCAAGCGCCACCGATACTTCAGCCATGTCCAGGGTGGCCTTGTCATGATCGCGATCATCGGTCTGCTGGTGGTGCTGGGCGCGGTGGCGGGGGGATTCACCATCGCCGGCGGCCACCTGCCCGCGCTGTTTCACGTCTCCGAGATCATCGTGATCGTCGGGGTGGCCCTCGGCACGGTGCTGATCTCCACCCCCGGGCCGGTTCTCAAATCGATGGGGGCCAAGCTGGGTGGGGTCTTCAAGGGCAATCGGTTCGGCAAAGCGATCTATCTCGACGCCCTGAGGATGCTCTACGAGCTGTTCCAGATCGCCCGCAAGGACGGGCTGGTGGCGATCGAGACCCACATCGAAGACCCCGAAAAGAGCACGATCTTCAAGAAGTACCCCAAGGTGCTGCACGAGCATCACGCGATGGAGTTCCTGTGCGACTCCCTCCGGCTGGTGCTGGTGGGCAGTGTGCCGCCGCACGATCTCGACGCCCTGATGGACGGCGAGATGGATGTGCACCATGAGGAATCCGCCAGGCCGGCCGTGGCCCTGCAGAAGGTGGGCGACGCGCTCCCCGGTATCGGCATCGTGGCCGCGGTGCTGGGCATCGTGATCACCATGGGGGCGATCTCCGGTCCGGTGGAACAGATCGGCGAGCATGTCGCCGCGGCCCTCACCGGCACCTTCCTGGGCGTGCTCCTGGCCTACGGGTTCACGAACCCGCTCTCTGCCGCCATCGAGGGAAGCAATTCCGAGGAGACGCGGTTCTTTGCGTTCCTCAAGTCGAGCGTCGTGGCCTTCGCCAAGGGGTTCGCCCCCATCGTCGCCGTCGAGTTCGCGCGGCGGGCGATCTATTCCACCAGCCGGCCGACCTTCCAGGAGATGGAAACCGCCTGCAAGCAGGCCGCGAAAGCGAAACAGTCGTGAACAAGGCCCGGGAACAGCCGATCATCATCATCAAGAAGCGGGTCCACGGGCACGGCCATCACGGCGGCGCGTGGAAGGTGGCGTTTGCCGACTTCATGACGGCGATGTTCGCCATGTTCCTGGTGCTCTGGCTGGTGAACCAGTCGAGCGACGTGAAAGCGGCGATCGCGGGGTACTTCCAGGACCCGCTCGGGCGGGCCGGCGAGTTCGGCAGTTCCATCATGCCCGGCGAAGGCGCCCAGTCGCAGAGCCCGCGGATCATGTCGCCCAAGCAGGTGATCGACCTCCGGCGTGACCGGATGCGGCAGGTGGCCGAGAAGATCAAGCAGGACATCCGCGAGGTGCCGGCGCTGTCGGAGCTGTCGGACAACGTCGAGATCGAGGTGACCAACGAGGGGCTCCGGATCCAGCTGCTGGAGGACTCCACCGGGGTGTTCTTTGAAACCGGCAGCTCGATCCCCAAGCCCGCCGGCGCGGAGCTGCTCCGCTACCTGGGCAAGAGCCTGAGCGCGCTCCCCAACGCCGTGGTGATCGAAGGCTTCACCGATGCCCGGCCCTACACCCGGCCCGACGGCTATTCCAACTGGGAGCTCAGCGTCGACCGGGCCAATACCGCGCGCCGGATCATGCAGACCGGCGGTCTCAGCGCGGCGCAGGTACAGCAGGTGCGCGGCTGGGCCGACCGCAAGCTGCGCGACCCCGAGCATCCCTTCGCCGACGCCAACCGGCGGGTGACCGTCACCATGCTGCTGCCGCAGGCGGTGACCGATTCGCTCGCCCGGGTTATGAGTGTCACGACGGACACCCTGTCGGCGGGCATGGCGCCGCCTGCCGGGGACTCGGTGGCCGCCGACAGCGGCCGCGTCCTGGCGAGCCCGCCATGACCGTGCAGGTCAGCACTGTCCTCCTGGTCGATGACGACCCGACTACGCTGGCCCACTTCCGGCACGTGCTGGAACACGAGCCGGCGCTGCGCGTGGCAACCGCCACCAACGGCCGCGAAGGTCTTGCCCTCACCCGGGAGCTGCATCCCGACCTGATCGTCTCCGACTACCAGATGCCGGAGATGAACGGCTTCGAGTTCTGCCGCCAGGTGAAGGCAGACCCGGAGCTGGCGGGATGTCTCTTCGTGGTCCTGAGCGGGTTCAGCGACACCGCGCTCAAGGTCCGCGGGCTCAATCTCGGCGTGGACGACTACCTCACCAAGCCCATCGAAGTCCCCGAGCTCATCGCCCGGGTGCGGGCCAGCCTCCGGCTCAAGCAGCTGCAGGACCAGCTCCGGGGAGACCGGGACGAGGTCCAGCAGCTGCACGTCGAGCTGGAGCGGAGCTTCGACCAGCTGCTGCACCTGTTGATCCACCTGGTGGACCTGGGACTCCCCGGTGCGGCCGACCGGGGCACCCGGCTCGCCGACCTCACCGCCAAGCTGTCCGCGCGGTTCGACATCCCGATCGAGCTGCTGGGGGACCTCCAGGTGGCGGCCAGGCTGCACGAGATCGGCCAGGTGGTGGACGGGGCGCATCACACGCCGGGCGCCGCCGATCTGCCCACCTGGCACCACGCCGTGGTGGCGGCGGCGTTGCTGGAGCAGGTGGAACGCCTGGAGGGGCCGGCGGAGCTGATCCGGTGGACTTCGGAGAACTGGGATGGCACGGGCCAGCCCGATCATCTGGTCTCCGGGCAGATTCCGCTTCGCTCCCGGCTGCTCCGGGTCGCCGGTGACTTCCTGCACCACGTGAGCGGCACTCGCCACCAGGCGGTCCGGACCCCCGAGCAGGCGATCGAGCTGCTCAAGAGCCACTCCGGCACCTGGTATGACCCGCTGGCGCTGGTCTATCTCGAGTCGGTGGTGCTGGATCGGCCGCGGGAGGAGTGGGAGTCCACCCGGATGCCGGTGGCGGTGGACCAGCTCCGGACGGGCATGGTGCTGGCGGCCGACCTGAGCACCAGCGGCGGGGTGAAGCTCCTGGCCAAGGGAGCCACCATCAGCGAGAACGTGCTGCAGGTGATCCAACGCCGCCATGCGGCCGATCCGATCATCGACGCTGTATGGGTCACGAAATAGTTCGGAGTTCCAAGTTCCGAGTTCAAAAGGGGGCCGCAGGCAGAGCCACCTGAAACCTCGAACTCTCGAACTCTCGAACTTCGAACGCGACTCCAATTGCGTCCCGAGCGATAGAGGAGGTAACCTTTGGTCATCTCTCCGGGAGAGTCCGAAGGTGAGCGCGCCAGTGCTGCAGGCCATCACGTCGTCGCCCCACTATGAAGAGCTCCTTATCCGGGCGGACCGCGCTGCGGTCATCGCCACCCTCGCACGCGGCATGGCGCACGACCTGCGCGGCCCGCTGCAGACCCTGACGCTCATGGTGGATCCGCATGCCGACCTGCTCTCCGGACCGGAGGCATATCGGCTGCGCGGCGCGGTGACTACGGCGGTGCAGCACCTCACCGACACCATTGCGCGGTTCAGCCAGGTCTACGCTCCGGTGGAGAGCGAACCGGCCCCACTCATCGTGGACGATCTGGTGGGCTACGTCTCGGACCTGCAGCGTTACCAGCGTGGTCTGCCCGCGGCGGAGGTGGAGGTCCAGGTCCCGTCGGGACTGCCGCCGGTCCGGGCCATCGAGGCAGATCTCCGTCATCTGCTGCTCAGCCTGGTGATCAACGCCAAGCAGACACTGGCTGACCGTACCGACGGCCTGATCGTCATGGCGGCCGAGCAGGTGGGCGCCGAGGTCCGCCTGACGGTGGAGGACAACGGGCCGGGCCTCCCGCCGGACGAGCGGATCCGGGCGTTCGAGCCCTTCCATACCACCCATGAGGGGAGTCTGGGGATCGGCCTGACGGTGGCGCGCTGGCTGGCCCAGCGGCAGGGCGCCACGGTGCTGCTGGAGCCTGCCGCGCCAGGTGGCTTGCGGGCGGTCGTGGCGATGCAGGCGTGGCGTAGGAACTAGGCGGGAGGGCGGGCGGGCGGGCGGGAGGGCGGACAGGCGGGACGGCGGGAAGCATGTCATCCCGAGGACCCCGAGCAGGGCGAGGGGACGAGGGATCCCTCTGGGTGCGAGCCCAACGGGATCCCTCGCTGCGCTCGGGATGACACGCATGTGCTCCCGCCGTCCCGCCTGACCGCCTTACTTCGGCTGCACCTTCAGCGGAATCTGCTCCACCCACTCCGTGCCCGAGGACCGGGCGTTCGCGCGGCGATTCTCCTCGGCGATGCGGGAGACCAGCTCCTCACGCTGGATGTTGACGCTGACGGGCGCCTCGATGCCGATCCTGGCGCCGCGTCGATCGCTCGACAGCACCACGATCCGGATCCCTCCGTCGAGGATGATCGCCTCTCCCTGGCGACGATT
>JBGQJV010000015.1:0-34317 GCA_041499215.1 Gemmatimonadota bacterium | reverse complement strand
GCGAAGACAATCTGACCTCCGCCGCCCGCCCTCCCGGGACCGGGTAGTCAGGCCTGCGGCCGGGGCCGGACGACCACCCTGATCAGGGGAATGGTCGAGGCATCGGCATCGGCCAGGGCCACGGCCAGGGATTCTGCCGGCATCCCAGGGGCTTCGCCGCGTTGGCTCTCACCTCCGAATTCTCGTTCTTGAGCTCGTCCACCAGCGCAGCCCGGGTAGGGTCGGCTCCGGCCGGCGTCAAGCGGCAGGCTAGAGCCAGCCGGCCGCGACGAAGCTGATAAACCGATCTCCGGCCAGGATGACGTGATCGTAGAGCGGGAGATCCAGCAGCCGTCCGGCCTCGGCCAGCTGCCGGGTCACCGCCCGGTCTTCGGGCGACGGGGTGGGATCGCCACTGGGGTGGTTGTGCACCACGATGATACCGGCGGCCGCCTCCGCGATGGCCGCCCGAAACACCTCGCGCGGATGCACCAGCGCGCTGTTGAGCAGTCCGCGGGTCACCAGGATGTCGCGGCGGACCCGGCTCTGGCTGTCGAGCGCCAGGACATGGAACTCCTCGACCGCAAGATCGCGCAACCTGGGGCCCAGCAGGGCCGCGACATCATCCGGCTGGCGCACCCGGGGGAGTGCCGGCCGCTGCTCCTGCAGCATCCGGGCAGCCAGCTCGAAGGCGGCAAGGAGCCGCGCCGCCTTGGCCGGGCCCACGCCCCGGGTCCGGGTCAGCTCCGCTGCGGGCCTGGCAGCGAGGTCCCGCAGCGAGCCGCCACCCCTGCCCAGTAGCGCTGTAGCCAGCACCAGTGCGCTGGCCTCGGTAGCGCCGGTCCCGAGCAGGACGGCAACCAGCTCCGCCGAGGTCAGCGCGGATGGTCCAAGGAGCCAGAGACGGTCGCGGGGAAGGTCGGGGGGCGAGGGAAGCGGTGTGGCCATCCGCGAAGGGTAGAGCCTGGCGCCGGGTCGAGTTGCACCCAACAAACGCGCCGGGTCGCCGTTTCCCCCGGACCGAGATGAAATCGCGGGGGCCTGCACTGCGCCTATTGTTGGGCCTGAGGCCGGCGGCCACCTCCCGCGGGTCAGAACCGCCGACTGTAGCTGGCGTAGACCAGGTAATCCGCGAGGTCACCGCCGCCAGGGAAGCTCTTCTGCTGGTCGATCAGACTCTGGGGGAAGTCCTGATGGAGCCGGACCGGAAGGTTGAGAGAAAACTCGTCCGGACCCCGCCGCAGCGCCAAGCCGGGATCCAGGAACAGGGTGAATCCCGGGCGACGGAAATGAGCGTCAGCCCCGCCGATGATGTCACGCCTGGTGATACCGTCCAGCCGAACACCCAGATTGGCCGACAGCCCTTGCGTCGGCCACAGGGCATAGGCGAGCCCGCCTCGGACGTAATACACATCCGGAACACCCAGGGTGACGCCGGCAATCGGCGATGGCACGTCGGTATGTTCTCGGGTGCTCAGCATGTAGGTGCCGATGAAATAGACATTCGTCGACGGCAATATCCGCTGGTAGGCCTGGGCCTGCATGATGATCCCCCAGCCCCCGTCCCCCAGCTGGATGGACTGGTCCACCACGTGGCGGATCTGGGAGCTGTCAGCCAGCCACCAGTCATCTCGGATCGTGTTGCTGCCGAGCGGAGTCTTGACGCCCAGGCCGAGGTTCAGGTTGCCATTGAGGTGCGTCGGTGGATCGAACAGCCAGAAGTTGCCGATGAGATTGACGTCCCCCAGTCCAAGGGATTGGACCTCATGGCGTCTGAGGTCCGCATAGTACCGGGACTGAGTCCCGTAGAGAAACGGGAGGGTGAGGGTTGCGGTCGCCCGGTTGCTCAGGGCGTAGGTGAGGCTGAGGTCGAGCGTGTTGATGTGCAGGAACAGCTGCCGCTGGAACGGCGTCTTGGTCTGGTCCACCTCCGTCCCCACGAACCACTTGTCGGCGTACAGCCGGCGGTAGGCCAGGCCCACCTGCCACTCGCCTTTATGGAAGAAACTCTCGCGCTGCCCGCCCAGACTGGGGGACGTGAATCTCACCGGCATTCACCCCTGGCCGTGGGCCTCCCCGGGCACAGTCAGCATCGTCCCAAGGAGACCGAATCCGGCCGCCAGACGGGAAACCCACCGAGCTCTCGCAGATCCCTTCACGGGCCCCTCCAGGAGGAAGACACGCGCAGGACCCAAACTGCCGACTTGCCGTGATCTCACCGTGATCCGGAGGTGATCCTCCCCTCAAGGCGGGAGAATGGCCGCGAGTCCCCGCTCCAGGCCGGTGCGGTTCATCGGTCTTGGATGAATGGCACGCAGGATGCCCAGGCTGTTCAGGGACACCGTGGTGGGCACCGCCACCAGGCGTACCGCTCGCGCACCCGCCCGCGATCGTCCAGCAGCGCCGGGAACGGCAGGCCGGTGGCTTAGACGAACGCCCCGACGTCCTCTCGGCGCTCCTGGTCCGTCAGGTTGACCGCCAGCACCACCAGCCCTCGGGACTGGTTGGTCTGGTATGCCGAGACGAGCTCGGGGAGTTCGGCGCGGCAGGGCGGGCACCATGAGGCCCAGAAATTCACCACCACCGGGCGGCCTCGGTAATCGGACAACTTGGCCGCGGAGCCATCAAGAGCACGCAATGAAAAGCCCGGGGCCGGGCCGCCGACATCGGGGGCCTGGGCGAAAGCCATTCCCGACACCAGGCTCAGGGTGGCAAGCATCGCCAAACCCCGTTTCATGCGGGCAGCCCGATCCGGCGAACCAGTTCCCTGAAGCGCGGGTCCTTACGGAGCGGCGCCCAGCGGGAGTCCCGGTTGAGCCACACCACCCAGTGGGTCCTTCCCTCCACGGCCCGGTTCAGCTCCGCGAAACTCCGGTCGAAATCGCCCAATCCCACCCACACCAGTGCCCTCCCATAGGGTGTCACGTACTGCCCCGCCTGTTCCAGGGAGTCGAGCACGCCGAGTTCGCGGAGGGCATCGTCTCGGCGCCCCATCTGGCCGTAAATGTTGCCCATCCCCGCGATCGTGGGGACCCAACCACTCAGGCCCCGGATGCTGCCGTAGTAGGCCATGGCGCTGTCCACCTCTCCCTTGGCCTGCTCCACCCGACCCAGGTACAGCCGCCCCACCACTAAGGTCGAGTCGGAGCGGAGCGCAATGCGCAGCTGCCGGCCCGCCTCGTCCAACCGGCCGGCATAGTACAGCACCCAGCCCGCCGTCCCGGCGACAGGAGGGGAGAGCGGCTCGAGCGACATGGCGGTCTGCTCCTCTGCGACCGCGGAGTCGAACTGGCCCATGGCCGCGAGGTAGAGACCGTGCCACTCATGAGCGGTGGCGTAGCTCGGGTTCCGGCGGATGGCGAGCTGGAACTCCCGCTCGGCTGCCGGCCAGTCCCAGTCGTAGTAGAATCGAACGAAGGCGAGCGCTGCATGCGGCTCCGCCAGGGTCGAATCCAGCGCCAACGCCTTCCCGGCGGCGCTCTGCGCCTTAGGGAATGCGTCCCCCGGCGCCAGGTGACTACCATACCCCAGTTGCACATAGGCATCGGCCAGGGCCGAATACGCCGGGGCGAAGCGCGGATCGCGGTCCAACGCCTGGTCGAAGTACTTGAGCGCTTCCAGCAGGTTCGGCTTGTTCCGCTTGTTCCACAGTCGCCGGCCTCGCTCGTAGAGATCGAGGGCCTCCGGATCCACCGGGCGGGCCGCGCCGAGCTGGGCCCTCTCGCCAGGTGTGAGCTGGCCGCGGAGCTGCTCGGCGACCGTGCGGGCGATCAGCCGCTGCACCCGGAGCAGGTCTCCCCGAGTGCCGTCATAGCTCTCCGCCCAGAGCGTCCCATCCTCTCCCGCCCGCGTCACCTGCGCAGCCAAATGGACCGTGTCGCCCAGACGCTGCATCGTCGCAGTGACGACCGCATCCACCCCAAGCTCTCCGGCGACTTCCCTGGGTGTCTTGCCCCCCCGGTGGTACTTGCTCATGGTCTGGCGGTTGATCACCCTCAGCCCATGGATACGGGTGAGATCCGTGATCAGTTCATCCGTCAGGCCTTCGGCGATGTGAGCCTGACTGGTGTCCCCCTCCAGGTCTTCGATCGGCACCACGGCGACTGAGGCCGCCTGCCGAGCGCCGCCGCCAAGACCATGGCCGAAAGCCGCCAGGTATCCGCCGACAGCGAGCACCCCAGCCGCCGCAAGGCCGACCAGTGCCCTGCGTGAGGTCGTCCGCGAGGGCCGTTCCGTCCTCGACGTAGCGGCCTCGGGCCCTGCCCCGACGCCGGGACGGGAGTGGGTCACCGTTCCGGCCGCGGAGGGCGGCACCGCCTGCAGCACCGGCAGGCTCGAGTGGGCGACCTGCAGCGCCTCGAGGAGTTGCGCCACCGTCTCGAAACGGTCCTCGGGCTCCTTGGCCAGCGCCCGGAGGACGGCCTCCTCGACATGGGGCGGTACGGCTGATCGCACCGTGCCAAGGCGAGCGACCGGATCGAGATGATGCCGGGCGAAGATGGCCCGGGCGTTGGGGCCGGTGAAGGGCGGCTGGCCGGCCAGCATCTCGTACAGGACGCAGCCCAGCCCGTAGATGTCGCTCCGGCCGTCCACCATCCCGCCGGCGATCTGCTCCGGACTCATGTAGGCCGGGGTTCCCATCCCCCACCCGGTTTCCGTCAGCTTGGTATCACCCGCCGCCTCAACCGCCTTGGCGATGCCAAAGTCAGCCACCAGGGCGTGGCCGCCGGTGAGCAGGATGTTCTCCGGCTTGACGTCGCGGTGGATCACCCCGCGTCCGTGGGCGTAGGCCAGCGCCTCGCCGACGTCCCCGACAATCCGCAGGCTGTCGGCGAGCGAGAGGCGGCCCTCGCGGGTGAGTCGCTGGCGGAGCGATTCGCCCTCGACGTACGGCATGACATAGTACAGGAACCCGTCGGCTTCGCCGGAGTCGTGCAAGGGGAGGATGTGGGGATGCTGCAGGTTGGCTTCGATCCGGATTTCGCGGAGGAACCGCTCGGGGCCCAGGCCGGCGGCCAGCTCGGGGTGCAGGACCTTGAGGGCGACCGGCCGCTGGTGCTTGAGATCCCGGGCCAGATACACCGTCGCCATCCCGCCGCGGCCGAGTGGTCGCTCGATCGGGTAGCGCTCGGCAAAGGCGACGCGGACGCGGGACGGGACCTCGATCATAGGGGCTCGGCAGCGCGCTCGTCGGAGCCGGGAGGCCATCCACGAAGGGGGGACTCCCAAACCTGCACCTCGCGAGCTCGGATGGCCGCGATCACTGCCTCGGTCTCGGGGGCCGGCCTGGCGCCGTATTCGGCCGCCAGGCGGCGGCGAAACTCCTCATACACGCTCAAGGCACCGGCCCGGTCTCCCCGACCGTCGAGGATCCGCATCAGTCGTCGGACCCCCGCCTCGTCGTCCGGGGAGAGCTCGGCTGCCCGTCGAGCGAGGGGAACGGCGGCCGCCCGATCACCGGAGCGCTCCGCCGCCTCTACCAGGGCCCAGGCAGCCTGCACGGCCCGGCGGCGGATCCGGGCCCGTTCATCCTCCAGCCACCGGTCGAATTCCGGCGAAGCATCGGCGATGAAGACCCCATCGAGCAGAGTCCCCGAATAGAGTTCCAGGGCCCGGACCCAGGCCGACTCGTCGCAGGCAGACTCGAACTCGCAGACGTCGCACTGCAGTACCGCGGGATCGACGCCGATCTCCTCGTCCCCACGGTTGACCAGAACCTCACTGCCCAGCTCGGACCGCAGGAAACGGAGAGCCTGTCGTAGCGCGCCGCGGGCCCGCTCGCCGTCCTGCTCCGGCCAGAACATCGACACCAGGGTATCGCGGCGGCGGAACCGCCCGGGACCGGCAAGGGCGAGGTAGGCGAGGAGAGCCAGGCGCTTGGGCTGAGCCAGCACGGAGCTGATCGCCCTCCCCGCAACGTTCTCCTGGAGGTCGGTGCGCCCGAGGGTGTGGAGTCGGATCATGGCCCAGCCCGGGGTCGAAGAGACAACCGTCCGCCGGAGGTGCGCTTCGCGTATCAATCTACAGCCCGGTACCTGCCCCGCCAGAGAAGCCTCACCGTAACTGCACACCAGCGTTCAGGTTTGGAGTTTGCCCCTCCCCGGCATGGGTGATGATGTCGCACCACCGCGGAAGCCATCCCGCGGGGGGGGACACGCACCGCTCAGGTCGGGGTCACGAGGCGATCACTGAAGCCGCGACATTCGACTGGCATCTCGCCCCGGAGCCCGCTGAGCGACGGCGAAAATTGCTCTCAAGACGCCGCCCCCGGAACCCAGCAGGCGCACGGAGCCCAGCAGGCGCACGGAGCCCAGCAGCCGCAATTACGGTCCGGCTGGAGGTGAGAGTGCGTCGAGGCCGAACGGACGGGAAGGGTCACACCTGGCTCACTCGGAGATCACGGGGGAGGGGTACGTTTGCGCCTGAGGTTGTCCACCGGCCAGCACACGGAAGTCAGGCAAACTCGGCTCGATGTCCGCGCGAGAACCAGGAATGGCCGCAGCCGGTGGAATGCCGCCTTGTCCCACTTCCCCTCACCCCGAGGTCCCCATGCGCGCCCTACTCCGCTGCACCGTCGCCGCGGCCGTGTTGCTGCTCGGTGCCTGCTCGCCCGACAGCCGGGATCCGACAGCGCCTGACACGGCGCCTCCACCAGCGTCGAACCGCGATCGGAGCGATGATTCTCAATTGAACCTCAACGTCCTGCTGCGAGGCGAGGGTCACACATTCGGTCTCGTCCTTTTCCGGCAGCGGGCAGACGACCCGTTCATCGCTCACCTCAACACTTTCCTGTTTAGCCTGGCCCCGAACACCAGCTACCTACTCCAGCGGGCCGTGGACGCCCCCGACGGCAGCTGCACCAGCGAGGCCTGGCTCACGCTCGGGAAAGGCACTACTCCGCAGGACATCGAGACGAGTAACAGGGGATTCGGACACGAAGAGCTGTTCCGCAATCTGTCTGCCTTCCCTGCGGGCACGAGCTTCGACATCCACTTCCGGGTCATCGAGGCCGCGACGGGCACGCCAGTGCTCGCCAGCGGGTGCTACCGATTCACCATCCGGGGATAGATTGCCGGGGCGGCTGACCGGCGCCCGAGGGTCTGAACCAAGCGAGAACCCTCCCGGAGCCACGCTCCAGGAGGGTTCGGTCAGGTGTGTCGCGATCGACCTGTCACGCCGCCGGCTGGCTGAGCCGTCTTACCGCCCAACCCCGTGGCATTTCTTGTACTTCTTGCCGCTGCCGCAGGGACAGGGATCGTTGCGGCCGACTTCGGGGACGCCGTTCCCGCCCTGACGCATCGGCCCGAAATTGGTGGTCAGAGGCGGCTGGGCCCGCGGCCCCGGCATCGGTGGCGGCGCCATGCGGGCGTCGGGCGCAAACAGCTCATCGGCACCGCTGGGCGGCGCCTCCGGGCGCGCGGCCGGCTTCTCGGCCCGGCCCCGGGGCGGACCTGCCGGCAGCCGGGGCGGCTCGGCGCTGACCTGGATCTTGAGGAATCGCTCGGTAAAGGTCGCCTGCATGTCGCGCATGAGGTCTTCGAACATCTCGAAGGCCTCCTTCTTGTATTCCACCAGCGGGTCTCGCTGGCCGTAGGCGCGATACTGGATAGCGTTGCGCAGCTGGTCCAGGTCGTACAGATGGTCCTTCCACTTCTCGTCCAGTACCGTCAGCATCACCGTCGACAGGACCTGTGAGTCCACGTCACTGGCCCCCACCTGAGTCCCGAATTCCTGCAGGTATTCGACCTTCCGGCGCACGGCGGTGTGGGCGGCGTCCTTGGCGACGGCCACCATGCGGTCGAGCGACGGGGCCTTCCCCGCATCGGTGAGCTCGTCCGCCGGGATCAGGAACTGCTGCAGCAACAGGGTGGCGAGCCCCTCGCGGTCGTACTCCTCCGGCCGCTGGGCCTCCGCCAGCGTCATGCGTACCGTGCGCTCCACCGCGCCGTCCACCATCCGGATGGCTTCCGCCTTGAGCTGCTCCCCACGCTCCAGCGCGAACAGCCTCAGGGAGTACACCACCTCCCGCTGCTGGTTCATCACGTCGTCGTATTCCAGCAGCCGCTTGCGGGCCTGGAAGTTCTGCAGCTCCACCCGTTTCTGGGCCTGGCTGATGGCGCCGGTCACCCAGGGGTGGGAGATCACCTCGCCCTCTTCGGCCCCACCCTTGTCCATCCAGCGGGCGATGCGGTCGGAGCCGAACAGCCGCATCAGGTCGTCTTCCAGCGACAGGAAGAACAGCGACCGCCCCGGGTCGCCCTGGCGGCCCGCGCGGCCCCGGAGCTGCCGGTCGATGCGGCGCGACTCGTGCCGTTCCGTCCCGATGATCTGCAGCCCGTCGGTATCGGTGACCTTGGGCACGTCGGCCCCGAGTTTGATGTCGGTGCCGCGGCCGGCCATGTTGGTGGCGATCGTGATGGACCCGAGCTGCCCCGCCCCGGCAACGATCTCCGCTTCCCGCTGGTGGTATTTCGCGTTCAGCACCTCGTGCTTGAGCCCGCGGCGCTTGAGCTGGCGGGAGAGGGTCTCGGACGTCTCCACCGTCACCGTGCCGATCAGCACCGGCAGGCCGACATTGTGCAGCCGCTCCACCTCGTCCATGATGGCGTTGTTCTTCTCCCGCCGGGTCTTGTAGATCTGGTCTTCCTCATCCAGCCGGCGGATCGGCCGGTTGGTGGGGATGACCGAGACTTCGAGCCCGTAAATGGTGAAGAACTCCTGCTCTTCCGTTTCCGCCGTGCCGGTCATGCCGGCAAGCTTGTCGTACATCCGGAAGTAGTTCTGAATGGTGATCGTGGCGAGCGTCTGGGTCTCGCCCTTTACCTGGACCGCTTCCTTCGCCTCCACCGCCTGGTGCAGTCCGTCGGCCCAGCGCCGGCCGGCCATCACCCGGCCGGTGAACTCGTCCACGATCACCACCTGACCCTCCTGCACCAGGTAGTCCACTTCCTTCTCGTACAGGACGTGGGCCTGCAGCAGCTTGTGGATGATGTGGAGCTTTTCGCTCTTGATGGCGTACTCGGCCTCCACCTCGCGCCGTTTGGTCACCCGCTCCGGGGGTGTCAGCGACGTATCCCGGTCGATCCGGTGGACCTCCTCGGAGATATCCGGCACCAGAAAGAGATGCGGGTCGTCGGGCGACATCGCCGCTGCACCCCGGTCGGTGAGGTGCACCGAGTGACCCTTCTCATCCAGCACGAAATACAGCGCCTCTTCCAGCTCCCGCATGGACTGCTGCCGCATCGGGAGCTTCCGGTCGGCGATGTGGTCCAGCTCCACCCGCTGCACTGCGCTCTTGACACCCTGCTCGTTCAGCAGCTTGAGCAGCTTCTTGTTCTTGGGCATGCCCAGCCGCGCGATGTACAGCTTGATCGCGGCCTCGGGCACGGACTTGGGATCGGCGAGGAGCGGCTCCGCCTCGGCGAGCAGGCCGCTGACCACGGCCGACTGGCGGCGGACCAGATCCACCCCCTGGCGGTTGAACTGGGCGTACTTCTCGTCGCTCTCGTTCCCCACCGGGCCGGAAATGATCAGCGGCGTGCGGGCTTCGTCGATGAGGATCGAGTCCACCTCGTCGATGATCGCAAAGGCGTGTTCCCGCTGGACCCGCTGGTCCAGGCTGAACACCATGTTGTCGCGGAGGTAGTCGAACCCGAATTCGTTGTTGGTGCCGTACGTGATGTCGGCGAGATAGGCGGCCCGCCGCTCCGGAGAGGAGGGCTCGGTATCGTCCAGCACCGCCACCGTGAGACCCAGCCAGCCGTAGACGTGGCCCATCCACTGGGCATCACGCCGGGCCAGGTAGTTGTTGACGGTGACGAGGTGGACGCCGCGGCCGGTCAAGGCGTTGAGGTAGAGCGGCAGGGTGGCGACGAGCGTCTTGCCCTCGCCGGTGGCCATCTCCGCGATCCGGCCCTGATGCAGCACGATGCCGCCGACGAGCTGCACATCGTACGGCACCATGTCCCATCCCAGCTCGCGGCCGGTGACCATGACCGTGGTCCCGACCAGGCGCCGGCAGGTCTCCCGCACCGTGGCAAAGGCCTCCGGGAGGAGCTCATTCAGTGCCAGGGCGAGCAGTTTCTTGTAGCTCGCCTCCAGCTCATGGACCTGCTGGTCCAACCGGTCCCGTTCGACCGGATCGGCGCAGTCGTGGCGCGCCTGTCGGTGCTGGGCCAGCTCCGCCTGCACCGCGCCGGTCCGTTCCGCGATGCGGGCCCGAAACTTCGGGGTCTGGGCCTTCAGCTCCTCGTCCGTGCAGTTCTTCAGAGTCTCTTCGTGGCGCTTGATAGCGTCCACGATCGGCTGGATCTTCTTGACCTCGCGATCAAAGCGGGTCCCGAACACCTTTGTCAGCAGCGTCTTAAGCATCCGACAAATATAACCCCGCGGCTCGGATGGCCTCTCCCACCGGGTCCGGGACCCAGTACCGGATCGAGCGGCCCAGGGCCACCCGCCGACGTACCTCGGTGGCCGAAATTCCAACCGCGGGCACTGGTACCACCTGGACCGGCCAGGGCAACTCGGGCACCTCGCTCCCCGCCCGGGCGAACACCACCAGGTCGGCGAGCGCCGGCAGCGCCCCCGCGTCGCGCCACTCGGAAAGCTCCCGGGCGGCATCGGCTCCGACCAGGAGCGCAAAGCGCCGGTCCGGCTCGCGCTCCCGCAGCTGACGCAGGGTGTCCACGGTGTAAGAGGGCGCTGGGCGCTCGAGCTCGGCCCGCTCCAACGCAAAGCGCGGTTCCCCGGCGATGGCGAGGGCGACCATGCGGGCGCGGACTTCGGGCGGTGCCAGGTGCCGGCCGGTCTTGAACGGCTGTTCCCGTGCGGGGACGAAGCGCAGCTGCTCGAGACCCAGGGCTTCGACTACCGCCTGGGCCACGATGAGGTGACCGTGATGGATGGGGTCGAACGACCCGCCGAAGAGCCCGATGGTCATCGGGAGGCAGACGCGGCGCCGCCGGCGGACCGCGCTATCGGGTGCCCGCGGGTGCCGCGGCCGAGTCCCGCACCACGGGACAGGCGGCGTCGACGCCAGCTGTAGTCGGGTGGTACCGGCGGATGTAGCCGCAGGTCTCGACGACATCTTCGGGGTAGTTCACCGCCCGGTAGGCCCGCACCAGCGACATCAGGACCTCGGGAGTCACCGAGGCCCGGGGATAGGTCGCCGCGATGTCCTTGAGGTAGAGGATGGCGGAGTCGTAGGCCTTGAGCCGGTAGTAGTATATCGCCGTCTTGTAATCCTTCCGGGCGAACATCTCCTCCAGCTCGCCGACACGCAGCCGGGCCCTGGGGGCGGCGGACGCGTCGGGATAACGGCTGAGCAGTTCCTGGTAGGTCCCGAGCGCAGTCTTGCCGTAGGTGGGGTCCAACTCCGGCCGGCGCCAGAGATCGGCGTAGGCGTCTCCCGCTCGCAGCAGCGCCTCGGGCGCGAGCGGCGAGGTGGGGTAATCGTCGGAGACCTTGCGAAACTCCCGGGCCGCCTGCAGCTGCGACTTCTGACCGAAATAGCACTCGGCCAGCCGGAAGTGGGCGGCGATGGCCAGGGTGTCGCCCGGCGGCACCTCGAGGGTGACCCGCTCGTAGAGCGGGGCCGCTTTTCCCCAGCGCCCCCGGGTGTACTCGGCATTGGCCCGCTGCCACAGGGCGCGCAGTTCCTCCTGGCTGGCAGAGGCGGCCAGGGGCGTCACGCCGGTGCTGGGAGATGCACCCTTCCCGCAGGCCACCATCCCCAGCAGGGCGGCCACGACCAGCACCCTTCGCTGCACCATCATCGATCCTCGCTCATTGTGAATCAGCGGTTCCCGCAGACGCTCCGAGCCTGGCCAGCCGCTGGGCCGCCAGCGCGGAGACGGAATCGCGGGGATCCGCCTTCATGGCATCCTGGTAAACAATCGTGGCGCCGAGCAAGTCTCCCTGCGCCATTCGCGCGTCGCCCAGACCCACGAGAGCCCGGCGTCCGCGGTCGCTGGTGGAATCGACGGAGAGCACCCGGCCAAACCACTGGGCGGCGATTTCCGGGCGGTCCACCAGCAGCGCCTCCTGCCCCAGCTGGAGGGCGCATTCCCCCAGTCCGGTGGTGGCCCGGGTGCGGACTGCCGCGTCCCGGCTGCGTCGCAGCGCGATCTGGAAGATCTCGGCCGCGTCGCTGCAGGCCGTGGTGGCCTGCAGGGCGGCTCCGTACTGCACCAGCATCTGGTCGGTCGTGGCGGCGTCGGAGGATGCCGCCAGCGCCAGCGGTCCCATCGCGGCGGCCTCGGCCGGTTCGAGGCGACCGCTCCGGACCAGGGCGAGTGTGTGCCGCGGACTCACCCGCTCCGGAGCGAGCCGCCGGAGCGCCTCGACCGATTCCTGCAGCGCGACCTCACCGCCATCGCGCGCGGCGGCCCGGGCCACCTCCTCCAATCCCCGGGCGGCCTCGGACATCCGGGTGCGGTCTGCCGCAGCCAGCTTCTGGTAGGCGTCGGCCGACTCCCGCAGGTCGCCGGCCTTGAGGGCGGCGGCCCCCACCTTGGCCCATACCCGACCCTCATTCCGGTTCCGCGCGGCGGCACGATACTCTCCCATCGCGGTGGAATAATCCAGAGCCGCATAGGCGGCGTCACCCAGGCGCTCGTGATCGGAGGCCGACCCGCCGCACGCCGCGACCAGCAGGAGGATGACAGCCGGGCGTCTCACTCCGCTGCCCGTTCCAGCATGGCGAGATAGGCCTCAACCCGGGCGTTCTTTGGCCGGGCCAGCAGGCACTCGCGCCAGACCTGCTGCGCCCCGGTCGCGTCGCCCGAGAGGTACCGCGCCAGTCCGAGAGACGCGAGCGCGTCGACGAAGTTGGGCCGGTCGGCGACGACCCGTTCCAGCTCCTCGCGGGCTGAGAGGACGTCGCCGGCCTCGAGCAGCACCCGGGCCAGCTTGTAGCGCAGGTCGGCGAAGTTGGGTCCCAGTTCCACCGCCCGGCGGTACTGCTCGATCGCCAGGGCGATGGCGCCCGATTCCGCGTACGCCGCCGCCAGCTGCGCGTGGTGGTTGGCCAGGTTGGCGGCCACGTGGGCCGGAAAGCCGGACGACTGCGGCGCGTTGTGGTCCGCCGCATGGCGGAAGGCTTCCGCCGCCTCCTCGGTCCGGCCCAGGTCGTTGAGCAGGATGCCCCGGTGAATGTGAGCCTCGATGTAGCGCGGATTCAGCTCCAGGGCCTTGCCGAAGTGCTCCAGCGCGCGGTGCGACTGCCCCAGCATCGCGTAGCACAACCCCAGGAGGTGGTGACAGTCGGCGAAGCTCCGGCCCGCCTCGATGACCTCCTCCAAGAGGTGGACCGCGCCATAGTAGTCCTGCAGGGCGAAGCGCTCCCGGGCCTGATTGATCAGCGGCTCGTCACTGATGCGCATGGGTCTCCCGGAACCAGGCGACGAAGCGGCGAATGCCTTCGGGAAATGGCGTTTGAGGCCGGTACCCGAGCACCCGCGAGGACTTGCTGAGGTCGGCGGACGTGAGGCGCACGTCCCCCGGCTGACGCGGCGCCCGTTCGATCCTGGGTGTGACCCCGAGCGCGCCGGCCACGGTCTCGATCATCCGGCTGAGCGGAACGGTCTCGTTGCCGCCCAGATTGAAGGTCTCGACACCCACCGGAGCCGACGCCGTCCAGTCGAGGGCAGCGAGTACGCCGGTAACGATGTCATCAATATACGTATAGTCGCGGGCTTCGGTCCCCTCCCCGAACATCGTGATCGGCTGACCAGCGGACAGGCGCCGGCAGAAGGCGTGGATGGCCAGGTCGGGCCGCTGGCGGGGGCCGTACACGGTGAAGAAACGAAGCGACGCGGCCCGGAACCCCCGATGCGGGGCCTGCGAGGTCAGGAGCAGCTCGCCGGCCCGCTTGGTCGCCGCGTACGGCGAGATGGGTCTCCCCGCCGGGGCATCCTCCCGAAAGGGAGCCTCGGTGTCGTCCCCGTACACCGAGGAAGAGGACCCGAACACGATGCGCGAGGCTCCCGCGTCACAGGCCGCGTCCAGCATCGCCTGGGTGCCGGTGACATTGGCCCGCACGTATCCGCCGGGGTCGGCCAGCGAGGGCCGGACACCGGCCTTGGCCGCGAGGTGCAGGACCACTGTCGCCGGGGTCAGGAGAGGCGCCAGGGGACCGGTGACAACATCCATTTCGTGAAAGCTGAACCGGAGCGACCGTTGGGCCGCGGCGAGGTTGCCCAGCTTGATGGCTCGGTCGTAGAACGGATCGAAGTTGTCGATCCCGACCACCTCGTCGCCTCGAGCCAGCAGCCGTTCGGCCACGTGCGAGCCGATGAAGCCGGCGGCTCCGGTCAGCAGGACCCTGGTCACGCGGCGAACAGGGTGCGGAAGTAATCGACGGTGCGGCCCAGGCCCTCCGCCAGCGTCACCTTCGGCTCCCAGCCGAGCAGGGCGCGCGCCTTGCTGATGTCCGGCTGGCGGACCTTGGGATCGTCGACCGGGAGCGGCCGGTATTCGATGGGTGAGCTGGAGCCGGTCAACCGCAGCACCTCGTCGG
Organism: Gemmatimonadota bacterium; assembly: GCA_041499215.1. GTDB lineage: Bacteria > Gemmatimonadota > Gemmatimonadetes > Gemmatimonadales > GWC2-71-9 > JADJOM01. The sequence continues at coordinate 19,820 of JBGQJV010000015.1, read as the reverse complement.
CCAGCTGGCGCACCGTGAATTCGTGGGGATTCCCGACGTTGGTCGGATCGATATGGTCGCTCATGAAGAGCCGGTAGATACCCTCGATCAGGTCCGAGATATAACAGAAGGACCGGGTCTGTTGCCCCTCGCCATAGACCGTGAGCGGCTCGCGCTTGAGGGCCTGGACCACGAAATTCGAGACCACCCTCCCGTCCCGTGCCCGCATCCGCGGCCCATAGGTATTGAAGATCCGGACGATCCGGGTATCGACGCCATGGTGGCGGTGGTACGCCATGGTCATCGCCTCGGCGAACCGCTTGGCCTCATCGTAGACGCCGCGCGGGCCCACCGGATTCACATGTCCCCAGTAGCTCTCCGGCTGGGGATGCACCTGGGGGTCGCCATACACCTCGGAGGTGGAGGCCAGGAAGAAACGCGCGCCCTTGGCCTTGGCGAGGCCGAGTGCGTTGTGGGTACCGAGGGAGCCGACCTTGAGGGTCTGGATCGGCAACTCGAGATAGTCAATCGGACTGGCGGGCGAAGCGAAGTGCAGGACGCCGTCCACCGGCCCATCCACCTGGATGAAGCGGCTCACGTCGTGCATGGCGAACATGAACCGGCGGTGGCTGGCGAGGTGGGCGATGTTGTGCCGACTGCCGGTGATCAGGTTGTCCATCCCGACGACATCGTGCCCTTCGGCGAGAAACCGGTCGGCCAGATGGGAGCCGAGAAAACCGGCGGCGCCGGTAATGAGCACTCTCATGCCGGCAGGCGGCCAATTCCGGAATAGCTGAACCCCATGCCCGCCAGGCGCAGCGGGTCGTACAGGTTCCGGCCATCCACGATCAGCGGCCGGCGCAACGCGCTTTTGAGGCGTTCGAAATTCGGATTCCGGTACACCAGCCACTCGGTGACCACGGCGAGCGCGTCGGCACCGGTCGCGGCGGCATAGGGGTCGGCGGCATACTGGATCCGATCACCAAAGACGTCGCGGGCCGTGGTCATCGCCTTCGGATCGTGCGCCTGCACCTTTGCGCCGGCCGCCAGGAGCCCCTCGATCAGCGGGATGGCCGGGCTCTCCCGCATGTCGTCGGTCTCGGCCTTGAAGGCCAGCCCCCAGACCGCCACGACCCGGCCCTCGAGCCGGCCCTGGAAGGCGGCGTGCAGCTTGCCCAGCATGACCAGCTTCTGCCGGTCGTTCACCTGCTCCACGGCTTGCAGCAGGTCGAGCGGCATGCCGACCTCCGCGCCGGTGCGAATGATCGCCTTGACGTCCTTGGGAAAGCAGGAGCCGCCGTAGCCGGGCCCGGGAAAGAGAAACCCCGGCCCGATGCGCCGGTCACTGCCGATGCCCTTGCGGACCTGGTTCACATCGGCCCCGACCCGCTCGCAGAACATGGCCATCTGATTCATGAACGAGATCCGGGTCGCCAGCATGGCATTGGCGGCGTACTTGGTGACCTCGGCCGACGCGATATCCATGACCAGGACCGGATTGCCCGTGCGGATGAACGGGGTGTACAGCTCCGTCATGACCTCTTTCGCCCGATCGGAGTCCACCCCAATGATGATCCGGTCGGGTTTCATGAAATCGTCGACCGCCGCGCCCTCTTTCAGGAACTCCGGGTTGGAGCAGACGCTGAAGTCCCCGCCGGTCTCCGCGCGGATGGCCGCCCGAACCTTGCCGGCCGTGCCGACCGGCACGGTCGACTTGGTCGCGACGACCTTGTACCCGTTCAGGTGCTTCCCGATGGTGGCCGCCACCGCGAGGACGTGCTGCAGGTCCGCTGACCCGTCTTCTCCCGGCGGAGTGCCCACGGCGATCAACACCACCGGCGCGCTTTCCACGGCGCGGCCGACGTCGGTGGTGAACTCCAACCGGCCTTCGCTCTGGTTGCGGCGGACCAGTTCCTCGAGACCCGGCTCATAGATCGGGATGTCGTTGGCCTTGAGGCGGGTGATCTTGCGCGTATCGATGTCGGCGCAGATGACATCATTACCCGTTTCCGCCAGACACGCCCCCGTCACCAGGCCGACGTAACCGCTTCCCACCACCGCAACTTTCACTCGGCCACCTCCGCAATGGAAATACCACGACTCACTGGTAGAACTCCTTCACACCGGCGATCACCGCGTCCTGCTGCGCCAGGGTGAGTTCCGGATAGACCGGAAGGGATATCACCGACCGGGTTGCGGCCTCGGTCGCCGGCAGGCTCCCCGGGCGGTAGCCAAGGTGCGCGAAGCAGGGCTGCAGATGGAGCCCGAGGGGGTAATACACGCCGGACCCGATGCCACGCTCCCGGAGATGCGCCTGCAGCCCGTCACGGCGCTCCACCCGCAAGGTGTACTGGTGGTAGATGTGCTCGTTGGCGGGATCGGCAATCGGAGCGGCGATGGCCGGATGGTCGGCAAAGGCCGCCGTGTACCGCTCGGCCACGCGCCGGCGGGCCGCGCTCCAGCTGGCGAGATGGGGCAGCTTGGCGAGCAGAACCGCCGCCTGCAGCGTGTCCAGCCGGCTGTTGAAACCCACCTCGTCGTGGAAGTACTGCTTGGCGCCGCCGTGCGTCCGAAGCCGGCGTAACCGCTCCGCCAGGGCCGCGTCCTGCGTCACCATCAGGCCGCCATCACCCCAGCCACCCAGGTTCTTGGTGGGGAAGAAGGAGAAGGTGCCGGCGTAGGCGAGGGAGCCGGCCGTCCGCCACCGGCCCTCGATCAGGCGCCGCGCACCGATCGACTGGGCCGCATCCTCGATCACGGTGAGGCCGTGCTGCTCCGCGATCGCGAGGATCCGTTCCATCGGGGCCATCTGACCGAAGAGGTGCACCACCATGATGGCGCGGGTGCGCCCGGTGATCGCCGCCTCCAGCGCCGCCGGGTCGAGATTGAAGCTGGCGGGGTCGATGTCGACGAACACCGGCGTGCCGCCCGCGTTATGGATGGTGCCGGCGGTGGCGAAGAAGGTGAAGGCGGGCGAGATCACCTCGTCGCCCGGCTTGAGGTCGAGAGTCTTGAGCAGCAGCAGCAGCGCGTCGGTGCCGCTGGCACAGGCGATCGCGTGACGGCATTCGCACAGCTCCGCCAGCGCGTGCTCCAGCTGCCCGACCTCCTCTCCCAGGATGAACTGCTGTCGCTCGACCACACGCAGGAGCGCGGGCAACACCTCGTCCTTGATGGCCTGATACTGGCCCACAAGGTCAAGCAGGGGGACGGGCAAAGCCTCACCTCGTGCCGGATGGCATGCAGCTGTGGGGCGACTGACAGGGTGGGAGCCGCAGGGCACTGGGCCCGGAGCTCACGGCCCGGTTCGGGCGCGAAACCTAGCCGGTGACGCGGGGTGGGTCAATCATCCTAAGTCCCCCCGGCTCTTCACGATAGCTCGCCCCGCACTGGCCACAGACCGCGGCTCCTTCACGGAGATGCACCCGCTCCCCGCACTGGCAGATCCAGCCCACCCGCCGGGCGGGAACCCCCACCATCAGGGCAAAGGCCGGCACGTCGCTGGTCACCACGGCCCCCGCCCCGATGAAGGCGTACTCCCCTACCGTCACCCCGCAGATCAGCGTGGCATTGGCGCCGATCGAGGCGCCACGGCGCACCAGGGTCCGGCGGAACTCGTGCCGCCGAGAGACGTGGCTCCGCGGGTTGTTGACGTTGGTGAACACACAGCTGGGACCGCAGAAGACGTCGTCCTCGAGGGTGACCCCCTCATAGATCGAGACGTTATTCTGGATCTTGACGTTGTTGCCGATCCGGGTCCCGCCCATCACCACCACGTTCTGCCCCAGGTTGCAGCGCACTCCGATCACGGCTCCCGGCATGATGTGGCAGAAGTGCCAGATCTTGCAGCCCGCTCCGACGACCGCACCGTCGTCGACGTAGCTCGACTCATGGACGAAGTACTCTGGCATGGAGAGAATCAGGCTCCGCGAGCGGGGACCGGCCTGTGCCGCTCCCGGTGCGTCACCTGGAGCTGGCAGCGGCACGCGGGGGTCGCGCGCCGGCTGCCAAAGATAAGCGGGGGCTATCTGAGGGGGAGGCGGAGCAGCACCGGTGCGGGCCATTCCGCGCCGGACCGGGTCCGGCCTGCGTCGTCGTAGTTGCTCCAGGGGCTGTTTGCGAGGTAGACAAAGGCCCCGTCCAGCACGACGCCCTGCGTCGGCTCCCCGGCCTCGGGGAGATGTCGGTCCACCACCGTGACGGCGGTGATCGTGCTGCCATCCGGGGACAGTGTGAGGCGAACGATGCGCGGCGGCGAGATCCCGTTCTGCACGCCGATCAGGTGGTGCTGGTCCTGACGGACCAGCCCGTCGATGCCGAGGGTCGTGGTCTCCGGCGGCGCGGACAACGGCACGACCGACCCGGTCGCCAGATCAACTGCCAGGATCCCGTGCGAATAGTCGGCGACCAGCAGACGAGCGCCGTCCGCCACCAGTCCCTGCGGGCTCCGCACCAGGGGATCGCCGGCCACAACCACGCGTGCGGTATCACCGATGCCGGCGGGGACCCGATACAGCGCGGGTGACCGGGTATCGCTGGCGAACACGGTGCCGTCGGCCAGGACGGTGAGGTCTCCGACGCTATGCCCTCCTGCCACCGCCGGGAGGTACACCCGACGGCGCAGCCCTCCGGTCGCCAGGTCAAAGGCGAGCAGGGTCGAGCGCCCACTGTCTGCCGGGATCCATCCCTGCTGCTGAGGCAGGGCGGCGCTGGCCACCCATACCAGCCCCCGGCCCGAGTCTACTCCGATCGCCAACGCGGCATCGAGCCCGTCCTGGCCGCTCCGCACCAGGTCGGTGGCCACTCCACGCTGGTCCACCGCGATGATCTTCCGCTGCCGCACGCTGGAGACCAGCCAACGCCGGCCCGCACCATCCCAGGCGATGCCTTCGGGATGCAGCAGAGTATCGCGCAGCTGAAGCAGGATGTGGCTTCGGACAAGCGGTGCCGTGGCCGCGAGCATGCCGCGTTCGAGCACGGAGTATTCGGGAACCCCGGCGAGCGCCTCCGCGACCGGATCGCTCTTGTCCCAGCCGTAGCCCAGGGTCACCAGGCGTTTGAGTGCCCCGAGCGCCTCGGACCGGTGGCCCCCCGCCGCCGCGAGACGGGCGTACGCCGCCTGGTAGGCGCCCTGTGCCGGCCAGGCAGAGGCAGCGAGACCGAGCGCGGCGATGGCACGGGCCGTATCCCCCGACTGGAGCGAGCTCACGGCTTCGCGGTAGTGGCTACGGGCCGCTGCGGCCGAGTCGGAGATCTGGCCGTACGCCGCCGTCGCTGTGGCAACCAGGGGGGTCATAGCCATCATCGCCCGACAGGCCAAGCCGATCCAGTCCGGGAGGCGGGGACACAAGTCTGCCCGCGCAGGACGCCGGAGGCCTCGACCAGCGGCAGAGTGAGTGTTCATGGGTGCATCATACTCCCGCGGCAGGAGTCCGGGTCCTTGGCCGGTCGGCGCTGTGTACGAATCCGGTATGTCGGACGTCCCGAACTGCGAACCATCTTCGCCCAAGGCTATCATCTGGCCGTGAATCTTTCTGCCTCCACCGCCGGCGGCCCGTCACCGACGGCCCGCGCGGTCCGCGCGCTCACCCTGGGGCTGACGCTCGCCTTTCTACTCGGGGCCGGCGCGGCCGGGGCAGCGTGGCGCGCCGCGGAGCGTCAGCGCGCCACGCTCGAGGAGGCGGTCCGAAGCCAGATCGGGTTGCTCGCTGAAGCGGTGGCCAACAGCGTGCAGGCCGAGATGTGGTTGGCCATCCGTACCCTCCTCCGCGTCACTGAGGGCGCGGCCGCGGAGGGACCACTCCCCGCCCCCGCAGAACTGGCCGCGCGCGCCCGCCGCGCGGCGGTTGGCCCCGGGATGGTCGAGCTGGCGCCGACCCGTTTCTTCCTGGTTTCCCTCGATCACCGACAGTGGACGGTGAGCGGACCACCACTCGACAGCACCGCTCTCGCTCTCCGCGCTGTGGCTCTCGGCCGGCGGTTCGGCGAGCACGGGGTCCTTCCCGCCGACCGTTTCGCCTATGTGGTGGTGGGTACGGGCGACTCGGCCGACTTCCTGGTCGTTGCGCCGATCAGCGGAGGAAGGCGCCTGGCAGGCTTCGAGGTGCCGCTGCCCCGACTGAGGCAGGCGGTATTCGATGAGGTCCTCCAGTCGCACCGGAGAACCGTACCCTCCGGGGCTCAGACCGATTCCCTGCCGCTGGCCCTCCGGATCACCAGCCCGGAGGGCGCGGTGCTCTACCAAACCTCACCGCCGCCACGGGGTCCGTTCATCGCGGAGGCACAGATGAGCGGCAGCCTGTGGTCGAAGGTGGAGACCTCGCTCAATCCGGATGACCTGGCGCTGCTGGTTCGGGGCGGCCTTCCCGGCCGGCTGGGAGCGTGGCTGCTGGCGGGTCTCCTGGTGTACGCCCTGCTGCTCGCCAGCATCGGCCTCGCCACGTGGCGGGCGCTGACCCTGGCAAGGCTGCGGACCGATTTCGCGAGCACGGTTTCCCACGAGCTGCGCACCCCGCTGACCCAGATCCTGCTCTACGCCGAGACCCTGTCCCGGGGCCAGCCGTTGACTCTCGACCAGCGGGGCGGAGCACTGGAGGCAATCGTACGGGAGGCCCGGCGCCTGGTGCAAATGGTGGAGAACGTGTTGACCGTCTCGCTGGCGGGCCGCCCCACGCCCCGACTGGTGTATCAGCCGGAACAGATAGAGACCCTGGTAGACGAGGTGCTCGCCGGGTTCGGTCCCGTCTTCCGCCAGCGCCGTGTGCATCCGGTCGTGAGTGTGGCCGGGCCGGGCACCGCGTGGTGCGACGGTAACGCGGTGCGCCAGATCCTGCGGAACCTGGTCGACAATGCGCTCCGCTACGGCCCGGAGCGGTCCCCGCTCAGTATCCTGGCCCGGCAGGAGGAAGGGCGCCTGCAGCTAGTGGTGGAGGATGCCGGCCCGGGAGTGCCTGCCGCCGAGCGTGCCCGGATCTGGGAGCCGTTCGTGCGGCTGGAGGGCACGCCGGGACGGGGTACCGGCATCGGACTCGCGGTGGTCCGCCAGCTGGCCGAGTTGCACGGCGGTAACGCCCGGGTGGAGGAGGGAGGTCGGGGTGGCTCGCGCTTCGTGGTGGACCTCGCACTGCAAACCGGCGGGAGGGAGTTGTGAGCCGGATTCTGCTGGTGGAGGACAACTCCGGGATCGCGGAAGGGCTGCGGCTCAATCTCGAGCTGGACGGCCACGAGGTACGGGTCGCGGGGTCCGGGGAGGACGCGCTCGCCGCGGCCGACCGGTGGCCCCCCGCGCTGGTGATCCTGGACCTGATGCTGCCGGGGATGGACGGCTTCGGCGTGCTGACCGCGCTGCGTGGGCGGCATGCCGACCTGCCGGTGCTGATCCTCTCGGCCCGGGCCGACGAGGTAGACCGGGTGCGCGGCTTCCGTCTCGGAGCCGACGACTACGTGGTCAAACCCTTCAGCCTGGCCGAGCTGCTCGCCCGGGTGCAGGCGATCCTCCGGCGCAGCTCCCGGACCGGGCCCGCACCCGCCCAGCGTTTCGGAGACATCACCGTCGACCTCGGTACCCACGAAGTGCATCGGGAAGGTGCCGCGGTCGCGCTGCGGCCGAAGGAATACGAGCTGCTGGTGGCGCTGCTTTCGCGGGAGGGTCGGGTGGCGTCGCGCGCCGAGTTGCTGGAGGAGGTGTGGCGCTACGAACCGGACGTTTACAGCCGGACCGTCGATATCCATATGGCGGAGCTGCGCCGCAAACTGGAGCCGGATCCGGCCCGGCCGCGGCACCTGCTCACCGTCCGCAAGACCGGATACCGGCTGCGCCGCGAGCCTGGCGCGGGGTAGCCGGCCTTACTCGGTCGCCGGCTCGAAGCTGCCGTCGGGCCGGACGATCTTCACCTCAGTCTCCAGCTCCGCTCCGAACCGCTCCCGCACCCTGCGCCGGGCCAGGGCAATCAGCTCGCGCACATCCGCCGCGGTGGCGTCGCCGGTGTTCACGAAATAGTTGGCGTGCATGGGTGAGACCTCGGCGCCACCCACCCGGGTGCCTTTGAGGCCCGAGGCCTCGATCAGCTGCCCGGCCGTCCTTGGCCCCTCGGCCCGCTGCCAGCTCGGCCCCCCGGGATTCTTGAACACGCTACCGCAGCAGGGCTGATTGAACGGAGTGCCTTCCTGCCGCCAGCGGAACAACTCCGCCACTTCAGCCTGGATCTCGGCGGGATCGGTCGGCGCGAGCTGGACCACGGTCTCCAGCACCACTTGACCCTCGAGACCGCTCCGGCGGTAGCTGAAGGGGACCGCCGCCCGGGCGAGCAGCCGGTCACCCCCGGTGGCATCCACCACCGTGACCGACTCCACCACCCCGGCCCAGTCACCCCCGTGGCAACCGGCGTTCATGTAGACGCCGCCCCCGACGGTCCCCGGCACCCCGACAAATCGATGCAGCCCTGCGTAACCCGCCTCCGCGGTCTTGCGGGCCGCGAGCGGCTGCGGCAAGCCGGCGCCGGCCCGCCAGCGGCCTTCCCCGAGATGCTCCAGCCGGTCGAGGCCTTTGCCCAGCTTGACCACCAGCGCGTGCAGCCCATCGTCGGGGAGGAGCAGGTTGGAGCCCAGACCAAGGGCGAACCACGGCACCGCTTCGGCCGTCGCGAAGCGGAGGGCGGCGCCGATGTCGGCGAAACCGGCCGCGAACAGCACCGTCGCCGGTCCCCCGATGCGATAGCTGGAGTAACGCGCGAGCGGCTCGCGTTCCCGCACCTCCCCCTGCACGAGGTCCCGGAGTTTCGCGGCGAACCCGGGGTCGCGGGCGGTGGTCATCCCGTGCCGCGGGCCTGCCGGGCGAGCAGATGCCATTCCTGCAGCGAGTGGACGTGGCGCTCGCGGCTCTTCAGCGCGACGATCGCGTCGCACGCCGCCGAGGCCGCCGACATGGTGGTGGTGTAGGGAATCCGGTGGGTCAGCGCCGCGGCGCGGATTACATAGTCGTCTCGCTGCGTGAGCTTCCCCAGCGGGGTATTGATCAGCAGGTGGATCTGTCCCGACAGCAGGAGGTCCACCACGTTGGGCCGCCCCTCGTACACCTTGAGCACCGACTGGGCCGGAATCCCGCGGACCCGCATGTGCCGCGCCGTTCCCTCGGTCGCGAAGATCCGGAAGCCGAGCTCGAACAGCCGTCGCGCGATCGGCACTACCGTCACCTTGTCGTGGTCGTTGACGGTAATGAAGACCCCGCCTTCCATGGGCAGCGCGCCGTCGGCGGCCTGCTGGGCCTTGGCGTAGGCCATCCCGAACGTCTCCGCGATCCCCATGACCTCGCCGGTGGACCGCATTTCCGGGCCGAGAATCAGGTCCACCCCCTGCAGCTTGTTGAAGGGGAAGACCGCTTCCTTCACCGCCACGTACGGCTGCCCCACGTTGTCCTGCAGTCCGAGCTCGGCGAGACTCTTGCCGGCCATCACCGATGCCGCCAGACCCGCCAGCGGGACGCCGGTGGTCTTGGAGACGAAGGGAACCGTTCGGGAAGCGCGCGGGTTCACCTCCAACACATAGACCACTCCGTCCTTGATGGCGTACTGCACGTTGATGAGCCCCACCACGCCCAGCTTGAGCGCGAAGGCGCGAGTGTACTGTCGCATCTGTTCCACTTGCGCCTCGGAAATCAGGTACGGCGGGAGGACGCAGGCCGAGTCGCCCGAGTGGATCCCGGCGTCCTCGATGTGCTGCATCACCCCGCCGATCACGCAGCTGGTTCCGTCGGCGATGGCATCCACGTCCGCCTCGAAGGCGTCCTCCAGGAACCGGTCGATCAGCACGGGATGTCCGGGTGCCGCCCGCACCGCCCGGGCGAAGTAGTCCCGGAGCGACGGCTCGTCGTACACGATCTCCATGCCCCGCCCGCCGAGTACATAGGAGGGGCGGACCAGGACCGGATATCCCACCTGATCGGCCACCTTCCCCGCCTCATCCACCGAGAGTGCGGTGCCGCCCGGCGGCTGGGTGACACCCAGCTCGCGTGCCAGGGCCTCGAACCGCTTGCGGTCCTCGGCGGCGTCGATGTTGTCGGGTGAGGTTCCCAGGATACGGATCCCCGCGGCCTCGAGACTCTTGGCCAGCTTGAGGGGAGTCTGGCCGCCCAGCTGGACCACCACTCCGAGCGGCCGCTCGACGTGGACGATCTCCAGCACGTCCTCGAGGGTGAGGGGCTCGAAGTACAGGGTGTCGGAGATATCGTAATCGGTGGAGACCGTCTCCGGGTTGGAGTTCACCATCACGGTTTTGAACCCCAGCTCGCGGAACGCGAGGGTGGCGCGGACACAGCAGTAGTCGAACTCCACGCCCTGCCCGATCCGATTGGGACCGCTGCCGAGGATGATCACGGTCCGGTCGCCCTTGGACTGCGCCTCGTTCTCCTCGTCGTACGAGGAGTAGAGATAGGGCGTCTTCGAGGGGAACTCTCCGGCGCAGGTGTCCACGGTCTTGTAGGCCGGCCGGATGCCCAGGCTGTGCCGTTCGGCGCGGATCTCCGCCTCCTTCATTCCACGGAGTTCGGCCAGTTGACGATCCGAGAAGCCCATCTGCTTCATCCGGAGGAGCAGGGTCGGCTCGCCGGGCTCGTCGGGCCGCCGGTGGCTCCACTCCCGCTCCGCCTCCACCAGCTCGAGCATCTGATCCAGGAACCACGGGTCGATCCCGGTGCGCTCCGCCAGCTCCTCGACCGACACCCCGACCATGAGCGCCCGCTTCAGCTGGAAAGTCCGCTCGGGCGTCGGAGTGCGGACTGCGGCCTTGAGCGCTTCGATGGAGGTATCGCTGAGCCGATCGTCGGTGAGGGTGCGCCCCAGCTCCCAGCCGGACCGATCCACCTCCAGCGCGCGGAACCCCTTCTGGAAGGCCTCCTTGAAGGTGCGGCCGATGGCCATGGCCTCGCCCACCGCCTTCATCTGGGTGCCCAGGGTGGGATCGGCGGTCGGGAACTTCTCGAACGCGAAGCGGGGGACCTTCACGACCACGTAGTCGAGCACTGGCTCGAACGAGGCCGGGGTGGTCCGAGTGATGTCATTGGGGAGCTCGTCCAGCCGGTAGCCCACCGCCACCTTGGCGCCGATCCGGGCAATCGGGTAGCCGGTGGCCTTGGAGGCCAGTGCGGACGAGCGGGAAACCCGCGGGTTCATCTCGATGACCAGCTGCTCGCCGGTGACCGGGCAGACCGCGAACTGGATGTTGCAGCCGCCGGCGGCGACGCCCACTTCGCGGATGATCCTGATCGCGCTGTCCCGCATCCGCTGATACTCGCGGTCCGTCAGGGTCATCGCGGGTGCCACCGTGATCGAATCCCCGGTGTGCACACCCATCGGATCCAGATTCTCGATGGAGCAGACGATCACCACGTTGTCCGCCCCGTCGCGCATCACTTCCAGCTCGAACTCCTTCCAGCCGATAATGCTCTGCTCGATCAGTACCGAGCCGACCGGTGACAGATCCAGCCCGCGGTTGACGATGCGGCCGAACTCCTCGCGGTTATATGCGATGCCGCCGCCGGTGCCGCCCAGGGTGAACGACGGGCGGATGATGGCGGGATACCCGGTGTCGGCCAGCGCCTCCAGTCCCTCCTCGAGGCTCCGGACCGTCCGGCCCCGCGGTGTCGAGAGACCGATCCGCGTCATCGCCCGGGCGAACTCCTCCCGGTCTTCCGCCACCCGGATCGCCCGCTCGTTGGCGCCGATCAACTCGACCCCGTACCGCGCCAGCGTGCCGTCCCTGGCGAGTGCCATCGCCACGTTGAGGGCGGTCTGTCCTCCCATGGTCGGCAGCAGTGCGTCGGGGCGCTCCCTCTCGATGACCCGGGCCACCCATTCGGGGGTGACCGGCTCCATGTAGGTCCGGTCGGCAACCTCGGGATCGGTCATGATGGTCGCCGGATTGGAGTTCACCAGGATGACCCGGTACCCCTCTTCGCGAAGCGCCCGTGCCGCCTGCGTCCCGGAGTAGTCGAACTCGGCTCCCTGGCCGATCACGATCGGGCCGGAGCCGAGCAGGAGGATGGAGCGGAGGTCAGTCCGTTTGGGCATTCACGACGTCCTGCAGCGTCTGATCGAAGGTCAGCCGCGGCGCCCAGCCCGTGGTGGTGCGAAGCCGGGTGGCATCGCCCACCAGGTGAGGCAGATCGGCCGGCCGAGTGAGTTGGGGATCGGGCTCGGGAATGGCCCGCACCCCGATCAGGTCGGCAAGCCGGGTGAACACCTCGAGCAGCGAGCGGGCTTCCCCGGAAGCGATGTTGTACACCTCCCCCGGCCGGCCGCGCCCGAGCAGCCCCAGGTAGGCTTCGACCACGTCGCGCACGTCGAGAAAATCGCGCACCGGCTCGAGGTTGCCGGTCTTCACGACCGGTGCGCCGATGCGGCGCGCGGCCCGGAGCCGCCGGGCGAATGCGGCGACCACGTAGCGATCGGACTGGCCGGGACCGGTGTGGGGGAAGGGCCGGACGATGATCACCCGGAGTCCGGTGCGGCGGGCCGTTTCCAGCACCGCCACCTCGGCCCCGGCCTTGCTCGCCGCATAGGGCGAGACTGGCGCGACGGGATCGGCTTCCACCCTCGGCCGGGGTGGCGTGACCACACCGTAGACTTCGGCCGAGGAGACCAGCAGGAGCAGGGGGTCACCCTCGCCCAGCTGGCGGCGGGCGCCTAACGCGTCGGCCAGGCGGGCGGTACCGGCCGCGTTCACCTCCCACGCCAACCCGGGATCGCGCCGGGCTTCAGCACCGGAGGCCACGGCGGCGAGGTGGATCACCGCGTCGGGAAGGTCCTCAACCACGGCGCGGACCGAGTTGGTGTCCCGCAGGTCGAGCGGCAGCCAGCGGACCTGGCGCCGCTCCGCCGGGGCCATGAAATCGGGCGGCGCCTCTCCGGGGAGACGCGTACCCAGCACCTCATGACCCGCGGCGACCAGCCGGGGGAGGAGCGCCCTCCCGACGAAACCGGCGGCTCCGGTCACCAGGATCTTCACCGGGCGACGCCCAGCCGCTCGAGGTCGGCGTCGACCATCAGCTGCACCAGCTGCTCGAAGTTCAGCGTCGGAGTCCAACTCAGCTCCTGACGGGCCCGGGTGGGGTCGGCGAGAAGGGTGTCCACCTCCGCCGGGCGCAGGAACCGCTCATCCAGCTTGACGTGACGCTGCCAGTCCAGCCCGGCGTGCGCAAAGGCGATTTCCACCAGGGCGCGTACCGAATGGGTCTGTCCGGTGCCTATGACGTAGTCCCGTGGCTCGGGCTGCTGCAGCATGCGCCACATCGCGTCCACATAGTCGCCGGCAAAGCCCCAGTCCCGCCGGGCATCCAGATTGCCCATCCGGAGCTCCTGGGTCAGCCCGGCACGGATGCGGGCGACGCCGTCGGTGACCTTGCGGGTCACGAACTCGATACCGCGGCGCGGGGACTCGTGGTTGAACAGGATGCCGCTCACCGCGTACAGCCCATACGATTCGCGGTAGTTGACCGTGATCCAGTGGCCGTAGCACTTGGCCACCCCGTAGGGCGACCGGGGGTAGAATGGGGTCGACTCCCGCTGTGGCGTCTCCACCGCCCGGCCGAACATTTCGGAGCTGGAGGCCTGGTAGAACCGGGCCTTGGGCCACGCCAGCCTGATGGCTTCCAGGATCCGGGTCACCCCCAGCGCGGTGAACTCGCCGGTCAGCACCGGTTGGGTCCACGAGGTGGGCACGTACGACTGGGCCGCCAGATTGTAGACCTCGTCCGGCTCGGTCTCCTTCATGGCCACGGTCAACGAGTGCTGGTCCAGCAGGTCCGCCGGGAGGATCTCGATCCGGCTCAGGAGATGCTCGATCCGCTCGTAGCTGTGGTGGCTGGTCCGGCGCACGACGCCGAAGACCTGATATCCCTTCGCGAGCAGCAGCTCGGCGAGGTACGATCCGTCCTGTCCCGTGATCCCGGTGATTAGAGCCCGCGGCATGGCGAAATGGTCCCTCGGTGTTGTGTCAAGCGGTTCAGCGGATTATAGTTGTGGGCTGATTTGGGAGCCTGTCAGACCCAGTTTTCCGGAGACGATGCGTATGGCCCGGGCGTGTACCGTGTGTGGCAAGGGGCCGATTACCGGCAACAACGTGAGCCATGCGAACAACCGGAAGAAGCGCCGGTGGTACCCGAATCTCCAGACCGTGCGGGTTCTGGTGGAGGGCGCCCCCCGTCGGGTCTCCGTCTGCACCCAGTGCATCAAGTCTAACCGGGTGAAGAAAGCGACCTGAGGTCGGGTTCGGCCAAGGGATGCCTTGGCCGCCCCGATTCGTAAGCGCGCACAGCTGTGCGCGCCAACAAAAAAGGGGACCAACAGGTCCCCTTTCGTCGTTTCTGACAGCGCGGAGTCCGGCCACGTCACTCGGACAGAAGCTCGATCCGCGCCACCTCGGCGCCGTCACCAGGTCGGTGGCCGAGCTTGAGGATCCGGATGTAGCCGCCGGGCCGCGCGGCAAACCGCGGGCCGATATCGGTGAACAGCCGGGAGAGCGCCTCCCGCTCGCGGATCTTCTGCGCCACCAGCCGGCGGGCATGCAGGTCGCCGCGGCGCGCCAGGGTGATCAGCTTCTCGGCGTAGGGCCGCAGTTCCTTGGCCTTGGCGACGGTGGTCTCGATCCGGCCGTGCAGAATCAGACTGGTTGCCATGTTGCGCAGGAGCGCCCGGCGGTGCTCGGAGGTGCGCGAAAGCTGGCGACCCTTGGCCTGGTGTCGCATCAGCCCTCCTCGCTCAACTCGGCCGCAGAGCGGGCGGTCGGCGGGGAGCCGGGGTTCACGACCCGGAGATCGGCGTCGGTCTCCTCGAACCGCATGCCGAAGTTCAGGTCCTGGGCCCGGAGCAGATCGGCGATCTCCTTGAGCGCCTTCTCGCCGACATTCTTGACCTTGAGCAGCTCGTCCTCGGTGTAGGTCACCAAGTCGCCGAGCGTGCGGATGTTCGAGTTCTTGAGCGAGTTGAGCGAGCGCACCGACAACCCGAAGTCGTCGATCAGCCGGCCGAGCTTCTCGCGCAGCTGCCCGGCGCCGCCGCCGATGGCGGGTCCGGCGGCGCCCGGCCGGGCCACCGGGACCTTGCCGAACTCGACGAAGTAGCGGAAGTGCTCCTGGGCCAGCGCCGCGGCGTAGGCGATCGCATCCTCGGGGGTGATCGTCCCGTTGGTCTCGACGCTTACGGTCAGGCGGTCATAGTCGGTGCGCTGACCCACGCGGGTCTCGGCCACCGAGAAGTTCGCCCGGCGAACCGGGTTGTAGATCGCATCGATGGTGATGAGATCAACCGGCAGGGAGCGGTCCTTGGGGTGCAGCTCGGCCTCGACATAGCCGCGGCCCTTGTTCACGTACAGCTCGCCGTTCACCTCGCGGTCGTCCTGGACCGTGAACAGCAGGTGGTCCGGGTTCACCACCTTCACCGAGCCGCTGGGGATGATGTCGCGGGCGTAGACCGGGCCGGCGCCGTCCTTCTTGATCCGGAGGACTGCCTCTTCCACGTCGTCCGCCACCACCAGGGTCAGGGCCTTGAGCCGCTGAATGATCTGGTGCACATCTTCGTGCACACCGGGGATGGTCTGGTGCTCGTGCACCACGCCGTCGAGCCGGAAGGCCCACACGGCGCTTCCCCGAAGCGACGACAGCAGCAGCCGCCGCAACGAGTTCCCCAGGGTATATCCGAAGCCCCGCTCCAGCGGCTGCAGCCGGAACTCGGCGATATTCGGGTTGTCCTCCCGCTTGGTCATCTCGACCAGGTGCGGGCGGACCAGTCCGGTCAGGTCAATGGTCATGGTCACTTCGAGTAGAGCTCGACGATGAGCTGTTCCTGCGCATTGAGCGGGATTGCTTCGCGGGTCGGCCGCTCGGTCACCCTGCCGGCGACCTTCTGGGCATCCACCTGAATCCAGGAGACCGGCTGGCCCCGGGTGGCGAATTCCAGCGCCTGACGAACCGAGATCATCTCCCGGCTCGCCTGGGCCACCCGCACTTCCTGCCCCGGCTTCACGACATAGGATGCCACATCCACCTTGCCGCCATTCACCTCAACATGCCCGTGCAGCACCAGCTGGCGGGCCGCCTTGCGGCTGGCGGCGAAGCCCATCCGGAAGACGATGTTGTCCAGCCGCGACTCGAGAGCAACCAGCAGGTTGGTGCCCTTCACCCCCTGCTCCCGGGAGATCCGGTCGAAGGTGTTGCGGAACTGGCGCTCGGTCAGGCCGTAGATGCGCTTGACCTTCTGCTTCTCGCGGAGCTGTTTGGCGTACTCCGACGCCTTGCGGCCGCGACCGGCCGACTGGCCGTGCTGGCCGGGCGGGTAGCCCCGCCGCTCGACGGCGCACTTCTCCGTCATACAGCGAGTGCCCTTGAGAAACAGCTTGGTGCCTTCCCGCCGGCACAGACGGCAGCTGGGACCGGTATAGCGCATATCAGACCCGCCGCTTCTTGGGAGGGCGGCAGCCGTTGTGAGGGATCGGCGTCACGTCCCGGATCGACACGACCTTGAGGCCCACCGAGGCCAGCGCCTGGATCGCCGACTCGCGCCCGCTGCCGGGACCTTGCACCCGGACGTGCACCCGCCGGACGCCGAGGTTCATCGCCTCGCGGCCGCAGTTCTCGGCGGCGACGGTCGCAGCGAAGGGGGTGGACTTCTTGGACCCCTTGAAACCCGCCTTGCCGGCCGAGCCCCACACGAGGGTGTTCCCCTTCATGTCGGTAATCGTGATCAGCAGGTTGTTGAACGTGGCGGAGACGTGGGCGATCCCCTCGCTCTCCACCACTTTCTTTCCCCGCTTGGCGGCCGGCACCTTGGCCGGAGCGGCGGCGGCCGGAGCCGCGGCCTGAGGCTTCTCGGGCGCAGTCATTTACTTCTTGGTCACCTTCTTCTTGCCCGCGATGGCCCGACGGGGGCCCTTCTTGGTGCGGGCGTTGGTATGCGTGCGCTGGCCCCGGACCGGCAGACCGCGGCGATGCCGAATGCCGCGGTAGCTGCCGATGTCCATGAGCCGTTTGATGTTCATGGCGACTTCGGTGCGCAGCGCGCCTTCCACCCGCAGCGATCGCTCGATGAACTGCCGGAGGCGAGCCACCTCGGAGTCGGAAAGATCACGCACGCGCGTGTCCGCACCCACCACGGTTTCCGAAAGGATCCGGTTGCTGGTCGGACGGCCGATGCCAAAGATGTAGGTGAGGGCGATCTCGACCCGCTTTTCCCGCGGCAGGTCCACCCCTGCAATTCGCGCCATCGGTTATCCCTGCCGCTGCTTGTGCTTCGGGTTGCGCTTGCAGATGATCCGCAGCACTCCCTGGCGCCGAACCACCTTGCAGTATTCGCAGATGGGCTTGATGCTCGAGCGAACCTTCACGGACCTCTCCCAGAAACCGGGTTACGGAGGAGCACGAGAATGTATCGGGGGGCTTGAGATAATGCAAGGGAGGGCCGTGACTTAGGGCGGAACCGCGGGAAGGCGAAAGGGCGGGAATCGAGAGACTAGCCGAACGCGCTCCCGCCGTCCCGCCGTACCGCCTTCCCGACCAAGGCAGCCGCCTCGCTCATTTCGAGGAACACTGCCCGGGGATCGGCTGCCTGCAGAACCGGCCGTCCTACAACAAGATGGGTGGCGCCCGCCAGCACCGCCTGAGCTGGAGTGGCTGTTCGGGCCTGGTCTCCAGCGGCATCAGCGGGGCGGCGGATTCCCGGCACCACCAGCCAGGCGGCTGGGCCAGCGGCCGAGCGAATTGCGGCCACCTCGAGCGGAGAGCACACAATCCCCCGGAGCCCCGAGCCGAGGGCCTCGGCGGCCAGACGTACTGCCTCCTCCGGCAGGACCACCCCCGGCCGTCCCACCGCCCGGCCGTAGCTCTCCGGGGTGTGCGACGTCAGCACCGTTACCCCGACCAGCCCCAGGTCTCCCCCCGCCGCGCGCGCCGCGATTTCCATCATCGTCCGCCCGCCGAGGGCATGGACCGTTGCCATCGTCACACCGAGGTCCCGCGCGGAGGCTACCGCGCCAGCGACGGTGTTGGGGATGTCGTGCCACTTGAGATCGAGGAACACCTTGAGACCGCGCCTGGCAAACTCGCGGACCAGCCCCGGACCCTCGCTGGCAAAGAGGATGGAGCCGACCTTGACCCAACTGGCTTCGGGAATCCGATCCAGAAGCCGCCGGGCATCCTCTCCCGGCAGATCGAGGGCGATGATCACCTCAGCCACCGTGTTCCTCCAGATCGGCCACGATCCGCTCCGGTACCCTCGGGTTGGCCATGGCGGCGGTGCCGATGGCCACCAGGGTGGCGCCGGCCCGGAGGTACTGCCGCGCATCGTCCCCCGAGCGGATTCCACCCATACCGATTACCGGCATGCCACCTGAACGTTCCATGATCCGGCGTACGGCCAGTACGCCGGTGGGCAGCAGCGCCGGCCCGCTCACACCACCGTTGCCGTTGCCCAGCCGCGGGGTGCCGCGCTCACTTGCCAGGTAGCCAGGCAGGGTATTCACCACTGACACGCCGTCGGCGCCGGCGTCGCGGACCGCGAGCGCCATCCCGGCGATGTCGGGCAGCGCGGGGGAGAGCTTGGCCACCAGGGGTTTCCGGGTCCGGCCGCGACAGAGTTCGATGACCCTTGCGGCCGTGGCGGGGTCGGCCCCGAACTCGAGCCCTCCGGCACTGGTGTTGGGGCAGGACAGGTTGATCTCGAACGCGGTGATGCTGCTGAAGTCGTCCAGCCCCGCCACCACCTCGGCGAAGTGCTCCGCCTCGAAGCCCACCACGTTTACCAGTGTCCGGGCCCGGCGCAGGTTAGCGGCCAGCCAGGGGAGCTGGTCCTCCCGCACCCGGGCCAGGCCGGGGTTGGCCAGCCCGATCGAGTTGAGCATCCCGAAGGAGAACTCGGCCACCCGGGGGGCACGGTTGCCGGCGCGGGGCTCACGCGAAACCGCCTTGGTGATGATCCCGCCGAGTCGCTCCAGGTCGATTACACCCGAAACCTCACGCCCGAAGCCGGCGGTGCCGGCTGCGAGGAGCACGGGGTTCTGGAAGGTGTGGCCGAACGCGGTGCAGGCAAGGTCCCGCGACACTAGCGGTTCACCGGTTCGCGCGGGGCCGCGGCGGGCGGCGGCGGGATCTGGCGGATCTGCACGGGCGCGCGGCGGACCTCGGGCCGGAAGCCGACGGCGAAACGGCGGAGCGAATCCTCGAGGACGGCGTACTCCGGCGAGGCTCCACCTTCGATCATTGCGACATACGGGCTCGAGGGATACCCGGCGAGCAGCATAGCCCGCAGGCTGTCGGCCCGGTCCGGTTCCAGCAGGATCAGGGCGAGGATCGCCTTGGGCGCGAAGGGCGAGGCGGGCCACTCGGCGAGGACCCGGCGGAACTGGCGGGTCGCGAAGCGATCGGCGACAAGCGAGTCGCGGGCCATCTCGCCCGCCACGAACAGCCGCAGATCACCCTGGGGAGAGCCCGGCGGGACCGAGTCGGAGGCAACCGCGACCATTCGCGCAAAGGCAGCCAGCTGTGCGGCGCGCGGCGCCACGGAACCGGCGTCTTCCCCCAACTCTTCCAAGCGGGTGGCCTGCTCCAGCAGCACCGGCGGCGAGTCGGCCAGGCGGATCTGGCTGCGCAGTGCCTCGAACCTCGCCTCGCTGGCGACCGGAGTGCCTCCAGCCGTGGCCACGGCGGCCGCCAGCCGGCGTTCGCTCCGGTCGGGGTCGGTCTCGCGCCAGCGGGCGGCATCGGCAACCAGCAGGCTCGCCCGGATGGTGGCCGGCAGCCCGGACGATTCCGCGATCCGATCGGTAAGCGCGGACGCCGTCTCCGGGTCGTGTCGCCCGAG
>JBGQJV010000014.1:0-35251 GCA_041499215.1 Gemmatimonadota bacterium | reverse complement strand
CGGCTCGTCGTCGCTCACCACGAACCGATGGTACACCGGCGCGCCTCCCGGGGTCTCGAGGCCCCGCTCGGCCAGGGTCGCCGCGACCGCCCGCGCGGTTTCCTCCGCGCTGTCGATGAGCCGGACATCGGGGCCCATGACCCGGCCCAGCAGCGGCTTGAGCAGCGGGTAGTGAGTGCATCCCAGCACCAGCACGTCCACGCCCGCCGCACGGAGCGGCGCCAGGTACTCCTCGGCTATGAGCTCGGCGGCGGGGTGCTCGAACCACCCCTCCTCCACCAGCGGCACGAACAGCGGACAGGGACGCTGCTCTACCCGGAGCGCCGGCGCGAGGGCGTGGATGGCGCGGGCGTAAGCGTTGCTTGCGATGGTGCCGACGGTGCCGATGACGCCCACCGGACCGCCGCGAGTCGCGGCCACCGCCGCCCGCCCCCCCGGCTCGATCACCCCGATGACCGGCACGGGCGATTCCGCCTGGAGCGTGCCCAGCGCGTGAGCCGTGCTGGTGTTACAGGCGATGACCACCAGCTTGACCCCCTGCCCGACCAGCCATTGCAGAATCTCCCGGCTGTAACGCCGGACGGTTTCCGGACTCTTGGGTCCATAGGGCACCCGGGCCGTGTCCCCGAAGTAGATGGTCGATTCACCCGGCAACCGTTGGTAGATCGCGCGCGCCACCGTCAGGCCGCCGATGCCGCTGTCGAAAATGCCGATGGGGGCGGGATTCACGGCAGGCGGAACGGCAGGCGGACGGTGGCACCCACTCCGCCCGGAACCGGGGCGGCGCGGATCTCGAGGTCCCGCGGGAAGTCCCAGAGATGGGCCGAGACGTAGGCCTCGATCGCGGCAAAGAGATGGTTGAAGGCCAACAGGACCAGCCAGTCCTGTTTCTCCTTCTCCTTTGAGCTCACCCCGGCCGAGCCGGTCCGGCGGAGGTAGCGGAGCTCATGCGACGCCTTGATGCTCATGCCCAGAGTCACGCCCTCCCAGGTCACGAACAGCGCCCCCGTCAGCTTGCGGTTGAGCTTCGCCTGGCCCCATCCGGGCAGCAGGATGGAGCGCCACATGGCGCCCATGGGGCTGACGGGAGACTTGCCCCCACCGGCGGAATCGGCGGCGGGCGGGGCGGGCACGGCGGGAGACGCGGGAGCCGAATCTCGCTGAACCTGAGTCGTGTCCTGCGCGAGCACTTCCGCCCTGCCCGCCTCGCCCGCCGCGCCCGCCAACACGAGCAGCCCAACCCGCAGCCACAATTCGAGCCTCACCGCACGATCTCCCGCGCGGCGGCGGCGAATTGCTCCACATCTTCCTCGGTGGTGTCCCACGACATCATCCAGCGGACCTCCGAGAGGGCCGGGTCCCAGACGTGGAAGAATGCTCGTTCCTGCAGCGCAGGAATATGCTCCGACGGAACCCTGGCGAACACCCCGTTGGCCTCGACCGCCTGGGTGAGTGTAATGCCGGACACACCGCGGAGACGGTCCGCCAGCAGTCGGGCCATCCGATTGGCGTGCGCCGCGTTCCGCTGCCAGAGGTCGCCGCCGAGCAACGCGATGAACTGCGCCGCGAGGAAGCGCATCTTCGAGGCGAGCTGCATCCCCTGTTTCCGGATGTAGGCGAAGTCGCTCTGGTCGGGCCCGCCCAGGAACAGCACCGCTTCCGCCCCCATGAGGCCGTTCTTGGTGCCGCCGAAGGACACGAGATCCACGCCGACGTCGGTGGTGATCTGGCGAAGGGACAGCCCCAGACCTGCCGCGGCGTTGGCGAGCCGCGCGCCATCCATGTGCAGCAGCAGTCCGTTGGCGTGGGCGGTCTCCGCCAGCGCGCGAACCTCGTCCTGGGTGTACACCGTGCCCAGCTCGGTCGCCTGGGTGATGGAGACGACCCGGGGCTGCACCCGGTGTTCGTCGCCGATGCCGGTGAGCCGGCTGGTGATGTCTCCCGGGCGAAGCTTGCCGTCCGGCGTGGGGCAGAGCAGCAGCTTGCAGCCGGTGAACCGCTCCGGCGCGCCGCACTCGTCCACCTGGATGTGGGCGCCCTCGGCGCAGAGCACCGCGTTGAATGGCCGGGTGACGGCCTGAATCCCGAGCACGTTGGCGGCGGTACCGTTGAACACCAGGTACGCCCGGGTGGCCGGGCCGAATTGCTCCCGGAACACCGACTGGGCGCGCTCGGTCCACCGATCGTGGCCGTAGCTCGCGGCGTGGCCGACGTTGGCCTCGACGAGGGCCTGCAGCACCTCGGGATGTACCCCCGCGTAGTTGTCGCTGGCGAAGTGACGGCGGGGGATCATCGGTCGGCCACGAGAACGGGAAGGACGCCGCGCTCGATGCAGATCTCCATCCGGCCGGAGACCTCACGGGTCTCTCCATCGAATTGGGCGTGCAGCGGACCGGTCGGCGATTCGACCGAGAGCCGGGTCGTTCGAAAACTCCGGACCTGCCTGAGGCGGGTGTGACGGCCAAGCATGGCGAGGGGAAGTTTGGTGAGAATTCCGGGAATCGAGAGACGCTGCACCGCGCAGATATCCAGCAGACCGTCGTCGGGCTGGGCGAAGGGAGTCAGGCGGAACCCGCCACCGACAGAAGGCCCGATGCCGATCTCCAGCAGCAGCAGCCGGTCGGTGAAGCTGCGATCATCCGCCTGAACGTGGGCATCGAAGGCCTCGAACCGGGTGATCACCTTCCCCACGGCCGTCAGATAGGCCATGAGCCCGCTGCCCCCTTTCGAGCGGTTGATCTCCCGGGCCACCTCGGCGTCGAACCCGATCCCGACCGAGTTGATGAAGTATTCCCCCCAGGCCTCGCCGACGTCGAACCGGCGAATCCGTCCGACCCGGAGCCGGCGGACCGCCTGGCGGATGTCGCGGCCGAGCGTCCCGGCCATCTTGGCGTAGTCGTTCCCCGTGCCGGCGGGTAGCACGGTGATTGGCGGGCGGTGGTCAACCTGGGCAGCGAGCAACCCGTTGGCCGCCTCGTGCAGCGTACCATCGCCGCCGAGCACCACGATCAACTCGACTCCCCCCTCGGCGGCCTCGCGGGCCAGTTTCACCGCCTCGCCCGGTGCGGTGGTGTCCACCCGATCCACCGACCCCCAGACTTCGCGGACGGCGGCTTCGGCCACCCCGGCCACCCGGCCGGCGTGGCCGCGACCGGCGGTTGGGTTGACGAGGAGGAGAGTGGTCACAGGGGAGAGCCAGGCGTCAGGGAGAAGGCGTCAGGCATCAGGGGCAGAATACATGTCCTGGCGCCTGCCGCCTAGTGCCTGACAGCCTGGCGGGAGCGTGTGGGAATCGAACCCACCGGAGCCGCCAATGGCGCCTCCGTCGCGGTTTTGAAGACCGGCCGAGCCACCAGGCCCGATCCACCCCCAATAGGTGGCGACCGTGTAGGCGCCGCACCGTAGGCGCGCACAGCTGTGCGCGCCTACACGCGCGCCTACACCGTCGCCACCACGTCGATTTCCACCCGCACCCCACGGGGCAACGCCGCCACCGCCACGGTGGACCGGGCCGGCTTGTGGCTGCCGAAGGCGGTGGCGTACACCTCGTTCATGGCGGTGAAGTCGGCCATGTCGACCAGGAACACGGTGGTCTTCACGACCCGGGAGAGATCCGATCCCGCCGCCTTGAGCACCGCCTTCAGGTTCTCCATCACCCGCTCGGTCTGCTCCTTGATTCCGCCGTGCACGATTTCCATCGTCTGCGGGTTGAAGGCGATCTGTCCCGCGGTGTACACGAAACCATGGGCGATGGTGGCCTGGCTGTACGGACCGATGGCCTTGGGTGCCCCTTCAGTCGCAACGATCTGGATAGACATGGCGCTCCATGAGAGTTCCGAGTTCCGAGTTCCAAGTGCCGAGCTCCGGGTGCCAACTGCCCACTCGGAACTCGGAACTGGGAACTCGGAACTGGTTAGAACAGCCCTTCGATCCTCCCATCGGCGTGCACCCGGATGGCCTCGGCGGACGGCGTCTTGGACAGCCCCGGCATCGTCATGATCTCGCCCGCGAGGGCCACGACGAACCCCGCGCCGGCTGAGGCATAGACGTCCCGCACATTGATCTTGAAGCCTTTCGGGCGGCCGAGCTTGGAGGCGTCGTCGCTGAAGGAGTACTGGGTCTTGGCCATGCAGACCGGCGTACCGCCCAGTCCCATCTCCTCGCACTGCACGATGGCCTTCTCCGCGGTGGCCGAAAAGGTGACCCCGTCCGCGCCATAAATCTGGGTGGCGATGGTCTCGATCTTCTGCTTGATCGGGAGGGCGGCGTCGTACAGCGGCTTGAAGTTCGCCTTGCCCTCGGCCAGCACCGCGAGCACCTCGTTGGCCAAATCCATCCCGCCGTCGCCGCCCCGCGCCCACACATCGGACAACGCCGCCCTGGCGCCCCAGCTCCGGGCGGCGGACAGCACCGCCTCCTGCTCTTCCTTCGTATCCGACAGGAACCGGTTGAGCGCCACCACCACCGGGACGCCGAACTTCTGCACGTTCTTCACGTGGGCTTCCAGGTTGACCATGCCCCGCTGTACTGCGGGCACGTCGGGAGCACCCAGCTGGTCCTTCCTGACGCCGCCGTGCATCTTGAGCGCCCGCACGGTCGCCACCACGATCGCCGCTTCGGGCGTGAGCCCGCCGAAGCGGCACTTGATGTCGAAGAACTTCTCCGCCCCCAGGTCCGCTCCGAATCCCGATTCGGTCAGCACGATGTCGCCCACCGCCAGTCCCAGCCTGGTGGCGACAATCGAGTTGCAGCCATGGGCGATGTTCCCGAACGGCCCCCCGTGCACCAGCACCGGTCCGCCCTCGAGCGTCTGCACCAGATTGGGGAGCATCGCGTCCTTGAGGAGCAGGGTCATCGCCCCGCTGGCCTTGAGGTCCCCGGCGCGGACCGGCTTCTTGTCGCGGGTGAGCCCCACGATGATCCGGGCCAGCCGCTGCTCCAGGTCCTGCACGTCGGTCGCCAGGCACAGGAGCGCCATGATCTCGCTGCCCGGCACGATCACGAAGCGCTCTTCCCGGGTGGGCCCGCCATTGAGCCCACCCAGACCGATGATGATCGAGCGGAGCGCCCGATCGTTCATGTCGATGGTCCGCGGCCAGGTGATCCGGCGGGAGTCGAGCCCCAGGGCGTTGCCGTGATGGATATGGTTGTCCAGCATGGCCGAGAGCAGGTTGTGCGCCGAGGTAATGGCGTGAAAATCCCCGGTGAAGTGCAGGTTGATCTCGTCCATCGGGACGACCTGGGCGTAGCCGCCGCCGGCCGCTCCACCCTTCACCCCGAACACGGGGCCCAGGGAGGGCTCGCGGATGCAGACCACCACCTTCTTGCCCAATTTGCGGAGCGCCTGGGCCACCCCGATGGTGCAGGTCGACTTGCCCTCACCGGCCGGGGTCGGGTTGATCCCGGTGACCAGCACCAGCCGGCCCTTCGGCGTCCGCCGGGCGATCGCCTCCGGGGCGATCTTGGCCTTGAAGCGTCCGTAGGGGAGGATATCGTCCGGGCCAAGGCCGATTTCGGCAGCCACGTCCGCGATCGGCCGCATCTTCGCGGCCTGGGCGATCTCGATGTCCGAGGGAACGGTGGTCATGACCGGGACTTCTCCTGAGAGAAGGGTGAGTGGACCAGGGGCGGACGCCCGGGCTCTGGGCCACGGGTCATCCGGGTGAAGCTACGTCGCCCCGCATGAGCGGCGCGTGAAGACCGGCCGAGTCAGCCCGGGAGCCGGGGGCCGAAGACCCGGCGGGCATTCGCCCCAGTCTCGGCGATCAGCTGCTCCGGCGCCACTCCGCGCACCGCCGCCAGCCGCAGCGCGGTCTGCCGCACAAATCCCGGCTCGTTCCGCCGGCCGCGATGGGGCACCGGCGCCAGGTACGGGGCATCGGTCTCCACCAGCAGGCGGTCCGCCGGCACCAGGCGAACCGCCTGGTCGTCCCGCCAGTTCTTGAAGGTGACCATCCCGCTGAACGACACATAGTGGCCCGCCTCCAGGGCCGCCCGCAAGAGTCGGGGTCCGCTGGAGAACGAGTGCAGGATCGCGGTGACGTTGGGATGATGGCCGAGAATCGCCGCGATGTCGTCGTCCGCTTCCCGGGCGTGGATCACCGCGGGTTTCCCCGCCACGGCCGCCAGCTCGAGCTGGCGCTCGAACACGGCCTGCTGGGTGTCGCGGGGCGAATGATCGTAGTGGTAGTCCAGACCGATCTCGCCCGCCGCGATGACCCGGGGATCCGCCAGGGTGTGTCCGAGCCAGGTCTCGATCTCCGGCTCCCAGCCGGCGGCGTCGTGCGGGTGGATACCCGCGGTCGCGGAAAGCCGCTCGTTCCCCCCGGCCAGCGTCAGCGCCCGTTCGGCCGCGGCCCGGGATTCCCCGATCACCACCACGTGGGCGACCCCGGCGGCCCATGCCCGGTCCAGGACCTGGTCCAGGTCGGCGGCAAACTGCTCCGAGCCGAGATGGCAGTGGGTGTCGACTAACACGCCGTCAGCCTTCAGCCATCAGCCGTCAGCGGCTCCGAATCGGGGCGG
Source organism: Gemmatimonadota bacterium (assembly GCA_041499215.1). Lineage (GTDB taxonomy): Bacteria > Gemmatimonadota > Gemmatimonadetes > Gemmatimonadales > GWC2-71-9 > JADJOM01. The sequence goes on along the minus strand of JBGQJV010000014.1, from coordinate 28,726 downwards.
TCTCCCCGCGCGGCCACGGTGAAGTGGTCCGGCGACCTCAGCTGACGGCTCACGGCTGACGGCTGATGGCTGCCCTACCCCTTCGCCCCCACCGGCTCCCGCTTCTCGCCCGCACCCGCGGCCTTGGCGGCCTGCCGCACCCCCCGCGCGTCCGCGCCGGGCCACTTGTGCTCGACCCACATGAGCACCGGGCTCGCGATGTAGATCGACGAGAAGGTGCCGGTGAACACGCCGAAGAACATCACCAGCGCGAACGGCCGGATCACCTCGCCGCCGAAGACCGCCAGGGCCGTCAGGGTGGCCAGGGTGGTGCCGTGAGTCAGGATGCTCCTCGGCAGAGTCTCGTTCACCGACCGGTTGAGGATGTCCGCGAAGTGGTCCCGCTTGTACTTGTGCAGGTTCTCGCGCACCCGGTCGAAGATGATGATCGTATCGTTGAGCGAGTAACCCACCATCGAGAGCACCGCGCCCACCACCACCAGGCTCACCTCCAGCCGGATCAGGGCGATGAAGCCGATGGTCAGGATGATGTCGTGGGCGGTGGCGGCGATGGCCGCGAGGCCGAAGCGCCACTCGAACCGGTAGGCCAGATAGGCCAGCACCGCCAGGAAGCTGTAAACGATGGCCAGCAGCGCCTTGGTACGGAGCTCGCCGCCCACCTTGGGCCCGACCGCCTGGCGTCCCTGGATGGAGTACTTCCCGGCGCCGACGACCTGGTCCAGGGCGGCGCCCACCGCCGACGCGGTCACCTGGGTGTTGTCCGCGTCGGTGCCTTCCTTGGCGGTGCGGGCCCGGACAATGAACTCCCCCGGCGACCCGATCCCCTGGATCTCGGCTCCCTTGAGCCCCTGCGCGTCCAGCGCCGAGCGCAGCCGGGCGACATCGGTGCCCGGTTCCGCCTTGACCCGCACCAGGGTGCCGCCGGTGAATTCGATACTGTAGTTGAGGCGCCAGACCACCAGCCCCAGGAGGCTCACCGCGAACAGCATCGCGGTGACCATGTAGGCGTAGCGGCGGACGCCGATGAAATCGTAGTTGGCGTGGGCGAAGAAGCGGATCATGTCAGATGCTCAGCGTTTGCATGGTCGGCTGACGGTCCAGCCAGACCATGTAGAAGGTGCGGGTCACGAATACTGCCGTGACCATCGAGGCGATGATGCCAATCGTGAGCGTCACCGCGAAACCCTTCACCGGCCCGGTCCCGAACTGGAACAGGAACAGTGCGGTCATGACCGTGGTCACATTGGAATCCACGATCGCGTTCATGGCGTGGCGGAAGCCCTCGTCGATCGAGAGGCGCACCGTCTTGCCCAACGCCAACTCCTCCCGGATGCGCTCGAAGATCAGTACGTTCGCGTCCACCGCGATGCCGACCGACAGGATCAGTCCGGCGAGTCCCGGCAGGGTGAGCGTGGCCCCCAGCATGGACAACGCCCCGAGCGAGAACAGGATGTAGAACGCGAGCGCGGCCACGGCGAGGCCCCCGCTCCTGCGGTAGACCCCCACCATGATCAGCACCACCATGGCGGTGCCCACGATCCCCGCCAGGATCCCCTTGTTGATCGAGTCCTCGCCCAGGCTGGCCCCGACCTGGAACTCCTCGACGATCTTGAGCGGCACCGGCAGGGCACCCGCCCGGAGCGTCAGCGCCAGGTCTCGCGCCTCCTGAAAGGTCTTGCCGGAGAGGGTGATCTGCCCCCGCCGCTCGATCCGTTCCTGGATCACCGGCGGCCGGCCCTGCACCTTGTCGTCCAGGATGATGGCCATGTAGTTGCCCACGTTCCGGCCGGTGCCCTCGCCGAAGTCCCGGGCGCCCTTCCGGTCGAGCTCGAAGGTGACGATCGGCCCGCTGGTGAGCGGATCGATGTCCTCCTTGGCGTCCACCAGGCTGGTGCCCGTAACGATCGGCCGGTCCTCCAGCACGTAGAGGATCTGGTAGGCCTTGGCGCCAACGCTCAGGTCGTTGGCTGACCAGCGGTACTCGAAGCGGCGGGGGAAGAGCGCCGCCACGTCCGGGATCCGGAGCAGGCTGTCGACCAGCGGCACCGCACCCTTCTCCACCAGGTACTCCCCCGGGTAGAGCTGGAACCCCGCGGTGGAGGCGGTCTGGATCAGGCCGGAGAGCACCCCACCGAGGACCGGGGTAGTATCCGGGGCCGCGGCGGTGGAGTCCTTGGTGACGGCTTGCTTCTTGGCGGTATCTCCCTGGAGCAGCTGGGTTACCGCCGAGGGCGTCACCGGAGCCGCACCCGAGGGCGCCTTCACCCCGAGACGCTGCAGGGTCCGGTCCATCGCGGGGAGGGCCTTGTCGAGCGCCTCGCTCCGGTCGGTGATCCGGAACTCGAGAAAGGCGCTCCTCTGCACGATCTGCTTGGCCCGGGCCGGATCGGAGATGCCGGCCAGCTCCACCACGATTCGGGAATCGCCCTGCTTCTGGATCAGCGGCTCGGTGACGCCGAACTCGTCGATCCGCTTGCGGAGCACCGTGAGGGCGAGGTCGATGTCCCGGGACACGTCGGCCGAGACCCGCTTGGACTGATCCAGCTCGAGCCCGAGATGCATGCCACCCTGCAGGTCGAGACCGCGCTTGAGCGGCACCTGCTTGATGACGGTGTCGCGCATGATGCCGTCGGAGCCGCGTTCGCGGATCGTCGTGTTGCGGGGGATCAGCGCCACGATGGACACGACCACCATCGCCACGATGAGGCCGATCCGGGTCTTGAGAGAGGTGACTACCATCAGAGCTCAGGCATGGGACGCGCGATTCTGGTCGATCGTGGGGCCGTGCCGGGCGAGCGCGTCGAGCGCCGCGGCACGGTCCCGCTGAAGTTGTGCCTTGAGCTCCTCAACCGAGCCGAATCGCTCGACATCGCGGAGCCGTTCCACCCATTCCACCCGGACCCACTGGCCATACAGGTCCTGGTCCACCCCGAACAGATGCACCTCCACCGTGCGGCGCATCTCGCCGAAGGTCGGCTTGGGACCCTGGTTCAGCATGCCCCCGCCCCGGCCATCGGCCCACTCGACCCGCGCGGCGTAGACCCCGTCGGGGGGGAGCAGCTTCCGCTCGGGAATCTCGCCCAGGTTGATCGTGGGGACCCCGATAGTGCGGCCCCGACGTTCTCCCTGGACCACCCGTCCGCTCACGGTGTAGGGCCGGCCCAACAGCCGGGCGGCGGTCCGCAGGTCTCCGCCCGCCACCGCCCGGCGGATGGCGGTGCTGCTCACCGCGTGCCCGCCCAGCTCCACCGCCCGCACCACGTCCACCACAAAGCCGTCGCTCGCGCCCAGCCGCCTCAAGGTTTCCACATCCCCGCTGCGGCCCCGGCCAAAGCCGTGATCGTGCCCGATGACCAGCTCCCGCATGCCGCAGCGGCCCACCAGCACCTCGCGGACAAACCGCTCCGGCGTATAGTCCGCCAGCCGGCGATCGAACCGGAGGAAGACTGCGTAGTCCAGCTCGGTCAGCGCCAGCACTTCCCGCCGCTCCGGACCGGTGGTAAGCACCAGCGGAGCAGCCTGTGGGTTCACCACGACCAGCGGATGCGGCTCGAACGTGACCAGCACGCTCTTCCGCCCCACCGCCTGGGCCCGCGCCGCGATTTCCCGCAGCACCGCCATGTGGCCCAGGTGCACCCCGTCGAAGGTGCCCACCGTGACCACGGTTCCTTCCGGGTGGGGCGGGAGGAACGACATCAGCCGGTGGCCTCGAGCACCACGTCGGGCTGGAACGCGTCGTCGCGCACCTTGCCCACGGCGACCAGTCGGTCTCCGGGGGCGATCGCCACCACCCAGTCGGGCGGACCGGCGGGCGGGCGGACCGCCGGTCCGCCTTCTCGCCTGACCGCCTGCCCATACGCCAGCGCCTTCGCCTCGCCCTCCGTCACCTCGAGCCGCGGCAAGTGCCCCAGCACGGCGAGCGGCGGGAGGAGGGACTCCGGACCGATCTGGTCCAGTGGAACCGCCAGCTCCACCCGCAGGGCGCCGATCGCCTCGCGCCGCAGGCTCGTCAAGTGCGCCCCAACCCCCAGCCGCTCGCCGAGGTCCCGTGCCAGGGCCCGAACGTAGGTCCCGGCGCTCACCGTGGTGCGGAACTGGAGGTCGGGGTAGTCGTACCCGACGAGCTCCATCGCGTGCACCACGATCTCCACCTCCGCCGGTTCGACTGCCTCACCGCGCCGGGCCCTGGCGTAGCTCCGTTCCCCTTCCACCCGCTTGGCGGAGAAGGCCGGCGGCCGCTGCCGCTGCGGGCCAAGGAAGCCGACCAGCGCCTGCTCGACCTCGGCCCGACTCGGAAGGCCGTCTGACCGCCTGACGGCCTGACCGCCCACAACTTCGCCGGTCAGGTCATCGGTGCTGGTGACCACACCCAACTTCACGGTGGCGGCATACGTCTTCGGCTGCTGCTCCACGAACCGCGCCAGCCGGGTGGCCTTGCCGAGCAGGATCACGAGCAACCCGGTCGCGAAAGGATCGAGCGTCCCGGTATGCCCCACCGCCCGGGTCCGGAACACCCGTCGCACCCGGTCAACGGCGTCGTGGCTGGTGGGCCCGCGCGGCTTGTCCACCAGCAGCGCTGCCGCCCCGGTCAGTCGCCCTTCTCCTCCCGGAGCTTCGCCAGGATCTGCTCGATCCGGGCCGCATGCTGCAGCCCCCGGTCGAGCTCGAAGCGCAGCTCCGGCACCACCCGGGTAGACAGCACCTTGCTCACCCGGGAGCGCAGGAACCCCGCCGCGCTCTCGAGCCCCTCCAGGGCCTCGGCCCGCGCGGTGTCGTCCCCCATCACGCTCACCCGGATCGTGGCCACCGAGAGGTCGCCGGTCACCTGTACGTCGGTGACCGTCACGAACCCGATGCGCGGGTCTCGCAGCTCGCCGAGCAGGGCCTCTGCGATGAGCTGCCGAATCGTCTCCGCTACCTGCTCAGGGCGCCGCTTGGATCCCTTCATGCGACCGTCACCACCGTCTCGATGATCCGCACTCCGTCCGCCGACTCGATCACCCGGTCGGCGTCGCGCAGGGTCTCCTCCACCACTCGGCGATCACTGCCCACTGCCGCGCAGGCCAAGCCGGCACGCTGCCACAGATCCTGGTGGTCCACCTCCGCGACCGAGACGTTCAGCTTCCGCCGCAGCTCGGCCTTGAGCGGCTGCAGAATGGCCCGCTTGTCCTTGAGCGAGTGGCAGCCTTCGAGGTGGAGATCCCAGGTCTGGATGGCGGCGAACATGGCGGTCAGGCGGACAGGCGGTCAGGCGGTCAGTTTGTCCCAGGAGCAACAAGGCTCGACGCGGAGTCTGGACTCCGCACGGAACCACTGTCCGCCTGACCGCCTGTCCGCCTGACCGCTCATGCAGCGCCCGACCCCGACGCCGAGCTCGCCAGCGTCCGCTTGACCTCTTCCACCCGGTAGGACTCGATCACGTCGCCCACCTTGAGGTCGTTGAAGTTCTCGATGCCGATGCCGCATTCGAGCCCTTCCTTCACTTCCTTCACGTCATCCTTGAAGCGCTTGAGGCTGGAGAGCGAGCCCTCGTACATCTGCACGCCGTCGCGCAGCACCCGCGCCTTTGCGGTCCGCAGGATGGTGCCGCTCTTCACCTGGCAGCCGGCGATGGTGCCCACCTTGCTGACCTTGAACAATTGCAGCACCGCCGCGTCGCCCAGCACCGTCTCCTTCGACTCGGGCTTGAGCAGGCCCTCCAGCGCGTTGCGGACGTCGTCCACCGCCTCGTAGATGATGCGGTAGGTGCGCACATCCACCCCTTCCCGCTCGGCCGCCGCCCGGGCCCCGCCATCGGGGCGGACATGGAAACCGATGATGATCGCGCCCGAGGCCTTGGCCAGCAGTACATCGCTCTCGCTGATGGATCCGACTCCGCGGTGCACGATGTCCACCCGGACCTCGCCGGTGGACAGCTGGCCCAGTGCATCGGCCAGCGCTTCGGCCGGGCCGCCCTGGTCCGCCTTGATGATCAGGCGGAGCGCACCGATCTGCCCCTGCGCCAGCGCGCGGGAGATGTCCTCCAGCGACCCGCCCCGGGCGGTGCGCCGGTTCTGCGCCTCCCGCTCCAGCCGCTGCCGCTTCTGGGCGATCTCGCGCGCCTCGACCGCGTCCGCGGTCACCACGAAGTTGTCGCCCGGCGAGGGCGTGCCCTCGAAGCCCAGGATCTGCACCGGGATCGACGGGCCGGCCTCCTTGACGTTCTTGCCGCGCTCGTCGTACAGCGCGCGGACCCGGCCGGAGAATTTGCCACAGATGAAGTTGGCGCCCACCCGGAGGGTGCCCTTCTGCACCAGGATGGTCGCGATCGGCCCCTTGCCCGGGTCCAGCGTCGCCTCCACCACGGTGCCCGACGCGGGCCGGTCCGGGTTAGCCTTGAGATCCAGGATCTCGGCCTGCAGCAGGATCTGCTCCAGCAGCTGGTCGATGTTGGTGCCCTTCTTGGCGGAGATCGCCGTCGACAGCACCTGCCCGCCGAACTCCTCCAGCACCACATTCTGCGTCAGCAGGTCCTGCTTCACCTTCTGCACGTTGGCCGCGGGCAGATCGATCTTGTTGATCGCGACGATCATCGGCACGCCGGCATTCCTGGCGTGGCTGATCGCTTCCACGGTCTGCGGCATCACCGCGTCCTCGGCGGAAACCACCAGGACCACGATGTCGGTCACCTGGGCGCCACGGGCGCGCATGGCCGTGAAGGCCTGGTGGCCCGGGGTGTCGAGGAAGGTGATCTCCCTCCCGTTCGGCAGGGTGACGTGATACGCGCCGATGTGCTGGGTGATGCCGCCGGCCTCGCCCGCCACCACGTTGGCCTTGCGGATGTAGTCCAGCAGCGAGGTCTTGCCGTGGTCGACATGACCCATGATCGTCACCACCGGCGGGCGCGGCACCATGTGCCCTTCGTCGGCCGCTTCCTCCTGCTCCACCGTCTCGGTGGGCGCGGCGTACTCCTCTTCCTTCACGGCCTGGAACCCGAATTCCGACGCGATCAGCTCGATCTGGTCGAAGTCGAGCCGCTGGTTCACGGTCACCATCAGGCCCAGCTCCTTGAAGGCGAGCTGGACGATCTGGGTGGCCGGCACCTTCATGAGATCGGCGAGCTCGGAGACCGAGATGAACTCGTTGACCCGGACCCGGGTCTTCTCCGCCTCGCGCTCTTCCTTGGCCCTGGCCGCCGCTTCCTGGTAGCCGCTCGAGTCGCGCCGCACGCCCTTCTTGACCGTGCCGCGGTGCATCCCGGCGAGGGTCTTCTCGATGTTCGCCAGCACCGCATCCTGATCCACCGACGACTTGCGCCCCTTCTTCGCCTTCTTGCGGGCGGCACCCTTCTCCGCGTCGGGGCCGAACACCTTCGGACGCTCACCGGTCGCGGGGCCGATCGCCCCGCCGCTGGGGCGGTTGCCGCCGCTTGGCCGGGGGCCGCCGGGCCGCTGGCCGCCGGACTGCCGCTGGCCGGGAGCCGAGGAGGGAGAGCTGGAGCTGAACACCGGCGTGGGCCGGTTGAAGCGGGGAACCCCGCCGCCGGGAGGCGCCACCGGCCGGGGAATGCGGGTCGGAATCCGGGGCAGCGCTCCGCTCGGACCAGCCGGCGTGCTGGCCGCCGGCATCGAGGGCCGGGCCGGGAAGAGCGATTCGCCGGGCTCGGGCCGGGTCGCCGACGAAGGACGGGCCTCGGTGGCGGTCTCGGCGGCGGTGGTCTCGGGCTCCGCCGGCATCGGCGGCAGATCCTTGAACAGCGCCCGGGCCCGCTCCTCGATCGAGGCGGAGAGCATCGGCTCCTCCCGCTTCTCGATCGGACGGGACAGCTCGAGCGCCTCCACCCGGAGCGCCTCGGCGACCCGCTCCGCCTCGGCGACCGCCTCGGCCTGGGCCACCTCGGCGGCGGTGCGCCGGCGCTTGGCCGGTTTGCCGACCTCGCTCGCCGGCTCGGGCTCGGCCACCTTGGCCGCCTTCACCGTCTTGGTCGCCTTCTTCTTGCCCTTCTTGGTCGCGGGCTCTTCCGCCTGCGCCGCCTTCCGTTTCTCGCGCTCCCAGCGCACCCGGATGGCGGACACCTGCCCATCCTCCAGCGGAGACATGTGGCTCCGCACGAAGATGTTCATGTCCTTGAGCATGTTCATCAGCTGCTCGGCGGAGACGCCGAACTCGGCAGCCAGGTCGTGCACTCGGGTCTTGACCACTCACGCCTCCGTTTGGACACCTCCAGAAGCCGCATCCGCGAGCCCCTGGGCCAGCGCCCGATCCAACACGCCGACGACCATCACCGCCGGCCGTCCCAGCCGGCTGCCGATCGTCTCGGCCGACGGGCCGGCGAGGAGTAGAACTCCCCGGCCGGCCGCGAGCCGCACCACTTTCTCCCGCGCCCGCGGACTCGCGTCCGCCGCGACCACGACGCAGGCGAACCGGTCGGCCCGGAGCCCGGCGCGGATCTGGTCCACCCCGATCACCACCTGCCGGGCCCGGAACCCCAGGCCCAGCAGGCGGAGTATTCGTTCAGCCGGCGGCGCCGGCGTCCTCGCCCCCATCTTCCGTTGTCAAATCGGAGAGGAAGACCATGAACTGCTCGGCCCGCTCCGGTGTCATCCCGGGAGTCTTCTCGATGTCCTCGCGCTCCAGATCCAGCACGTCCGCCAGGGTCTGGTAGCCGGCCGCATTCAAGATCGCCAGCAGCTCGGGTGAGAGACCCTGCAGCTCGGTGAGCGGCACCTGCATCCCGGCCTCGTCCTCCGGCGGCAGCGGAGCGAACAGCGGGCCCTCGCCACCCCGCTCCAGCCACTCCCGGCTGGAGTAGAGGTCGATCTTCCAGCCGGTCAGCTCCGAGGCCAGCCGGACGTTCTGGCCGTTGCGGCCGATGGCCAGCGACAGCTGATCCTCGTCCACCACCGCCTGGATGGTCTTGCTGGCGGGATCGGAGAAGACCTTCGCCACCCGGGCCGGCGCCAGCGCCAGCCGGGCGAAGCGCTCCGGATCAGGCGACCACGGAACGATGTCGATCCGCTCGCCGCCCAACTCGTTCACCACCGCCTGCACCCGGGAGCCCTTGAGCCCCACGCAGGCGCCCACCGGATCGATCGCGTCATCCCGCGAGATCACCGCGATCTTGGTGCGGCTGCCGACCTCGCGGGCCCAGGCCCGGATCTCGACGATGGCCTGCTGGATCTCCGGCACTTCCAGCTTGAACAGCGCCTTGACGAACAGCGGATCGGCCCGGGAGAGAATCAGCCGCGGTCCCTTGGGGGTTTCCTCCAGCCGCTTGAGCACGGCGCGGATGGTGTCTCCCTGGTGGAACTTCTCGCGGTGGTTCTGCTCGCGGTACGGGATGATGGCCTCCGCCTCGCGGAACTTGTTCAGCATGATCACCAGCTTGCCGCGCTCGATCTGCTGCACTTCGCCCGACAGCAGCTCCCCCACCTTGGAGGCGAACTCGTCCCGGATCCGGGTGCGCTCACCCTCGCGCACCCGCTGGATGATCCGCTGCTTGGCGGCCTGCACCGCCAGCCGGCCGAACTCGGCGAAGGGTACATCCTCCTCGAGCATGTCCCCCAGGGCGAAGTCGGGGTCCTCGTAACGGGCTTCTTCCAGCGAGATCTGCGAGCTGACATCCTCCACCGCCTCCACCACCTGCCGGAGCCGGACGATCCGGATCGTGCCCTTGAGCTCGTCGAACTCCAGCTCGAACCGCACGTTGGGCCCGTAGCGCCGCGCCAGCGCGGCATGGATTCCGTCGCGCAGCAGGTCGAGCAGCTCACCTCGGTCGAGTTGTTTGCTGGTGGTGAGCTCGCGGATCGCGGTCAGCACCTCTGGGGAACCTGACATCCTTCGTCTCCTGTCCCGCCTATGGCTCGTGGCGGCTGTCGGCCGCCGACTCTTCCTGTAGCAGCGCTTCCTTGACATCCGCCAACGCAAGCAGCGGTTCGCTACCGTCTGGCAGCCGGAGCCGCACATGCCCGTCGTCGGGGAGGTCCACGATGACGGCCCGCGGATGGCCCTTGAGCGTCCTGGCAGTCACCCGCACCACCCGGCCGACATACCGCCGCCAATGCTCCGGGAACCGGACCGGGCGCTCGATGCCGGGCGAGGATACCTGCAGCGTGTAACGATCGCCCAAGCCCTCCGGAGCCTCGAGCATCCGCTCGAGCGGCCGGCTGGCCCGCGCGCAATCCTCGGCGGTCACTCCATGCCCGGGCCGACTGTCCGGGCGGTCGATTCTGACCTGAATGGCTGGGCGCTGCGGCGGGCCGGACATCCTGAATTCGACCAGCTCGAACCCAAGATCGGCGACGATGCGGCGGACTGCCTCGAGCAGCGAGTCGGCTTCCATGCAGGTAGCCCGAAAAAAAAAGTGGGGGAACTCCCCCACATCTCCTGCCCGCTGCGCTCCCGGAACAGCGCTAGTACCCTAATGGGGGGACCCGGGGTAGTCAACACCGGGCAGCGAACTTATCGGCCCGGTCGCGGACCGGGAAGCACCCGACCTGTTGCCTTCCCCGTGACTCGGCTAGACCAGGCCCAGGTACGCCACCATCCGGCCGTCGCGGCCGGCACTGGCCCTATGACTATGGAAGAGGGGCCGGTCATGCCCAGAACAGAATTGTGATGTTGATATCTCGCGGATCCCCAGGTCTCGGGCCTGGTCAGCCAGGACCGCACGCAGGTCCACGTGCCACGGCCCGGGACCGACCGGCTCAATTCCGCAGCCCGCCATGACCTCAGAACCTACTTCATAGCACTCACCACAAATCCCTACCCCACAATGCATTACAATGGTGCTCACCCCCGCGCCAGCCCGTTCGACCAAGAGCTCGACACCACGCTCCAGGATCCGCTCGGCCGTGCCTCTCCAGCCACTATGAAGCAGCGCCACTGCCCGGGCGACGGGATCGATCAGGTATACCGGGATGCAATCGGCGACCGTGACGGTCAGCAGGAGTCCGGGGGTACGGGTGGCGTGGCCGTCCACCCCTTCTATCTGGATCCACCCCGTCCCGTCTTCGTGCCACGCTACCCTGGTCTGGTGCACCTGGTTTCCCAGTATGGTCGCCCGAAACCCTTCGGCCTGCCGGAACGCCCGCCACCGACTCATCACTTCCCCAACCGGAGCGTCGGTCCACAGCCCGAGATCGAACCCCCTGCCCTCCGCCCCTCCGCGCCCCGTGATTCCCGCGACCACGCCGTACCGGGAGCGCCAGCCGGGGATTTCGAATCGTGGAAGGGTTCCGGGCAAGGGGAGCTCCCGCACCAGTCCGGAGTTCGGAGTTCCAGATTCCAGGGTCGATCCTCCCTTGGAACTCGGAGCTCGGAACTCGGAACTGCGGTTCGGCTCAGCCATCCTCCCGCTCCAGTTTGAGCGAGGCGGAGTTGATGCAGTAGCGGAGGCCGGTGGGCCGGGGGCCGTCGTCGAAGACGTGACCCAGGTGGGCGTTGCACCGGGCGCAGTGAACCTCGGTGCGGACGATGAGGTGGCTCTTGTCGGTCTCGGTCTCCACTGCCTCCGGGCTCGCCGGCCGGGTATAGCTGGGCCAGCCGGTGCCGGAATCGAACTTGTCGGCGCCATCGAACAGGACAGTGCCGCAGCAGACGCAGCGGTATTGGCCGGGGTCGTGGTTGTTCCAATAGGGCCCGGAGAAGGGGGGCTCAGTGCCCTTCTGCCGAGCGACCTTGAACTGCTCGGGTGTGAGCTGAGCACGCCACTCGGATTCGGATTTTGAGAGCTTGTCGGACATGGGGAGAGCCTTCAGTCGTCAGCCGTCAGCGCTTGGGAGTTCGGAACCACTTCGAATGAATAATAGTCTTTCAGTTGATGGTCGTTGGCTGACGGCTGGTGGCTGACGGCCGATGGCTGACGGCTATGGCTGACGGCTGATGGCTGACGGCTGTCGCCTACTCCGCCCGCTCAATCTGCGCGCCCAGACTCCGCAGCCGCTCGTCGATCCGCTCGTACCCGCGCTCGATCTGCCCGATGTTGTGGATGGTGCTGGCGCCCTCCGCCGCCAGCGCGGCCAGCAGCATGGCCATACCGGCCCGGATGTCGGGCGACTCCACCATCCCGCCTCTGAGAGGCGACGGGCCGGAGATGACGACCCGGTGCGGATCGCAGAGCACGATGCGGGCCCCCATGCCGATCAGTTTGTCCACGAAGAACAGGCGTGACTCGAACATCTTCTCGAAGATCAGCACCATGCCTTCACACTGGGTGGCGGTCACCACGGCGATCGACATGGCGTCGGCCGGGAACGCTGGCCAGGGACCGTCCTCCAGCTTGGGAACATGTCCGCCCAGATCGGGACGGACCCGGCGTTCCTGTCCGTGGTCGACGATGAGGCGGTCCCCGTCCAGCCGCGGTCTGACGCCCAGGCGGTCGAAGCCGAGCAGAGTGCTCCGGAGATCGTCGCCCCGGACCCCTTCGATGGTGACTGAGCCGTTGGTCACCGCGGCCAGGCCGATGAAGCTGGCGATCTCGATATGGTCCGGCCCGATCGAGTAGTTGCAGCCGCCGAGCGGCCTGCCCCCCTCGATGGTATAGACGTTTGTCCCGATCCCCTCGATGGATGCGCCCATCGCCAGGAGCAGCCGGGCCACGTCCTGCACATGTGGCTCCGCGGCGGCGTTGCGGAGCACGGTGCGCCCCCGCGCGCAAACCGCGGCCATCAGGGCGTTTTCGGTGCCGGTGACCGACGGCTCATCCAGGAAAATTTCGGCACCGGTCAGCTGCTTCGCCTCGATCTCGAATCGCTCCCCCACCGTCAGCTCGGCGCCCAGCTGTTCCAGCGCGAGGAAGTGGGTGTCCACCCGCCGTCGGCCGATCACATCACCCCCGGGAGGTGGCAGCTGCACCTTGCCGAACCGCGCCAGCAGCGGTCCCGCCAGCAGGATGGAGGCGCGGATCCGGGCGCAGAGCTCGGGGTTGAGCGGCTTGGCGGTCGCGGAGCGGGCGTCAATCCGAACCGTGTTGGAGCCGGTCCACTCCACCGAGGCGCCGAGATCCGCCACCAGCAACAGCATCGTTTCCACGTCCCGGATCCGCGGGATGTTGCCCAGGTCGACGGGTCCGTCGGCCAGCAGAGTAGCGGCGATGGCGGGGAGCGCGGCGTTCTTGTTGCCGGCGGGGCGCACCGTGCCGTTCAGTCGGCGGCCACCCTGGACCAGGAAGCGTGGAGGCATGGCGAATACTCGGGGCGCATGGTGCGGGCGTCAAGCGCGGCTTATCTTGAACCAGTTCCGAGTTCGCGTTCCGCGTTTCGCGTTCCGAGCACGATCCCTTCCTCGTAGCCCGGCCGGCACACCCGGCCGAAACATGGAGCCTATGAACTCGGAACTCGGAACTCGGAACCCCTAGGAAGGAAGACGAGGCATGCTCCTTCTCCTTCAGGCGGAGATCGCATCGGGCTGGGTGGGACCGACCATGGCCATTTCCCTCCTGGTCATCGCACTGGCGTTCCTGGTGATCGCAGCCGCGGTGGCCCTCGCCGCCCGGCAGGCGGCCCTCGAGATGCGACAGCTCTCCCGGGTCATCGAATCGTTCCGCGCCGAGCTGAGTCCGGCGCTCCACGCGGTGCAATCGCTTTCGGGGGAGGGCGAGCGGCTCACTGCCCTGGTGAGCAACGAAACCGAGGAGATTGTCCGGGCCAGCAGGGCGCTCCGCGAGGGGGTGCGCGAACGGATCACCAGTCTGGAAGCGGTCTATGAGGTGCTGGCCGAGGAGGTGGAGGAGACCGCGCTCGAGGCGGCGGTCACTCTGCGCACCTTCCGCGCGGGGGTCAGCTGGTTCGGCATGATCCGCCGGCTGCTCAGACTGGGGCGGCGTTGACCGCCCGCCGCGCCCTGGTCGCCTTTGTCGTCGTGCTGCTCGTCGCACTGCTGCTCCCCGACCCGCTGTACGCCTGGACCCCCGGCACCCACATCTATCTCGGCGAGGCGGTGCTGGCCAACCTCCCAGTGCTGCCCGCGGCCGCGGCCGACCTGCTCCGCGCCTTCCCGTTCGACTTCCTGTACGGCAACATCGCCGCCGACAGCTCCATCGCCAAGAAGTACGCCCCGGTCGGACGACATTGTCACTCGTGGCATGTGGGCCAGGAAATTCACGACCTGGCCCGGACCGACGCACTCCGGGCGTTCGGGCTCGGGTATCTCTCGCACCTGGCGGCCGACGTCGTCGCCCACAACTTCTTCGTCCCCCGGCAGCTGGTGCTTACCAGCTCCACGACCGGGTTCGGCCACTCCTACTGGGAGAGCCGGTTTGAGCGGCCCCTGGGTGACGGGTTCGCCCGGACGGCCAAGGAGGTGATCCTGCTGGATCACGGCCCGGCCGACGCCCATCTCGACGAGATCATCGCGCCCACCATCTTCAGCGTGAAGACCAACCGGCGGCTGTTTCGCGGCATGGTGCACCTGACCGAATCACAGGGCTGGCAGCGGGCCTTCCAGGTGGCCGAGAAGCGGAGCCGGTGGGACCTGCCCACGATCGACGTAGAGCGGCACCTGGCGCTCTCGTTCGACTACGTCATGGCGATGCTGGCCGACCCGGAGGCCGAGGCCCGCCGGCTCGACCCCGCCGGCGATACACCGCTCCGCACCGCCAAGCGCATGCGGCGGGAGGCGCTGCTGGCCGGGGGCTGGCGCGATCCGGAGAGGCTCCGGGCCACCGCGGAGGAGCACTTCGGGCTCCCCGACCGCCAGCTCGACTTCTGGCCCACCGCCAGCCTCAAGAGGCCGTGGGATGACCGCGCCGACGATTGACCCGCTGTTCCTGGAGCTGCAGGGCATCCTCGCCGGGCGGTACTCGCTCGAGCGCGAGCTGGGCCGGGGCGGGATGGGCATCGTCTACCTGGCGCGCGACGTGGGCCTCGACCGTCCGGTCGCCATCAAGCTGCTGCCACCGGCACTGGCCGCCGAGCCAACGTTGCGCGAGCGGTTCCTGCGTGAAGCCCGCACCGCGGCCCGGCTCTCCCATCCCAACATCGTCCCGATCCACGCGGTGGAGGAATCGGGCCGGCTGGTGTGGTTCGTCATGGCCTACGTGCCGGGAGAGAGCCTGGGCCAGCGGCTTCGGAACGGAGGACCGCTGCCCCCCGCCGAGGCGAGCCGGGTGCTGCGGGACGTGGCGTGGGCGCTGGGGCATGCGCATGCCCAGGGGGTCGTGCACCGCGACGTCAAACCCGACAACATCCTGCTGGAGGCGGGGAACCGCCGCGCCCTGATCGCCGACTTCGGCATCGCCGCTCCCGCGTTGCGGCAGGCCGAGCCCGAGGCGCGGATCATGGGCACCGTGGCCTATCTGAGCCCGGAGCAGGCTCGCGGCGATGCGGTGGACGGCCGGAGCGATATCTACGCCCTCGGCGTCGTGGGGTACTGCGCGCTCTCCTCCCGGCTCCCCTACAGCGGCGCGAAACTCTTCGAGCTGGTCGCGCAGCACCTGGCGGGTCCCCCGCCCTCGCTTGCCACCGTCGCCCCGCATGTTCCGCGGGCGCTCTGCCGGGCGGTCGATCGCTGCCTCGCCCACTACCCTTCGGCCCGGTTCCAGACCGCCGAGCAGTTCGCCGAGGCCCTCGACCAGTT
This sequence comes from Gemmatimonadota bacterium, assembly GCA_041499215.1. Lineage (GTDB taxonomy): Bacteria > Gemmatimonadota > Gemmatimonadetes > Gemmatimonadales > GWC2-71-9 > JADJOM01. Next base: position 13,171 of record JBGQJV010000014.1, on the reverse strand, counting down.
GTCGGTGGCCCCGGCCGAGCTCCCCGCCCCCCTTCGGGTATGGCTCACCAAAGGCAGCCAGTCGCGAGGCGCGCTGATGCTGTGGACCGTGCTCTGGGGTCTACCCTCCGCGATTGCCCTCGTCGCGATGGTAGCCAATGGATTCCCCGGCGCGGCCGTCGCTTTCCTCGGATTCGGCTCCGTGCTGGCTACCCCGTGGGTGCTCTACCTCGGCTCGCGGCTGGCGCACACCCGCAAGGTGCTGGCGGCGGGCTATTCCCCCAGCGACCTCGTCCTCGCGATGCGGGGCCAGGCGGAGCGCCGCCGCGAGGAGCTCGCCTTCGAGATCGGCCGCCCCCCTTCGGCCCTGGGACGGCTGCTCCGGCGGGTAACCTGGGGGGCGTTCGCCGGCACCATCGCCTCGGCCTTCATCATGCCCTGGCTCGGCACGACCCCGAGAGTGTTCCAGTATGCCTGGCTCACCCTGGCGGGCATGGCGCTGGGTGGAGCATTCGTGGGGATGTTCGTGCCGGGCCGGGACCTGCCGGCCCGGGACCGGGCCTCGGCATGGCAGGAGCGGTTCTGGACCGGTCCGGTGGGGCGGCTGCTAGTGAAGCTGGCGGGCTGGCGGCTCACGCGGCGCGGCGCGCCGGAGCAGACCCTGCACCGTCCTACCGAGGTGGCGCTGGGAGAGGCTGCCGAGGCGCTGTACCAGGCGCTCCCGGCCGGTCAGCGGCGGGAGCTCAACCGTCTCCCCGAGCAGATCCAGTTCCTCTCCTCTCAGGCCCAGGAGATGCGCCGGAAGCTGGAGGAACTGGATGACCTTATCGTGCAGGCGGCGCCCGATACCCTGTTCGGCGAGCGGAGCCAGGCCGCCGGCGACGGTGGAGCGGCCGAGCTGCAGGAGGCCCGCGATCTGTGGGCCACTCGGCTACGGGAGACCGTCACCCTGCTCGAGTCCCTTCGGGTGGGTCTGCTCAAGCTGCACGCCGGCACCGCGGTTCCTGAAACCTTGACCGCGGATCTGGACGCGGCGCGCGAGCTCCGCGAGCGGCTGAGCCTGCTGGCCGAGGGCCACGAAGAGGCGGAACGGCTGGTGCAGCGGCACTCCTTCGACTCCGGTCGGACCAGCTAGCCGCTGGTCCGGCGTGCCGGGAGCTGCACGCCTCGTTTCCGAGCAGTCTCGGCCGGTACACCTCGTCACAGCCTGCCTGGTGCGGCCATATTCCGAGAGGCCGACGCCCCGACCCTGCGTTCTCCGCGACCACGATGAAGCGACCCCTGCACTCTTACTCCCGATTCCCTCCCGCTGGCTCCCTCCTCCTGGTTGTGCTGCTTCTCGTCCGCAGCTCGATGGCTCTCGGACAGGTCGCCATCGAGACCGAGCCGGGCCGTCCCGCGCGCGGTAGCCTGATCCGGCTCCGCGTCACCCCCACGATCACTGACCTGCTGAGCGAGCTTCGCGGGGAGGTGGCCGAGGAGCCGCTTCATTTCAGCTCCGCCGATGGTGGCGTCAGCTGGACCGGACTCGCGCCGGTGCCGGTGGAGGGGGGCGATTCCCTGCCGATCACCCTGGTGCTGGTCCACTCGGGCCGGGAGGACACGGTCCATACCGCCATCGCGGTAGACCAGCCCGATTACCCCGCGGAACGGCTCAGCGTCGCCCCACGAATGGCCCGGCCGGACAGCGCCGCGCGGCTCCGGATCGCGCGGGAGATCGCCCGGGCCCGGGCGGTGAGCCGCGGGGCGCATGCCACGCTCCGGCTGTGGCAGGGGGCGTTCCAGCTGCCCCGCAGAAGCCGGATCACCAGCGGATTCGGCACCGGACGGGAGTACAACGGCACCGTTACCAGCCGCCACCTCGGCACCGATTTTGAAGGCGCAGTCGGCGATCCGATCGTGGCCGCCAACCGCGGCCGTGTGGCGCTGGTGGCGAACTTCTACCTGGCCGGCAAGGTGCTCTACCTGGACCACGGGGAGGGACTGATCTCGGCGTACTTTCACCTGAGCCGGGCGCTGGTGAGGACCGGCCAGGTGGTCGAGAAGGGTCAGCTGATCGGACGGGTGGGCCGGAGCGGCAGAGTGACCGGGCCGCACCTGCACTGGGTGATGCGCTACGGCGGGGTGACGATCGATCCGATGAGCGTGGTGCGGCTGCTGAGCCAGGAGGAGTCGAGCGGGCCGCGGTGATCGGTAGACGTAAGACGTGAGATGTAATACGTGAGACGTTCGCAAGGGGGAGCCGGCTTCAGTCCTGCCTGCAACACGTCTCACGTCTCACGTCTTCAGCTTCTCCGCCAGCAGCCCCCCGACCTTCTTCGGATCGGCCTTGCCGGCACTCTTCTTCATCACCTGACCCTGCAGGAAGCCGAGCAGCTTGGTCTCCCCGGCCTGGTAACGCCCCACTTCCTTGGGATTCGCGGCGATTACCTCGTCTACCCAGCTGGCCAGCGCGTTCACGTCGCCGACCTGAACCAGCCCGAGCTTCTCCGCCAGCTGCTTGGGCGACACCTCGGACGTTTTCTCGGTGCCGCGCATTTCCACTGTGACCGAGAGCGACCCATACCCGGCGCGCGCGGCGAAGACCTGTTTCGCCGCCTGGTTGCTTACGGTGCCATCCTTCACGGCCGCAAGCAGTCCGGCGAGCCACTCGGAGCTCACCGAGAACTGGCCGGTCTCGTTGTAGCCCCGCAGCACCTCCGTCATCACCCAGTTGGCGGCCGTCTTGGGCTCCGCGCCTTCCGCCACCACCGCCTCGTAGTAGTCGGCGATCGGCCGCTCGGCCGACAGCACGCCGGCATCGTATGGCGGGAGTCCGAGCACGGTCATGAACCGGTCGCGCCTGGTGTCCGGCATTTCCGGCAGGGCGGCGTGCTGTTGCTCGATCCACAACCGGGTGAGCACCAGCGGCGGGAGGTCGGGATCCGGGAAGTAGCGGTAGTCGTGGCTCTCTTCCTTGGACCGCATGGGTCGCACTTCACCCGAGCCGGCGTTGAACAGCATGGTGAGCTGCTCGACCCGCCCGCCGCCTTCCACCAGCTTGATCTGCCGGTCTCGCTCCACCGCCAGCGCCCGCTCGACGTTGGCGAAGCTGTTCATGTTCTTCACCTCGGTCTTGGTGCCGAGACGGGGTTCCCCCGGGCGGCGAATGGAGATGTTCGCGTCCACCCGGAGCGAACCCTCCTCCATGTTGCAGTCACTCACCTGGCAGTACAGCAGAAGTTGCTTGAGCCGGGTCAGGTAGGCACGCGCTTCCGCCGGGCTCCGCAGGTCCGGCTCGCTCACGATCTCCGCGAGCGGGGTGCCGGCCCGGTTGAGGTCGATGGCGGTCTTTCCCGGCAGCCGGTCATGCAGCGACTTCCCCGCGTCCTCCTCGACATGCAACCGGGTGATCCCGATCGCGAGGCGGCCCCGCTCCGGCGACTCGATCTCGATGCCACCCCCCGTCGCCAGCGGCTGGTCGAACTGGGAGATCTGGTACCCCTTCGGCAGGTCGGGATAGAAGTAGTTCTTCCGGGCGAACACGCTGGTCTCGTGCACCCTGCAGCTCAGCGCCAGCGCTGCCCGGGTGGCCAACTCGATCGCGTGGGCATTGGGCACCGGCAGCGCTCCGGGCAGGCCGAGGCACACCGGGCAGACCTGGGTATTGGGCGGGCTCCCGTACCGGGTAGAGCAACCGCAGAACATCTTGGAGCGGGTGAGCAGCTGCACGTGCACTTCGAGGCCGATGACGGTTTCCCAGGACATCAGCGTACCTCCCGGGTGGGATCCAGCACCGTCTCCAACACCGCGGCCACGCTCAGCATCCGTGCATCCGCGAACATCGGCGCAACCAGCTGGGCACCGATCGGGAGTCCGCCGGACCGCCCGACCGGCAGGCTCATGGCGGGGAGGGCCGCCAGGTTGAGCGAGCAGGTGAAGATGTCCGCCAGGTACATCGCCACCGGGTCTTCGGTCTTTTCCCCGGCCTTGAAGGCCGGCGTGGGCGTCGTCGGGGTGAGCAGGAGGTCGACCCCCGCCGCGAAGACCTTGCGGAAATCGTCAGCCAGCAGGGCGCGCACCTGCTGGGCTTTGCGGTAGTAGGCGTCGTAGTAGCCCGAGCTCAGCACGTAGGTACCGATGAGGATCCGCCGGCGGACCTCGGGACCGAAGCCCTGCCCTCGGGTGGCCCGGTAGAGCGCCCGGACATCCCCCTCCGGCCCGACCCGTCGCTGCCCGTACCGCACCCCGTCGTAACGGGCCAGATTCGCCGCGGCCTCCGCCGGCGCCACGATGTAGTAGCACGGCACAGCGAACCGGGTATGGGGCAGCGAAACCTGCCTGACCGTCCCGCCCAGATCCTGGATGGCCTGCACGGCGCGGTCGATGCCCGCCTTGACCCCCGGGTCCAGGTCGGCGGGGACGTACTCGCCCGGGATTCCGAATGTGAGCCCCCTGAGGTCCCTCCGGGCTGGCTCGAGGGTCACCGGCGGCTCGGCCGCGGAGGTCGCGTCGTTCGGGTCATGGCCGCTGATCACCGCCAGCACTCGCGCCGCATCGTCCACGGTGCGCCCGAACACGCCCACCTGGTCCAGCGACGAGCCGAAGGCCACCAGGCCGAACCGGCTCACCCGGCCGTAGCTGGGCTTGACCCCGACGACGCCGCAGAAGCTGGCGGGCTGCCGTACCGATCCGCCTGTCTCGCTGCCGAGCGCGGCGGGCACCACTCCGGCCGCGACCAGTGCCGCGGATCCTCCCGAGGAGCCCCCGGGCACTCGCGCCGGATCCAACGGGTGTTTCACCCGGCCCCAGGCGGAGTGCTCGGTGGAAGAGCCCATCGCGAACTCGTCCAGGTTGGTCTTGGAGGCGATGATCGCGCCGGCCCCCTTGAGCCGGCCCACCACGGTGGCGTCGTATGGGGAGACGTACCCCTCGAGAATCCTCGAGCCGCAGGTGGTAGGCTGGTCGGTGGTGACGATGTTGTCCTTGAGAGCCACCGGCACCCCGGCAAGAGGCAGCCGCGTCCGCTCCGCGGGAGGGAGCTGGTCGAGCCGTGCCGCATCCCGGTCCAGCAGCTCCTGGGACCAGTGCAGGGTCGCGTTGAGATCGGCAGCGCGGCGGAGCCGCTCTCCCGTTTCCCGCGCGACGGCGGCGGCCGGCGCAGCGCCGCTGACCACGCCGTCGGCGATGGCGGCGACCCCGCTCATTCGCCCTCCATGGCCCCGAGGCGGGGCACCGAGAAGAACCCGTGGGTAAACTCCGGCGCGATCGCCGACGGAGGCCGCACTAGCGGCACCGGCGCGACCTTGTCCGGCCGGAGCGGCGTTCTGCCCGGCCCGGCGAGGAACGGCGGGGCCTGCTCCCCGGCCGGCACCTCGTTGAGCTGTTCCACGAAGCCGACGATCCGGCCCATCTGCTCCACCAGCTTCGGCAGGTCGGCCTCGGCCACGTCCAGCTCGGCCAGCCGGGCCACGTGCAGCACGTCCTCAGGGCGGATACTCATGCACTCTCCATTTCGCGTTCCAGCCCGGCGTACGCCACCAGCAGCTGCTTCACCCCGACCTCCTCGTCATCAAACCGCACCGACACCTTGAGATCCCGGCCGGTGCCGGTGAGTCCCTGAATTGTCCCTCCTCCGAAGCGCCGATGGCGTACCCGCTCGCCTTTGACATACCTCGGCGCGTCCTGAGAGACCTCCTCGGGCGGGACGGCGGGACGGCGGGAAGGCGGAACGGACTCATCCTCAACGAACCGGCTGGATGCGCCCCAGGCACCGTACGCCCTCCCGCCCTCCCGCCTTCCCGCCGTCCCGCCCCAATTGGGCGCCCACATGCTCGAGGTCCGCTTCTCCTCGATGACCTCGGGGGGCAGCGCCTGCAGGAAGCGGGACGCCCGGCCAGGCCGGAGCTCTCCGCCCCGGCGCCGGGCGCGGGCCCAGGTGAGGTACAGCTTGTCCTTGGCTCGAGTGATACCAACGTAGCAGAGGCGGCGCTCCTCTTCGAGGCCCTCAGGCTGCTCCTCCGCGCGGGCCAGCGGGAAGAGCCCATCCTCGAGCCCCGTCAGCGCCACCACCGGCCACTCGAGGCCCTTGGCGGTGTGCAGTGTCATGAGGGTCACCCCCTCATTGGCGCCTTGGACCGTGTCGTTGGCGGAGAGCAGCGCGGCTTCGGCCAGGAATCGCTCCAGCGGCGTGGTCGGCTCGTCTTCGTCCGGCTCCACGACTTCCGACCATTCGGCGGCGCTCGCGACCAGCTCGCGCACGTTCTCCCACCGATCGACGCCTTCCGGCCCCTCGGCCATCAGGATCTTCTCGTAGTCGACCGAGCTGATCACCTGCTCGAGGATCTGGGCCGGCGGCCAGGTGGCCGCACGGTCCGCCAGCATCGCGACCAGATCGGCAAACCGGCGCAGGGCCTCCCGCACTCCGGGTCTGAGCCCCGGAATCATCTCGGCCGCCTGCGAGGCGTCGAGCAGCGGCTTCCCCCAGCGGGCCGCCGCTTCGGAGAGCGTGGCCAGGCTCGACTCGCCCAGGCCGCGCTTGGGGACCGATACCGCGCGGAGGAAGGCCTCGTCATCCCTCGGGTTGGCGATGAGGCGGAGGTACGCCAGCAGGTCCTTCACTTCCCGGCGGTCGTAGAAGCTGATGGCGCCGATGATGCGATAGGGAATCCCCGCCCGGCGGAAGGCCTCCTCCAATGCGCGCGACTGCGAATTGGTACGGTAAAGCACCGCCATGTCCGGCCAGCCCCAGTCGCCCTTGGCGCTGCGGGTACGGAACTCCTTCACCACCCACTCGGCCTCGTCCCGTTCGTCGGCGGCGGCCACCACCGTGACCGGCTCGCCACCCGAGCGCCGGGTGCGCAGGGTCTTTCCGATCCGCCCCTTGTTCTCGGCGATGACCGCATTGGCCGCGTCCAGTACCACCCGGGTGGAGCGGTAGTTGTCCTCCAGCCGCACCAGTGTCGATCCGGGAAAGTCGGTGAGAAAGCTCTGCATGTTGCGGACGTCGGCACCGCGCCAGCTGTAGATCGACTGATCGTCATCGCCCACCGCGGCGACATTGCCGTGGGCGCCCAACTGACGCACCAGCTGGTACTGAGCGCTGTTGGTGTCCTGGAACTCGTCCACCAGCAGGAAGGCGAACCGCTCCTGGTAGTACTTGAGCCGGTCGGGGCGCTCGCGGAACAGGGTGAGCGGGTGCAGCATCAGGTCGTCGAAGTCCATCGCGTTGGCGGCCTTGAGGGCCGGCCCCAGGGCGCGATACACCTCCGCCGAGACCTGGGACGCGCGATCGAACGGTGCCGACGCCGCCAACGCCTCCGGCCCGGTCATTCGGTTCTTGGCGGCGGAGATCAGCCCCTGGATCATCCGGGGCGGGAACAGCTTGGTCGAGTGTCCCTGCGCCTCCATCAGCCGCTTGATCAGCGAGAGCCGGTCGTCCTCGTCGTAGATGGTGAACCGACGGGTGAAGCCGAGTGCCTCCGCCTCGCGCCGGAGCAGTCGGGCCGACAGCGAATGAAAGGTGCCGATCCACAGACCGGAGGGGTCCTGGCCGAGCAATCGGCCGACCCGGTCTTTCATCTCGCCGGCGGCCTTGTTGGTGAAGGTGACCGCGAAGATGCGAAAGGGCGGCACGCCCGCATGGTCGATCAGCCGGGCGATGCGCATCGTGAGCACCCGGGTCTTCCCCGACCCGGCCCCCGCCACCACCAGGAGTGGCCCGTGCACGTGCTCGACCGCCTCCCGCTGCGCGGGATTGAGGCCGTCGAGGCCGATCAGGGGTGTGGGCTCACTGCTCATGGGTCGGAATCCGAATCAGGAACGTGGCGCCCTTCTCGGTCTGCTCGAGGACCAATTCTCCGCCGTGCGAGTCCTCCACGACGCGGCGGGCGAGCGCGAGCCCGATGCCCCACCCCCCCGACTTGGTCGTGATACCGGGGTTGAACAGCGTTCGCCGGAGCTCACCGGGGACCCCGGGCCCGTCATCCGCCACCCGGATGGTGGTGTGGCCATCCTCGGTCGCCACCCGGAGGGTAATGGTGCCCTCGCGTCCCTGCAGCGCGTCTATGGCATTCTTCACCAGCGACTCGAGCGCCCACTCGAGCAGGATCGGATCGCCCAGCACCACCGGGCCGCTGCCCGGAACCTCCACCCGGATTTCGATCCGATTGACCCGGGTGGGAAGCCGCGGCCGAAAGTAGTCCGCCACCTTGGCGGCGAGGGGCCCCGCCCCGATCGGCTCCCGCCGGATCGAATGCCCGATCCGCTCGAATCGCTGGGCGACCCGCTCCAGCCGCTCGGCATCCGCCTCCAGGTGTTCCGCCAGTCTGGGCGGCGGGGCGGCGCGGGAGCGAAGCTGCTCGATCCAGCCCTGCAGACTCATGAGCGGCGTGCCCATCTGGTGCGCGGCCTCCCGGGCCATCGCTACCCACAGCTGGTCGCGCTGCGAGGCCATCGCGTTGCGCCAGGCCGAGACTCCGACCGCGATGATGGTCACCAGGATGAGCGCCTGCAGAATCGCGAGGGCGGTGAGCTGCCGCTGGGCCGGAACCGGCCCGTAGTGGAGGGTGCCGAACGCCTGCTCGGTGATCGGCGGGTTCCGCCGGTCCAGCTCCGCCGCGTAGACCTTCACCCGCGGGTCGTCCAGCGTCGCCGCGAAGGGGAGGTTGGCTGCCGCGGTCACCCGGCCGTCCGGGTCGGTCACCACCAGCGGGATTCCCAACTGCCGCACCTGCTCGCCCAGCCGGAGCAGGGCATCTACCGCCCCGCCCTCCCGCGGATCGTTGAGGCCGGCGAAGACGCCGGAGTAGAGCCGGCTGATCGAGGAGGCGTCACCGGAGAAGTGTCGCACCACGATCCAGCCCGACCCGGCCGAGAGCCCCGCGAGCAGGGCCACCAGCAGCACCACCAGCGCCGGCGCCCACCGGCGCAGGCGCCGCTTAGGCACCCGGGACGAGACGGTCGGCGCCGAAGTACGGCACCAGCGCCCGTGGCAACCGGACCGAGCCGTCCGCCTCCTGGTTGTTCTCTAAGAGCGCGATGATCGTTCGGGGGAAGGCCACGCCAGAAGCGTTCAGGGTGTGGACGAACTCCGGTTTGGCCCCCGGCTCGCGGCGGAACCGGATGTTCGCCCTGCGGGCCTGGAAGTCGGTGAACACGCTGGCGCTGGACGCCTCCAGCCAGGTGCCCACCCCTGCCGCCCAAACCTCCAGGTCAAAGGTGCGGGCGCTGGCGAATCCGGTGTCGCCCGCCGCGAGGGCGAGCCGGCGATAGGGGATCTCCAGCCGCTCGAGTACGGTCTCGGCGTGGCGGGTGAGCTTCTCGTGCTCCGCCATGCTGTCCTCCGGACGGCAGAAGCGGACCAACTCCACCTTGTCGAACTGGTGCACCCGGATGAGACCACGGGTATCCTTGCCCGCGGCCCCGGCCTCGCGCCGGAAACAGGGGGTGAAGGCGCACAGACCCATCGGCAGGCGGGCGCCATCGAGGATCTCGTCCCGGAAGATGTTGGTGACCGGAACCTCGGCCGTCGGGATGAGGAAGAGATCATCCGCGGTGGCGAGATAGAGCTCCTCCTCGAACTTCGGCAGCTGGCCGGTGCCGGTCATGGTGGCCCGGTTCACCAGCAGTGGCGGCGCGATCTCCTCGTAGCCGTGCTCCCCGGTGTGCAGGTCCAGCATGAAGTTCTTGAGCGCCCGCCCCAGCCGTGCGCCTGGCCCGGTGAACAGGGGGAAACCCGAGCCCGACAACTTGGCCCCGCGCGCCAGATCGAACAGCCCGAGTGCCGCACCCAGGTCCCAGTGCGGCTTCGGCGCGAAGCCGAGCTCGGGCCGGGCGCCGACCTCCTTGACCACCGTGTTCGACGCGGCGTCGCCGTCAGGCACTTCCGCCAACGGCAGATTCGGCACCGTGAGCAGCAGACCGTCCAGATCGGCCTCGATTCCCCGTACCTCGGCATCCAGCGTCTTCACTTCCTCACTGGACTGCTTGAGCTCGGCCAGCAGTCCATCGGCCGGCTGCCCGGCCTTCTTGAGCCGCGCCACCTCGTCGCTCGCGGCGTTGCGCCGGGCCTTCAGGGCCTCGGTACGGACCAGCGCGTCGCGCCGGCGGCGATCGGCTTCGGCCAGACGCTCGAGCGTGGCATCCAAGGATGGATCCAGCCGGCGGGCGAGCGCCGCGCGGACCCGCTCGGCGTCCTGCCGGAGGAGCTTGATGTCGATCACGGCCGCTACTGTTTGGGGATTCCGATGGTGAGCGCGCGATAGCCGCAGTTCTGATTGGCCAGCACCCGGAGTCTCACGGTGTGCTGCGCCGCGTCCAGCTCGAGCACCTCGACCTTGGCATACAGCGGCACGCCGAGCAGGGAGCAGGTGGACACCGTGGTGCGCACGAAGTACAGGTCACCCACCGCGACGGGAATCGTGTCGGACACGACGTATCCGTTGGAGGGAGCCTTCGTCATCTGATCGAAGGTCACGCCGGCGTCGGCCCGCCGGAGGCCCGGCTTGACGACGCCCGTCCCCAGCAGCCCAAGCACATCGGTAGGCAGAAACACCGGCCGCGCGGCGGCGTCCTCGTCGAAGGCGAACTCGAAGTTGCTTCCCGCCTCCCAGGTTCGCACCCCGTTGCGGGCGTTGATGGAGTACGCCGTTGGGAGTGTGAGCGGACCATCGGTCAACGACCACAGAAACAGCGTGTCCACCTCGTTCGACACGCTCGCGTCCGGGATCGCGTTGGGGTCGCTGCAGGCACCGATGACGGCAATGAAAGCGGCGCTGGCGAGGCAGGTGAGCAGGCGATTCATGTGGGGAAGCTAGAGACCGGGAGAAGTCGGGTCAACCCGCAGTCACTGTTCGACTTCGGCTAGCTGTCCTGGCTCCGCCGAAAGGCCGCGAGTCCGAGGTGCAGTCCGTGACGTCCGCCGCGTCGCGAGCGCTCGGTCCGGCCCGGTGGCATCGAATCGTCAGCACGATTCCTTGACTTCGCCCGAAGCGACCCCCTACAATGCGCTGTGCCTACCCCTTCCCATCCGGAGAATCCAGCATGGCCGGTCTGCGCGACGTAGTCCAGGGCCTTGCGGCCCGACCCGACGTGGATGCCGTGGTGGTGCTCAGCAGCGACGGCCTGCCAATCGACAGCGCCGGCCGTGCGGCGATGGATCCCGAGGCCGTGGCCGCCCTGGCCGCCACCTTCGCCAATGGCGCACGGAGACTTGGAGAGGCGGCGGAATGTGAGGGTCTGGGCGGCACGGTGGTCGAGTTCAACGATCGCCTTGCCGTGCTCCGGCCACTCGGCACCGAGGGCCACCTCTTCGTGCTGGCGGCCAGAGCAACCAACATCGGACCGCTCCTGTTCGACCTCCGGCGCGACGCCTCGACCCTCGCGACCCTGCTCTGAGTCCAGCGTCATGATCTGGGCTGTCATCCTCGCGGGGGGATCCGGGAGCCGGTTCTGGCCACTCTCGACCCCGTCCAATCCCAAGCAGCTGCTGCCGCTCACGGGATCCCAGTCCACCGCAGAACAAGCCGTCACCCGCCTCGATGGACTCGTGCCCCGGGAACGGATCCTGGTCGTAACCGGGCGCGCGCTGGCCGAGCGGCTGGTCAGCACGCTGGGCCTGCCGCGGGAGAATGTGCTGGTGGAGCCCCGGGCGGCCTCGACCGCCCCGGCGCTGGTCTGGGCCACCTTCGAGGCCCAGCGGCGCGACCCCGCGGCCCAGGTGCTCTCGCTGCACGCCGATTGGGCCATCCGGGAGGCCGAGGCCTTCCGGTACACCGCCGCCCAGGCCCTCTCGACCGCTCTTCGGCACAAGCGGCTGGTCACCGTCGGGATTGTCCCGTCCCGGCCCGAAACCGGCTTCGGCTATATCGTGCCGGGCAAGTCGCTGGACGAGGTGGCGCGCACGGTTTCCCGCTTCGCGGAGAAACCCGACGCCGCGACGGCCCTGGACCTGATGGCCTCCGGCGCGCTGTGGAACAGCGGCCTGTTCGCCTGGTCCGCCGGGGTGCTGCTGGAAGAGGTCCGGCGTCACACCGACGAGATCGCCCCGCACTTGACCCTGCTCGAGCGAGGCGATGTCGCCGGGTTCTTCGCCGCGGTGACGGCGGTGTCGATCGACGTCGGACTGCTGGAGCGGAGCGCGGCGGTGGCGGTGGTGCCGGGCCGGTTCACCTGGGACGACGTCGGTACCTGGGATGCCCTGCCCCGGGTTCGAGCACGGGACGACCACGGCAATGCCGCGATCGGCCCCGTCTACCTGCTCGACACCGACGATTGCGTGGTGTGGTCCAATGGGGACCCCATCGTGGTGAGTGGGGTGAAAGACCTCGTGATCGTCCACGCCCACGGCCGGATCCTGGTGATGCCTCGGCGCCAGGCCGCCGACCTCAAGGCGATCCTAGACCGGCTGCCGCCCGATGTAAGAGACCTCCCATGAACGGGGAGTGTTCCGAGTTCCAAGTTCGAAGTTCCAAGCAAGGCGACGCCGCACCTCGAACTTGGAACTTTGAACTTGGAACTGCAGCGCTTGATCCCTCCGTCCGCTCGGGATGACGTTCGCATGAACCTGTTTCTCCTCGAGCCCGAGGATCCCGAGCCCGCCTGGGCCCCGTTCGCCGGGGTGCGGCCGGTGGCGGAGTTGCGGGCCGGCGTCTGGAAGATCCGGGAGCGGTGGGAGGCGGCGCTCGACCTCGAGACGGCGGCGATCCTCGGGGCACACTGCGCGCACTTTCACGAGGGCTCCGAGCCACCCTGCCGGGAAGGCTCGAGCATTCCCGGGCCGGCGGTGGTGGCAGCAAGCTGGTTCGCGCCGACCGGCGCGCCTGTCACCCTGCAGCGATCGACCCGCCGGCTGGTGCACCAGGGTCACACCGTGGCGTGGGTGGTCACCGAGGGGTCAACCTGGTCGGGACCTGCGGATGCCGGCGAGACCCTGGAGATCGAGGGCCTGCCGCTTCGCGGCACCTTTGACCTGGTTACCGCGCTCGAGCGCTACCTGGCCTCGGACTGCCTGGGCTTCCGGGCCGCACCGGTGGACCCGGTTCCGGCCGCGGCGATCGTCCTGGGCGACCCTGCCCTGATTCTGTGTCGCGGGGCGCTGGTCGAGCCGGGGGTGGTGTTCGACACCCGCCATGGCGCGGTGGTGCTGGAGGCCGGAGTCGAGGTCCGCCATGGCACCCGGCTGGAGGGGCCGCTGTTCGCGGGGGAGAAGTCG